>JAZQKF010000054.1:0-48628 GCA_045542015.1 Acutalibacteraceae bacterium
TAACAAAAAATCCCCCCACCTGTGGGGCGGTGTGATTTTTCGTATTGCATCGAACTGATTTTTATGTTAATATATAAATTAACAAAAAACAAAGGCGGTGAGTGGGATGGCTATGAGCGATCGGAACAAGGACAAGCTGCGGCTGGTGATACGCACGACGATGATCGCGGTGGCGGTGATGTTACTGGTGATTGCCATCGCCATCCCCATCGGCAACAATGCGGTGGCTCTGGGCGTGGAGAATCGACTCAAGGATATCCCGCTACCGGAGCAGACCGAGTTGGTAGAGTCCACCTCTGTGGCGGGAAAACTGGTGGGCAACGGCAACGGAATGCAATATTTCGGAGCTATCCTCATCAAAAGTGACCTGACCCTCGATCAACTCAACACACATTACGCCACCTATCGCAAGAGTTTGTTTGATTGCAGAATCGAGCAGCAGACGACGCCCCGCATCGAGGCGGACGGTATGGACGGGTCGCTATCCTTCCGCACCGAGCCGGAGACTGCCGGATACTACATCGTCTATTCCTGGGGCGAAGCTCCGGATTGGCTGTGGGATATCTTGAATATGGATCTCCGCGCACACTAAAACAGGTATCAAAATCATTTCTAAACGAAAGGAACGATATATATGGCTAACTGTCCTACCCCTCACATCAATGCAACCCCCGCTGATTTTGCTCCCACCGTGCTGATGCCCGGTGATCCCCTGCGCGCAAAATTTATTGCGGAAACCTATTTGGAGAACCCGCGGCTGGTGAATAATGTCCGTGGTATCCATGGCTATACCGGCACCTATCAGGGCGTGCCGGTATCGGTGATGGCCAGCGGTATGGGTATGCCTTCTATCGGCATTTACTCCTACGAGCTATTCAATTTCTTTGACGTTAAGACCATTATTCGTGTCGGCTCCGCCGGTGCCCTTAACGAGAATATCCATGTGCGCGACATCGTACTGGGTATGGGCGCCTGCACCAATTCCAATTTTGCCTCTCAGTACGGTCTGCCCGGCACCTTTGCGCCTATTGCCAGCTACTCTGTGCTGCGCACCTGTGCCGATATTGCCGACGAAATGGGGCTGACCACCCATATGGGTAACCTGCTGTCCTCTGACACCTTCTATGCCGATAACGGTGCCGCCGCGAATGCAGCCTGGGCAAAGATGGGTGTGATGGCGATTGAGATGGAGGCTGCTGCGCTGTATATGAACGCCGCCCGCTGCGGCAAGCAGGCGCTGGCTATTTGCACCGTGTCTGACCATATCGTTACCGGAGAGGCCACCACCGCCGAGGAGCGCCAGAATTCCTTTACACAGATGATGGAACTGGCCCTGAAGACCGCCAAGGCTCTGGGCTGAAAGGGGAGATGACCGTGAAACGGGTCTTTTTGATCGTTCTGGATTCCTGCGGTATCGGCGAATTGCCGGATGCCGCGGCTTTTGGCGACCGCGACTGCCACACCATGCGGCGCATCTCCGGCTCTGCCGCGTATCGCGCGGATAACCTGCTGAAGATGGGTCTGGGCAATATCGACGGTCAGGACTACCTGCCGTCCGAATCCGCTCCCACCGCTGCGGTGGCGCGACTGGCAGAGTCCTCTGCCGGTAAGGATACCACCATCGGTCACTGGGAGATCGCCGGCGTCATTTCCAAGAAGCCGTTGCCCACGTATCCCGATGGATTCCCGCAGGAGGTACTGGACGCCTTTTCGGCGGCTACCGGTCGCGGCGTGTTGTGCAATAAGCCTTATTCCGGTACCAAGGTGATCGAGGATTACGGTCAGCAGCATCTGGATACCGGTGACCTGATCGTGTATACCTCTGCGGATAGCGTGTTCCAGATCGCTGCCCACGAGGACGTGGTGCCCACCGAAACGCTGTATGAGTATTGCCGAATGGCACGCGAGATCCTGCAGGGCGAGCACGGCGTCGGCCGTGTGATCGCCCGTCCCTTTGCGGGGCAGGCTCCAAACTTCGCGCGCACGGCCAATCGGCGCGATTTTTCGCTGGAGCCCCCGTCACGCACGCTGGTGGACGCCGTATCGGACGCCGGCTTGACGGCGTGGGGTGTGGGCAAGATCAGTGATATTTTCGCCGCCCGCGGCATCACCCGCTGCGATTTGACTCACAGCAACCGCGAGGGCATGGAAATGGCGCTGAAGGCGGTCAAGACCGATTTTGAGGGTCTTTGTTTCGTGAATCTGGTGGACTTTGATATGCTGTACGGTCATCGTCAGGACGTGGACGGCTATGCAGCGGCGTTGACCGCCTTTGACCGTTGGCTGCCGTCGTTTATGGAGCAGATGAAGCCGGACGATATTCTGATGATTACCGCCGACCACGGCTGCGATCCCGGTGACAGCCACACCGATCATACCCGCGAATACGTACCGTGGATTGTGTACGGCGACCGTATTCAGCCGGTAAATCTGGGCACTCGCCCCACCTATGCGGATATTGCCGCCACCGTGGCGGAGTATCTGTCCGTACCCTATGACGGGGCAGGGGAGAGCCAGCTGAATCAACTACTGAAAGGGTGAAACCGATGACAAAACAGGAATTGTGCCGTAAGGCCATTGAGGCGAAAGGCAGATCCTACGCGCCCTATTCCGGGTTTTGCGTGGGTGCCGCTCTACTGACCGCCTCCGGCAAGGTGTATAGCGGCTGTAACATTGAGAACGCATCCTACACACCCACCGTGTGCGCTGAGCGCACGGCGCTGTTCAGCGCCGTTGCTGACGGTGAGCGGGAGTTCGTTATGCTGGCGATCGTGGGGGGCAAGGGTGCCGATATTGCGCCTGCCACACCGCCCTGTGGCGTATGCCGTCAGGTGCTGGCGGAGTTTTGCTCTCCGGATTTCCCCATTCTGCTGGTGCAGAGCGAAACGGAATACGAGGAGTGCACCTTGGGCGAGTTGTTGCCCCGCGCTTTCGGTCCCGGTATGTTGATCGAGTGATTTTGACTTTCTCCACGACCTGTGATAAAATGAGTCCATCCCAAGTAAAGGAGCGGTTTTTTATGGGAAATATTTGGCATGATATCAACCCTTCTCGTATCAATCCTGATGATTTCATCTGCGTCATTGAGATACCCAAGGGAAGCAAGAAAAAGTATGAACTGGATAAAGAGACCGGCCTTATTCTTCTGGATCGTATTCTGTATACCTCAACCCATTATCCCGCCAACTACGGCTTTATCCCTCGTACATACGGTGATGACGGCGACCCGCTGGACGTGCTGCTGCTGTGCGCAGAGCCGCTGGAGCCTATGTCGCTGGTGCGGGCGTACCCCATTGGCGTTATCAATATGATCGACAGCGGTCATAACGACGAGAAGATCGTGGCCATTCCTTTCAATGATCCCAATTATAATATGTATACGGATATCAGCGACCTGCCCCGCCACATTTTTGATGAGATGCGCCATTTCTTCACGGTGTATAAGAACCTGGAGAACAAGGCGACGGCGGTGGACGAGGTGACCCCCCGTGCTAACGCCATCAAGGTTATGGAAGAGGCCATTGATCGCTATGTAGAAACGTTTTGTAAAGGGCATAAAGCACCGTAAAGGCTTTTGGCTTTACACACGATAAGCCCTTTAACCAAGCGCTTTTCTGACATTCAGATACCGTTCGTTTTCTCATATTGTTTATCATTGAATGCGGTGTCTTGCTGTGGTAAGACGCCGCATTTTTTGTAAAATTCCCATTATTTTGGAGGTGCTTTTCTGTGAAACGCACGAAAAATGCCGCCGGTTTTTGGCTGGCGCTGATTATTTTCGGACTCACCGGACAGGTGGCGTGGGTCGTTGAGAATATGTATTTCAACGTCTTCATTTACGAGATGTTTAACGCTTCGGCTGCTGACATTTCGACGATGGTGTCTGCCAGCGCTATAGCGGCAACGGTTACCACGCTTCTTATCGGCGCTCTGTCCGACAAGGTGGGGCGGCGCAAGGCGTTTATTTGCGGCGGTTATATCCTGTGGGGACTGTCCATCGCCGCCTTTTCGCTGATTCGCGTGGATTATCTGACCCACCTGGTTCCCGCTGCCTCTGCGGCGGCGACGGGCGTTACGCTGGTCATCATTCTGGATTGCATTATGACTTTTTTCGGCTCCTCTGCCAACGATGCCTGCTTTAATGCCTGGTTGACGGATTCCACCGATCATACCAACCGCGGTGCTGCCGAGGGAATCAACGCTATGATGCCGTTGGTGGCGATTCTGGTGGTGTTCGGCGGGTTTATGTCCTTCGATCTATCGCTGACCTCCAGTTGGACCACCATTTTCCTGATTATCGGCGGTGCGGTGGTGCTCATCGGTATTTTGGGGCTGTTCCTCATCCGCGATACGGCGGTCAAGATTCCCGATAATCGGCATTATTTCCGCAACATCGTCTACGGCTTCCGCCCCTCCGTGATGAAGCAAAACCCTGTTTTGTACGCTACGCTGGCGGCCTTTGCCGTGTTCGGCATTTCCATCCAGATCTTTATGCCGTACTTGATTCTGTATTACCAAGTATCTCTGAATATGGAGAATTACGTATTGATTATGGCACCCGCTATCGTGTTGGCATCGGTGGCCACCGCATTCTACGGTCGGTTGTACGACCGCTTTGGCTTTACGCGGTCGGTGCTGCCGGCGCTGGGTCTGCTGATGGCGGGCTATGCGGTGCTGTACGTCTGCCGCAGTACGGTACCGGTGTTTATCGGCTCTCTGCTGATGATGACCGGCTACCTGGCGGGTATGGCGGTGTTCGGCGCGATGATGCGCACCTACACCCCCGAGAATAAGGCGGGTATGTTCCAGGGTCTGCGCATTGTGGCGCAGGTGCTGGTGCCGGGCATTATCGGTCCCGCCATCGGTGCGGCGGTGCTGAAGAACGCGGACACCATCACCAATAACGACGGCACGGTTTCCTTTGTGCCCAACGCCAACATCTTTATGGCCGCCGCGGTGGTGGCGGTGTTGGTGTTTGTGGCGCTGATTCCGATTCTGCGGCGGACGAAAGGGGAGAGTGCGGATGCCCAAAAAGCAGCTGAATGACCTGTATACGCCCTCCGGCGAACGATTGGCTGCCCAGCCGAACGCGACACCGTGGGACGTGTACCCCCGTCCGCAGATGAAGCGGGATTCGTATCTCAACCTTAACGGGTGGTGGGATTTTACGGTGACGGCCGACGGAGAGTCTGCCCCTACGGAGTTCACGGAGTCCATCCGTGTGCCTTTCTGTCCTGAGTGCCTGCTTTCTGGCGTGCATCGGGTGCCCGCTGACGGAAGCCATCTCTGGTATCGGCGGACCTTTGTACTGCCCGAGGGGTTCAAAAAGGATCGCGTACTGCTCCATATCGGGGCGGCGGACCAGACCGCGTGGGTGTACGTGAACGACCGCTACGTGGGTGAGCACAGCGGTGGATATGACCCCTTCGTGTTGGATATTACCGACGTTCTCGCCGATGAAAACACCATCGACATTCAGGTGACCGACCATCTGAAGGATGCCATATTGCCGTATGGTAAGCAGAAGTACAACCGCGGCGGAATGTGGTACACGCCCGTTTCCGGTATTTGGCAGACGGTGTGGCTGGAGAGCGTGCCCACAGAGTACGTGCGGTCGCTTAACACGGTGGTCACGGACGATGGCGTTACCATTGTCGCCGAGGGCGTGTCCGACGGCGTTGTGACGGTCAAGACGCCCGGCGGAAACCTGCTGACTCCTTTGCAGGATGGCAGGGCAGAGCTCACCATTCCGGAGCCGCGTCTGTGGTGTCCCGATGACCCGTATCTGTACGAGTACGTAGTGGAAACCGCCGACGATCGGGTGGAGTCTTATTTTGCGCTGCGGACATTGGATATTCGTCATATCCACGGGATTCCCCGTATGTGTCTAAACGGAAAACCGCTGTTTATCCATGCCGTCCTGGACCAGGGCTACTGGAGCGACGGTCTGTTCACTCCCGCCACTCCCGAGGATTACCGTTGGGACATTTCGGAGATGAAGCGACTGGGGTTCAACACCCTGCGCAAACACATTAAAATCGAGCCGCAGCAGTTCTATTATGAGTGCGACCGCCTGGGTATGCTGGTGTGGCAGGATATGGTGAATAACGGTCGTTATTCCTTCCTGCGGGACACCGCGTTACCCACCGTAGGATTAAAGCGGTTAGCAGATAAGCACCTGCACCGCAACCCGAAGAGTCGGGCGGCGTTTATCGCCTCAATGGAGCGCACGGTGGAGCAACTGGACGCCCACCCGTGTATTATCGGGTGGACCATCTTTAACGAGGGATGGGGACAGTTCGACAGCGACAATATGTATTGGCGGCTTCGGCAGCTGGACACCACCCGATTTATCGACACCGCCTCCGGCTGGTTTAAGGGGGCGCAGAGTGACGTGGTCAGCGAGCACGTGTATTTTAAGCCCTACCGCTTTGTGCGCGGGGAAAAGCCGGTGTTCCTGTCGGAATTCGGCGGCTATTCCTATAAGCCGACGGGTCACGTGTCCAACACCGACCAAACCTACGGCTATCGCCTGTACGATCAAGCGGACAAGTATATGGACGACCTGGAATGGTTGTATTTGATGGAGATCATTCCTGCCGTAAAAGAGGGTCTGTGCGGCGCGGTGTATACGCAGCTATCGGATGTGGAGGACGAAACCAACGGTTTGGTCAGCTACGACCGCCGTGTGTGCAAGGTGGATGAAAAACGGATGCAGGATATTGCGGCGGCATTGTACAAACAGATGGAGGAAAACGAATGAACGTATGTGTATTCGGTGCATCCAGCACTCAGATCGACCCGTCCTATATTGCACTGACGGAAACCTTGGGCGAGCGGCTGGCGGCTGAGGGGCACACCCTGGTATACGGCGCCGGCGGCTCCGGTCTGATGGGGGCTGTGGCGCGGGGGATGACCCGCGGCGGCGGTCACATTGTCGGTGTGGTACCGTCCTTTTTCAAGGTGGACGGTATCCTGTATGAGCACTGTGACGAGATCGTGTATACCGACACCATGCGCCAGCGCAAGCAGATTATGGACGAGCGCTCGGATGCCTTTGTGGTCACCCCCGGCGGCATCGGCACCTATGAGGAATTCTTTGAGATTTATACCCTCAGGCAGTTGGCTCGTCACAATAAGCCCATTATCATTTTCAATATCAACGGATATTACGATAAACTGCTGGAGGTGCTGGAGCACACGGTGGAGGAGCGCTTTATGCAGGAGTCGTGTCTGCAGCTGTATACGGTTGCCACCACCCCCGAACAGGTGCTGGAGCAATTGGCTGCTACGCAGGATGCCTCCCAGATAGAGGACAACAAATACCTATAAAACAAAGCCCTTAGGTCGTTTGACCTAAGGGCTTTGTTTATGCCAACTGTATCAGTAGATTCTTCCAATCGGTGTCGGATAGCTGTGCCGCTTCGGGCACAAAAACGAAATTCATATCCTCCGCTCTTTGCAATAGGGCCAGCTCGGATTTTTTGGATTCGGTGAAATCGGTGGCAATCAACGCCTTTTTAGCGTGCTTGCCGCCGAAGCGGTGCGCCACGGCGCAGAGCTTATAGGGCTCGCCCTCCTGGACGTTGCCGTTTTTGCAGGAGATAAATACCGGCGTCAGACCCCGCATCACTACCACGTCGATTTCGTTACGGGTATCCTTTTCCCGTTGCCAGGATGCGTGCAGGACGCCGTCCCAGTCGATGTTAACGCCCAGATAACAGCTGTTAAAATACGGCTTGCCGTCCACCATCAGGTCGCGGGCCTCAAAATACACCTTCATCTCCAGGATGTTGCCCGCGCGGCTCATAGCGCGGCTGACCAATGGGTTTTTGTAGGTGAATTTCAGTCGGTTGTTGGAGGTGCTGTAATCGTTAATGAGTCCATCCGCATTAAGCCGTTTCAGATAGGCTTCCACCGTGTCAAACTTGTTTTGAAAATCCTTCACGGTGCTTTTGAGTCGTCCTATGTCAACCTGAAAGGATAGCGCCGCACTGCCGGCGTTGCTTCTTCCGCGAAATTCGTTTAAGTATCCGATGAATCGGTTCCATTTCCCCGAATCCTGCTTGCTGATGTTCCACAGCTGATGGATGTCCGCCGCATCGGCACAGGCGTCCGGCTGAGGACTCTCGGGGACGATCACGCCGCCGTGCAGGGAGATGAGCTCGTCCACGGACATGGCGATGTCACCGGAAAAGGTGGTCCAATTATCTCCATCACAATCGATGATGCGGCCGGTGGTAACGTCCACCCGCTGCAGCTTAAACGGATGGGTGTGGCGGTACTGCTGGTACACCATACCGACCGCCATCAGCACCAGATCCTCACCGCCGCTGATGTCCACGATGCAGTCGGATTCGTGGGTGATAATATCGGTCAATTCCGCAACGATGCTCTGCAGATTGTTTTTATCAATGAAGCGTATGTCGATTTGAGGAGTGATGCTTTTATCGGCGAGAAACCGCATGAGTTTTTGAATGCGGTTTTCCATATTCGGATCGGCGCCCACGTAGATGATTTTGTCGGGTTTGGCCGTCAATGCACTGATGGTATTCTCAAAGGGCGTGTTTTCAAAGCACTCAATAATGGTCACAGGAATCACCTCACAGTTCAGTCTTAATCAATTGTATCACAGAAATTGAATGAATTCAACATACTCCACACATATTTCGACCATCCCACCGCACAATAGAACAGAATAATTGTGAGGTGACGATATGAAAAAACGATGGATTGTCATGGGATTGGCCGTCGCGTTTGCGGCGGTGGTGCTGGCGATGAATATGGGACGTAACGATGTGGTGACCGTGGAGGGTGTAACGCTGTCTCCGCGGCAGGTTGAGCAGACGGTGTCCTGCATGGGCGTGGTGGAGGCTGCAGATGGTACGGCCGTATTTGCACCGATTTCGTGTGAGATCGGTCGCGTGTCTGTCAAGGCGGGGCAACGGGTGAACAAGGGGGACGTATTGGCCACCATCGACCTTGAGGCCACCCGTCAGTCGCTCATCGACCCCTCCCAGCAGGTGGTACTGGCGGGTATGAGGGATGCGTTTGCGGCTCCCATTGACGGCATTGTGGTGAGCGTGAATGCCCTGGCGGGCGAAACGCTGGAGGCAGGAACTCCGTGTGCGGTTATCGCCGGTGACAACGATGTACGGGTGCGCATCGGTATACGCGAGAAGGATCTGAAACAGCTGAAAAAGGGTATGCAGGTTCGGGTAAAGGGAGAAGGCTTTCTCAAGGAGGTTTACGAGGGTGAATTGACAGAGATCTCTTCCGCTGCCTTGACAGAGGCGGAGAATGGAACGGTCGTGGAAGGCGTCGTTAGGCTACGGGACGGCGAGGTGGATTCCTCTCTGCGACTGGGGCTGACGGCGAAAGCGTCGGTCATCACGTCGGTGACCGAGGATGGATTTGTCATCCCTTATGAGGCGGTGCTTAGTGACGAGCAGGGCGATTACGTTTACGTGTGCGATAACGATACGGTGTATCTGAAACGGTTGTCGCCCGTGTATCAGGCGCCCGATGGCGTCGTGCTGACGGATTCGGAGTGGCACGGTGTGACGGTCATCCTATGTCCTGATGAGGTCACCGAGGGGCAGATCATAAAGATAACGGAGGAGAAGCAGTGAACGGGGTGTGGTGCAGCGCCTGGATAGCACTGGGGCGCAAACGGCTACGGTCTTTGTTGACCATCAGCAGCATCGCCATCGGTACCGCGATGGTGGTGCTGATTCTATGCATCGGGCGCATCGGCACCTCCGCCGTGGGGGACGAGCTGGAAAATATGGGTATGAACGGTCTGTCGGTCAGCAGCTCTGAGGGATTGGAGGAGGGCTCGCTCACCTCCATTCGCGCTCTGCCGTCGGTGCGGGCGGCGATGCCGCTGACCGTTGAGTTCGTGTCGGTTTCGGTTGGCGGCGACGGGTATGCGGCTATGTCCTGCGGCATTGATGCCGGTGGCGATCAGGTGATTTCATTGGAACTCTTGCACGGTCGGATGCTGTCCCATCGTGACGTGGCGGAGGAGGCCGCCGTTTGTGTGGTGGATGAAAACCTGGCAAAGGATATTTACGGGCGTTCAAACGTGGTAGGGCAGTCCTTTACCGTGATTTACGGAGAGGGAGCGATGGATGTAACGGTGGTGGGGGTGTCTGCCACCGGCAGCAGCCTGTTGCAGAACGTAACGGCGCTCATTCCCTATATGATTTACCTGCCGTACACCTCCCAGCAGATGGTGACGGGTGACACCGGCTTTGACCAGATAGCGGTGAGACTGATGCAGGGGGAGGAATCTGAAGCGGCGGTAACGTCAATACGCCGCGTTTTGACCGGCAGCGGACAGGTATCCGGCACCCTGATGACCGAGGATCTGGCGGGGCAGAGGGAACGGTTGGAGAATATGATGGACATTGTGTCCCTGGCGCTGACGGCGATCGGTGCGGTGTCGCTGTTGGTGTCCGGCTTTGGTATACTGACTGTGATGCTGTCCTCTGTGAACGAACGGACGAGAGAGATCGGTGTCAAGAAAGCCATCGGCGCCTCGCGGAATCGGATTATGTGGGAGTTTTTGGCGGGTGCATTGTTGTTGAGCTTGTGCGGCGCCTTGGTTGGCGTGCTGCTCGGCTGCGGAGCGGTGTTTATCGGTTGCCGATTGTTGGGCTATCCTGCCGTTTTTCCCGTCGCTCAATTGTTGGGCGTGGTGCTGCTGACCATGCTGTTGGGTATGCTGTTCGGGGCGTATCCGGCGTATCGAGCGTCCGGATTGAAGCCGGTAGACGCTCTGCGCTATGAGGGGTAAGGAATCCGTTAAAATTGTGAAATCTTGTATTTACTTTTCTATCTACCTGTGATATAATATGTCAGAATGTAACTGCCGTTCTGTGTGTGCGGCGTTTGACCCTTGCCTAATGAACAATGACTAGGGGTGTTTTGATTGAGAAAATACAAGATTAAGGGTGGCATCCCCTTATCCGGTGCCGTGGACATCAGCGGAGCAAAGAACGCCGTTGTGGCGATCCTGCCCGCCGCTTTGTTGTCGGACGAGCCTTGCCGTATCGAGAATATTCCCGCGATTAAGGATGTGACTACCTCGTTGCAATTGATCGAATCCTTAGGAGCTGTGGTAACTCGTGTGGATGACCACACGGTGGAGATCGATCCAACGACGGTGAATACCGACTCGGTGGACGATGAGCTGGCGCGCAATATGCGGGCGTCCTATTATTTCATCGGCGCCCTGCTGGGCAAGCGCGGCAGCGCCCGCGTCCCGATGCCGGGCGGCTGCTGGTTCGGCGAGCGTCCTATGGATCTTCATCTTAAGGGCTTCCGCGCTCTGGGTGCCGACGTGATCCCTGAGGAAGAGGGCTTTATCAAGGTGCAGTGTAACCAGCTGATGGGTAATTCCATTTATCTGGATACCGTCAGCGTGGGCGCGACCGTTAACATTATGCTGGCGGCGGTTAAGGCGATGGGTATGACCATCATCGAGAATGCCGCCAAGGAGCCGCATATCGTTGACCTGGCCAATTTTCTGAATACAATGGGCGCCGACATCCGCGGCGCAGGTACCGACGTGATCAAGATCCGCGGCACCCAGTATCTGCACAGCGCCACCTATTCCATCATCCCCGACCAGATCGAGGCTGGTACCTATATGGCGATGGCGGTGGCCACCCGCGGCGACGTGCTGGTGCGTAACGTCATCCCGAAGCACCTGGAGTCCATCACCGCCAAGCTGGTGGAGATGGGCGCATGGGTAGAGGAGATGGATGATGCGGTGCGCGTGCGCTGCAACGGTCCTATCCAACATTGCAACATTAAGACTATGCCGCACCCCGGATTCCCCACGGATATGCAGCCGCAGATCGCGGTGGTGCTGTCCACCGCCGACGGCGTCAGCCATATCGCCGAGGGTATATGGGAGAATCGTTTCCGCTATGTGGAGGAGCTGCTCCGTATGGGTGCGAACATTGAGGTCAACGGCAATACTGCCACCATCTACGGCGTGGAGAAGCTGACTGCCGCCACGGTGATGTCGATGGACCTGCGCGCCGGTGCGGCGATGGTGATCGCCGGTCTGGCTGCCGAGGGCGTCACCGAAATCGGTAATATCCGTTACATCGAGCGCGGGTATGAGAATATTGTTAGCAAATTGACCCGTTTGGGTGCCGACATCTGTTTGGTGGAGGATCCGGACGAGAATTGATGACAAAAAATAGCCGCAGAATTCCGTTGCTGGGTTCTGCGGCATTTTTTCAGAGAGGAGGGGGAATATGCTCCGCTATTGTTCATTGTTCAGCGGCAGCTCCGGTAACTGTACGTACGTCGGCACAGCGGACGGAGGTGTTTTGATCGACGTCGGCGTGTCTGCGAAGCGGATTCGCACGGCGTTACAGGAGCGGGGTATTGACCCCGACACCATTCGTGCTGTACTGCTGACCCACGAGCATGCCGATCACGTTGCCGGTCTGCGGGTGCTCGGCAAGCAGTTCGGATGGCCCGTGGTGGCTTCTGCCGGCACGCTGGACGCCCTGACCGAGCAGGATAAGCTATCTGCTAATCAGCCGTTGTACATATTGCCTACGGATAAAAAACTGTCTATTGCGGGTCTGGAGATCACTCCCTTTAATACCCCTCACGACAGCCGTGAGTGCTACGGCTATCGCATTGACTCCGAGGATGGACGTTCTCTGGCGATGACCACCGACCTGGGCTACGTGCCCCAGACGGTGTTCGACACCATTAAGGGCTGTCAATTCCTGCACATTGAATCCAATCACGATCCGATTATGCTGCGCAACGGTCCCTACCCGCCGTGGCTTATTCAGCGCATTCGCGGCGATGGGGGACACCTGTCCAATCAGGACTGCGCCGCCATTCTGCCGGCATTGCTGGAGGCCGGCGCTAACCGCATTGTGCTGGCTCACCTGAGCGAGCAGAACAACACCCCCGCCACCGCCCGCGAGTGCGCTTGCTCGGCGCTGGCGGCCTGCGGTGCGACAGAGGGCAGAGATTATCTTCTGTCGGTGGCCAAGCCGACAGGGGATGATCCGGTGACTTATTTCTGACGGAGGTGCCCTATGCTGAATATTACTGTCCTTTGCGTCGGAAAACTGAAAGAGGCGTATTGGCGGGATGCCTGCGCCGAGTACGAAAAGCGTCTGGGTGCTTTTTGCCGTTTTTCTTTGTATGAGGTAGCGGAGGAACGTTTGCCAGATAACCCCTCGCCGGCACAGATTGCCGCAACTATAGAGGCGGAGGGAAAGCGTCTGCTGGAGCGCCTGCCCAAGGATTGCGCGGTGATACCTATGTGCATTGAGGGCAAGGAGATGGATTCGCCTGCCTTATCTGCCCGTATGCAGAAGATGGCGGTGGAGGGAACCAGTCACATCGTTTTTGTCATCGGCGGATCCTGGGGTCTGTCCGACGCGGTGAAAAGCCGTGCGGTCTTTCGCTTGTCTATGTCGCCGATGACTTTTCCGCACCAGTTGGCGCGTGTGATGCTGTTGGAGCAGATCTATCGTGCCTTTCAGATTTCATCCGGCGGGAAATATCATAAGTGAGTTCACAGGAGTTGTCTGCGTGGATCTCGGCGGTAGAAGAAAAACAAAGAAACATAAATGATAAAAGCCCCGACACCACGCGGTGTCGGGTCTTCTTTATGTTTCTTGTATCCCGCCGTGTCGTAATGCTGTCGGCATAACCTGCTACTAGTTAAGCAGGTGGGCATCGCCCGTCCCTTTCCGGCTCCCTTCGTCCCGAATGATCGGGGAGGTCTGCGCTCCGGGGACGGAGCAGGATTCCCGTTGACAAAGTGTAGTAGGGTTAAAAGACAGCAGTCCGCGAGCACAGCAGGATAAGATCAACTCAGCGGAGTCTCGGGCTCCTCGATCTCGTTGATTTCATAATACTCGCTCAGGCGCTCCTCGAATGCCGCGGCAATGGTCTCGAACATATCGTCGTCCTCGATGGGAACCAGCAGATCGTCGCCGTTGTCGTTAACCACCTCGAGGATGACCAGCTCGCCGTCGTCCTCGATGGCAGCCTCTGCCTCGGTGTAAATGGGGAGCAGAGCTACGTAGCGACCCTCATCGGTCTCGATGGCGTCCAGCAGCTCAAACTGATGCTCGTTGCCCTCGTCATCGAGGACAGAAACAATATTGTTACCGTATTCTTCGGACATAGTAATCACTCCTTCGTTAATCTGTTGTAATGATACCCCAAATTTGCGCGTTCGTCAAGAAGGATTTTGTTCCCTCATAGAGTAGGCGCGCATAGGATGATATAGAGCATTCGGACGGGAGGGAGAAATATGGAACAAAATCATTATATACTGGTTGGCTCTATTACCAATGCAATGCGGGGGCGGCGGTTGCTGGAGGCAGAGGGTATACGGGCCTATATGCATAGGGACACAAAAGCGTCCGAGGGTGACGGCTGCGGCTTTAGCCTGCTGGTGACCGAGCAGGTGGAGCGCGCTGTGCGCATATTGAAAGAACGAGGTGTCCGTGTCATACGGATCCGCGATGCGATATAGGAGGTGAGAGAATGTATTGGGATAATGCGGCGACAACCTGGCCGAAGCCGCCGTCGGTGATAAAGGCGGTGGGACAGGCTCTCCGCCACAGTGCCAACCCCGGTCGTGCGGGGCATCGTATGGCGATGGAAACGGCAGAAATGGTATACGATTGCCGCCAGGAGGTGGCCGATTTCTTTGGGTTGTCGGATCCAAAGGGCGTGGTGTATACAACCAATTGCACCGCCTCACTCAATACCGTGATTCGGGGATTGTTGAATGGGGGAGGGCGCGCGCTGACGTCAGATCTGGAGCACAATGCGGTGATGCGTCCTCTGTATGCGTTGGGTCGCTACGATACGGCGGCGTGGTCGCCCGATGAGGACGAAACCGTAGAAAACTTTCGCAAAGCCATTCGAAGTGATACAAAGGTGATTATTTGCACCCATTGTTCCAACGTGTTCGGTGTCACGTTTCCCATTCGAAAACTGGCATCACTGGCTCACCGCTATGGTCTGTTGCTTTGCGTAGATGCCGCACAGAGCGCCGGAGTGTTGCCGCTGGATATGGAGCATGATGGCATTGACTATCTCTGCGCAGCGCCCCACAAGGGCTTGTACGCTCCCACCGGCACGGGATTGCTGCTGTGCCGTGAACAGGAACGGGTGGCGCCGCTGGTGCGCGGCGGAACGGGGAGCTACTCCCTACAGCTGGCGCAGCCGAATGAGCTACCGGATCGGCTGGAGAGCGGAACGCTGAACGTGTCGGGTATCGCCGGTATGGCGGCCGGAATCCGTTTCGTGCGGGGGAAGGGGAGAGAGACGATCTATCGTCACGAATTGTTGTGCTTGCAGCGAGTGTATGACCGCTTGTGTGACCATCCTGCGATTCGGTTTTATACGCAAAGACCCGCTGAGGGTGCGTCGGGCGCCGTAATGTCACTGAATGTTGACGGCTATACCTCCGAAGAGGTGGCGGCTCTGCTCGACTGCTACGGCGTGGCCGTGCGGGCGGGGTGGCACTGTGCCGGTGCGGCGCATCGTCGTTTCGGTACCTTGGAGCACGGAACGGTTCGATTGGCGCCGTCCGCCTATACAACCGCCGAATCGGCAGATAAAGTGAGCAAACTTTTTTTGCAAATTGCCGAAAAAAAGTTGCACTAAAATAAAAATATGGTATAATGGAGGAAAGTGGGGGTTTGTCCGTTCGAATTTCCCGCGATTATGGAATGATTCGGTCGTCGGATGATGCTTCATCCGCACGGCATAGGAGGAAATAGAATGACCGCGTTGTTTGAAACTGTTTGGCGCTTCGTGTCCGGCTTTTTTGCCAGCTACAATTGGATATCGGATACGCTGGACATTTGTCTGGTGACCTTGGGAATCTATTTTGTGATTCGCTTGGTGCGGGATTCCCGTGCAGAGCAGTTTATCCGCGGTATCGTGTCGCTGTTGCTGCTGTATGCGGCGGCTCGTCTCCTGGACCTGACCACCGCGCGGTATCTGCTGGAGGCCTTGTTCCAGAACGGCTTGGTCTTGGTATTCATCGTCTTCCAGCCTGAGGTTCGTCGCGCACTGGAGCAGGCGGGTCGTGCCCGTACCGGATTCTCGCGGTTTTTCGGCATCGGCTCTGTGGATAACGCAGGTCAGATCGACCAGTGGAACAAGGCGATCAAGTCCACCTGCGCCGCTTTAGAGAGCCTGCAGAAGGAGAAAATGGGCGCTCTGATCGTCTTTGAGCGCAACACCCGCTTGGGTGAGATCGTGCGTTCCGGCACCATTCTGGAGGCAGAGCCCTCTGCTTCGCTGATTTCCTCGGTATTCTACAACAAGGCGCCTCTGCACGACGGCGCTATGATTATCCGCGACGGTAAGGTTTACGCCGCCGCCTGTATTCTGCCTCTGACCGATAATCCGCTGATCAGCCGCGAACTGGGCACCCGTCATCGCGCCGGCGTCGGTATGAGTGAGAACTCCGATGCCGTGGTGGTGATTTTGTCCGAGGAGACCGGTATGATCTCGGTGGCCGAGGGCGGCGAGCTGAAGCGTAATTTCACTTGCGAAACTCTCGAAAAGACGTTGGCCGACCGCATTCTGTGGAGTCAGCAGGAGAATGAGACCAAAATCAAGCGGTTGCGCAAGCGGGGTAGAAAGAATAAGAAAGAGGAGGAGACGGAATGAAACAGAAATGGACGGTAAACCGCCTGCTCCATAATGAAAAACTGATGATGCTGGCATCGCTTGTGCTGGCCATCATCATCTGGACAATGGTCGTGTACGGTCAGGGCAACAGCGACGAGCGTGTGCTGACCGGCGTTCCGGTTTCCATCACTCTGAACGATTATGCGTCCGAAACACTGAATTTGCAGATTGTGGAGGGCGGCAACGCTACTGCTACCGTGACGGTTAGCGGCACCCGTGCCGCCATCGGCAAGCTGACCGCCAACGATCTCCAGGTGACCGCCGATACCGGCAACGTGATTAAAGAGGGCACCTATGTGCTGCAGCTGCGGGCTGTCCCTAACGGCGATTTCTCAATCGTCAGCGTGGTGGGGGATGACGGCACCAACAGCACCGTGACCATCACCTGCGACGTGTGGCGTGAGCAACTGGTTCCCGTTAAGGTGACGATGCCGTCTCTGACGGTGAGCAACCCCGATAAGTATCAGTTCGGTACCCCGGCACTGAGCGGTGAGGCCGTGACCGGCAGCTCTGTGACGGTCTCCGGCCCGAAATCGGATATTGACCGCATCGATCGCGTTGAGGCCTTGATTTCCGATCGCCGTGTGATCTCCGAGACGGCGGTGTTTACCGCCGATCTGAAGGCGTACGACAACAATGACAAGGAGCTTGAAACCATCTCCTTTGTCAATGCCGAGGACGCTAAGGTGGACGTGACGGTGCCGGTGATGGAGCACTACAAGCTGGAGCTGGAGCCCGTGCTTAAGAACGTTCCCAAAGGCTACAGCGATCGCAAGGACCTGGTTACGGTGACACCCTCCGAAATCGAGTTCTGGAGTGTGCCCACCGAGAGCGAGGATTACATCGCCAAGATCAAGGAACTACTGGTGGTGGACTTTGATAAGCTCAATCCCGATAATCTCACCAGTGAGACCACCCTTAAGGCGGAGGACGGTGTTCGTCTGGTAAACAGCAGCGAAACCGTTAAGGTTAAGGTGAATCTGAATGGGATATATACCCGCACCATTCTCGACGTGCCTCTGTCTAAGGATAACTTCCTCGTGAAGAATTGTCCCGACGGCTTTACCGTAAAGGCGGTTCAGAACCGCATTCCTCAGGTGCTTATCTGCGGTCCTTATTACGTCATCAACCGCATCAAGTCCGGCGACATTACGCTGGTGGTGGATATGGAGGATAAGGCGACGGTGGGTCAGCAGGTGGTTAAGGCGCGGCTTGTGCTGGATGAGGACACCGCCTGGGTCAATTACGGTGAGGAAGAAACGCTGGACGTGCAGATCGTCGTAACCGAAAAGAAGTAACATTAAAAGGACTACAGCAGCTGCTGTAGTCCTTTTTCTTATGACTTTTCAATTGTCAGTATGTAGGATTCCTTGTCCGTGGTAAGGGCGAAATCCCACAGAGATTTACCGTGTGGCTCCAGATGCTCGTCAACCATATCGAATATCAGATCGACGTTTCTTACGAATAGTAAGCCGTTGTCAAAGGTTTTGGGGCTGAATTGCAGTTGAATGCAGGTGTCGCCGTCCAGGATTTTATCGGCGATCACACCGGCTATTTTCTTTCGCTCATAGAAATTAATATAGGTGCCGTTTCGGACAAAGTAATTGTCTTCCGTAGCCGTGCAGTTGGGCAAACCAAGGTTTTTCTCGTCGATTTTATGGGTGCGGTTAAGCACCTCGGTGGTGATATTGAAATAAGCGTGTGTGCCCTTGTCGCCGTTATCGCTCCACGTGGGATCGAAATAGTAATGGTTTCCATTGATGGTGACCAGATTCCACATATGCGATACGTCGCTGTCGATGGCATCGCCACGGACGGTCGTAGCAGGAATGTCGCAGCGGTTCAGCAGCAGCTGCATCGCCTTAGCGTAGCCCTCGCACACGGCGCTGCCATCCACCACCGCTCCATAGGCGGTGTAAGCCATGGGGTCGCTGTCGTCGTCCATATTCTCGGCTGCAACGGTATCATACGTGCAGTGCTTTGCCAAGCGGTCGTACAGGGATAACTGGGTTTCGTACTGATCGTCGCCGTCTGGGACGCCGTCCAGCATATCGTCTATGGCAGCGTCAAAGGTTCGGATGGCGGCAGCACGCAATTCCGATGGCATCAGGTACTGGAGAATGATGGTGTCGTAGTAGGTGACGCCGTCTCTGCTTTTTTGCCCCTCGATACGGTATTCGCGGTCTACGTAGAAAAACTGAGGATTGTCGCGGAAGAAGGCTTCAAACAACAGTTCCGTATCGGTGTCCTTCATACGACAATCAAGGAAACGAACACGCACACCGGCTATGGATTCGGTTTCACCATTCTCGTTGGTGAAATCCAATTGGGATGCCACGTTGGCGGTGTCCATAACGGCTGTGTACATACTGCCGTAGTAGTCTTGAAATTCCGTGCCCAGCTGTTGATACTGCCAATTGTTACGATATTCCGTCGCGTATTTGGCGGGATCGTAGGTGTCCGCATAGAGATAATTGT
Source organism: Acutalibacteraceae bacterium (assembly GCA_045542015.1). GTDB lineage: Bacteria > Bacillota > Clostridia > Oscillospirales > Acutalibacteraceae > UBA5905. Next base: position 19,198 of record JAZQKF010000054.1, read on the forward strand.
TGATTTCTGTCAGCAGGGAGCGGCAACCGGTCAATACCAATAGGAGCGCTATGAGCGGTGCTGCTATTTTCAGTTTTTTCATAGGCGCTCCTTTCGCGATTAGTGATATAGGCCCGTATTTTTGCGGCAGGCTTCGATGTCGGGGACGAATCGTCCGTCCTCTATCGTGCCGTCCAGCGTTGTCGTCGTGCATATTTTGCCGTTATTGTTCTCGGCTAATTGTTCCAGTGCCGATGCGTAGGCGGTGAAATTGTCAATGCGCAGATCGGTCTGTGCTACGTTGGCTAACACGCCGAAGTATCCGCGCAGGGAGTATTCAGAGGTCATATATTGGTTGATCAGTGCGGCAATAATACGGGTAGCCATCAGATCGGCGTTTTGCGGCTTTTTCCACCCGTTGTGGGAGAGGACGGCGGTTGCCTGCCCTGCCGTGAGATTCACAGAGCCGGCAGAGAGGGAGGAGGATATGCCGTTTTCGTCGGTGTAGGTTATCTTTTCTGCCAGCTTGACGGAGATACCCTTATCCATCTCGGATATGAATTTATTGACGCCGGAGGGGGTAAGGCAAATATAATGGTCAATGGGGAGGTGCAGTTGATTCGCAACCATCTGCATCACCTTAACGGGTCCGCTTCTGTTCAATAGTTTTGCTAGCGTATCGGACGAACCGGTGTCCAGATTGTTGGGCACGGATGCCAGAATGACGCGATCCTCGGCAGGGACCGTTTGCACCAGTAGGAAATGGTGGTGCTCCCCCATATTCAGCATCACCAATGCCGTGGCAGGATCGCTGATGCTTTCCGTATAGGTCGTGGTGGGATCGGCATCGTCCGGTTCTTTTGCCGGTTTGTTTTCCAAATAGCTGATCATCAGCCAAGCCAGAAGTATCGCTATGGCGAGAATTGCCGCCAGACAGGTGAGAATAATGTGTATGGGACGGTTACCTGTCCTTGGCTTTTTAAAAGAATAGGCCACTACCCGACCTCCTTTCTAAATGGCGGAATTTAGCGGGTTTCTGTGCCGTAAAGCACTTCGCCTTTACGGCTATCGACGGCTACATTGATGATAGAGCCGCCTGGTTTATCGGTTTTTACTCTGATAGTGACGTATGTATCGGTGTGACCGTCAACGGTGCCGTCCGGATATTCGGTTTCCAACAGGATCGGTACCGTGGTATTTACGTACTGTGCGGCGTATTGCTCGGCGGTGCGGCGACAGACGGCGATCATTTCTTTACTGCGACGAGCCTTTTCGTTGTTATCCACTTGGTTGGGCAGCTTATCCGCGATGGTGCCGGGGCGGCGGGAATACGCGAATACGTGAACGCGGGAAAAGTCCATTTCCTCCACGAATTGAAGGGACGCCGCAAATTCCTCGTCGGTTTCACCGGGGAATCCCACCATAACGTCAGTGGTGATGGCACAGTGGGGGAAATGATGACGTAAACGGGCGCACAGCTGAGCGTACACTGCGGTGGTGTAGTGCCGATTCATGCGTTTTAAGGTGGCGTCACAGCCGCTCTGCAGCGCCAAATGGAATTGCGGGCACAGTTTTGGTTGCGCCTTCATGCGGGCGATGGTATCCTCGGTAATGAAGTCCGGCTCCAGAGAGCCCAGACGCACGCGCTCAATGCCCTCCACCTCACAGGCGGCCTCCACCGCATCCGCGATGGTTAATCCGTTGTCCTGGCCGTATGCGGTTAGGTTGATGCCCACTAGCACGACCTCTTTATATCCCTTGTCGGCCAGCCGACGCAGCTCGGCGCGAATATCCTCGGGTGCTCTGGAGCGCACCCTTCCGCGGGCGTAGGGGATGATGCAGTAGGAGCAAAAGCGGTTGCACCCGTCTTGGATTTTGATGAATGCGCGGGTGCGACCTTGGAATTCGTCAATCTCCAGCGGCTCGTATTCCTTGCCGTGCGGGGGAATGTCAATGATTCTCTGCCGATGGGTGAGGAATTCCTCTAACCGTGGCAGAATATCCTGTCGGGCGGCGTTACCCAGCACAATGTCCACCTCCGGCATGACGGCAGCTATGTTAGGATAGGCCTGGGGCATACATCCCGTCAGCACCAGGACGCCTTGTGGTACAAGGCGGCGACAACGACGAATGAATTGGCGCAGCTTTCTGTCACTCTCGCCGGTGACGGTGCAGGAATTGATGACCAGCACGTCCGGTGCGGGGGCGTCTTTGCTGAATTCTGTCGTTTCGTATCCCGCGTGCTCCAGTATGCGGCGCATCGCTTGGGTTTCGTATTGATTCACTTTGCAACCGAGGGTGTGAAAGGCAATTAGCATAGTCGTGACCTCAAACATAATAAATCATCTTACATTATAACTTCCCGATTTACAAATTGCAATCCATTCTCGCAAAATATCGGATTTTTGGGAAAAACAATGACTTTTCGGTTGCATTTTCAATACAAAACTGGTAAACTGTTAGCACTGTGACAGAGCAACCCGCTGTTACGGATATTATTTTGAAAAGAGATGACTGTTCTTGTTTGTTATTACGCAAAAAGAACAACTGAATAGGTCGGTGGTCCGTCTGGTGATTTCTGCCCCTCAGGTGGCGGCAAAGGCCCAGGCGGGTCAGTTTGTGATTCTCCGCGTGGACGAGGACGGTGAGCGCATTCCGCTGACCATCGCGGATTACGATCGGTCTGCCGGCACGGTCACGGTTATTGTGCAGGCGGTTGGTGCTACTACGCTGGCTCTGAGCCGTAAGGACGTGGGGGATACCATACCGGATTTTGTCGGCCCCTTAGGGCGTGCCACCGAGACCGAAGGTTTGAAGAGAGTGGCCGTGATTGCGGGCGGCGTCGGTGCCGCCATCGCACTTCCCGTGGCGAAAAAGCTGTACGAGCAGGGGGCGCAGGTACACGTGGTCTGTGGCTTCCGCAGCCGTGAAATGGTGATCCTACAGGATGAGTTCTCTGCGGTCAGCCATCGGCTGATAACCGTAACGGACGATGGCTCTTTTGGCGAAAGGGGACTTGTCACGGATGCACTCCGTCAGCTGATCGACGGGGGCGAAACCTATGATGAGGTGATCGCCATCGGACCCATCCCGATGATGAAATACGTCAGCTTGCTCACGGCGGAATACGGCATAAAGACCGTGGTGAGTATGAACCCCGTTATGATCGACGGCACCGGTATGTGCGGCGGCTGTCGCCTGACGGTGGGCGGACAGGTGAAGTTCGCCTGCGTGGACGGTCCTGAATTTGACGGACATCAGGTGGATTTTGATGAGGTGCTGCAGCGCAGTCGGCTGTATGAGCGCCAGGAGCGCCACGCCTATGAGGCAACCTGTAACCTCTTGAATAAGGAGGTGCGGTGATGCCGAATATGAGTGATAAAAAGACCCCGATGACGACTCGTTCTCCTCAAGAGCGCCGTTGCGATTTCGCCGAGGTTTCCCTGGGCTATACCGCTGAGGAAGCCATGGAGGAGGCGAAGCGCTGCCTTCAGTGCAAGCATAAGCCCTGTACCGGAGGTTGCCCCGTGCAGGTGGATATTCCCGCGTTCATTCGTTTAGTGGCCGGCGGCGATTTCGCAGGCGCCTACGAGGTGATAGCGCGCTCCAGTTCGTTGCCCGCTGTGTGCGGTCGCGTGTGCCCGCAGGAGAATCAGTGTGAGAAGCACTGCGTTCGCGGACTCAAGGGCGAGCCGGTTGCCATCGGTCGCCTAGAGCGCTTTGTGGCGGATTGGCACAATAGTCAGCCTACAATGTGTGATAATTCCATGCCTCGTAACGGGCATAAAGCGGCGATCGTCGGTTCCGGTCCCGCCGGTCTTGCCTGCGCCGGCGATCTTTTGAGAATGGGATACGACGTGACCTTGTTTGAGGCGTTGCATCAGGCGGGTGGCGTGCTGGTGTACGGGATCCCTGAATTCCGTCTACCGAAAGCCATTGTTCAGCAGGAGATCGAGTCGCTCAAAAGCCGTGGGCTGAAGGTGGTCACCAATATGGTGATCGGCAAGGTATTGTCGGTGGATGAACTGCTGGACAAAGAGGGCTTCGACACGGTGTTTATCGGCACCGGAGCAGGGTTGCCACGCTTTATGAATATCCCCGGCGAAAATTTGGGCGGAGTGTATTCTGCTAATGAATTTTTGACCCGCGTAAACCTGATGAAAGCGTACTTGTCTGAGAGTGCTACCCCCATCCGCCGCGGAAAGCGCGTGGTGGTAGTGGGCGGTGGTAACGTGGCGATGGACGCCGCCCGTTGCGCGTTGCGACTGGGCGCCGAGGAGGTGACGGTGGTTTACCGTCGCTCCGCCGAGGAACTGCCCGCCCGTGCGGAGGAAGTGGAGCACGCCGTCGAAGAGGGTATCCGTTTTCAGTATCTGTCTAACCCCGTCGAGATTTTGGGCGGGGACGACCGCTGTGTGTCGGCGGTCCGTTGCGTCAGAATGGAGTTAGGAGAAGCGGATGTGTCCGGCCGCCGTCGTCCCGTAACGATTGAGGGCAGTGATTTTGTCATCGAGGCTGACACGGTGATTATGGCCATCGGCACCTCGCCCAACCCGTTGATAAAGTCCACCACAGACGGCCTGGAAACCTATCGATGGGGCGGTATTGTGGCGGATGAAAACGGCGTCACCACCCGCCCGGGCGTGTTCGCCGGTGGCGATGCCGTTACCGGTGCCGCCACGGTTATTCTGGCCATGGGCGCCGGCAAAAAGGCCGCTTTGGCTATGGACGAGTATATGCAAAATAACAGTAAATAAGCACAAAAGCACAAATGCTTCGGCATTTGTGCTTTTCTATTAATAAGATACTTGAATTATACAAGATGTTGTGGTATAATATGCCTAATAATCGGCAAAAATCGCTTTGCATACTGAGTCGTTCCCGCCGCATACTAGTACGGGGTGATGACAATGCAAGAGCAAAACGCGGATTTGGAGATTTCCGGTCGCATACCGATGATGGAGCAGACCGGCTCGGTAACCATCGACAACGGCAAGCACCGTATTCACTGTATGACGGTGGTGGGACAGATCGAGGGGCACTATGTGCTATCGCCGGAAACGAAGTCAACCAAGTACGAGCATATGATCCCGCAGCTGGTGGCGGTGGAGGAAAGTCCGCATATTGAGGGACTTCTGATCCTGCTGAATACCATCGGCGGTGACATCGAGGCGGGATTGGCATTGGCGGAGTTGACCGCCGGCATGAAAAAACCGACCGTGTCGCTGGTGCTGGGCGGCGGTCATTCCATCGGGGTGCCGCTGGCGGTGGCCGCCGATGCGTCCTTTATCGTTCCGTCGGCGACTATGACCATCCATCCCGTGCGGTTTAACGGGCTGGTGTTGGGGGTGCCGCAGGCGTTTACGCACTTTCAGAGGATGCAGGAACGGATTGTGGACTTTGTCTGCCGCCATTCCCACATGACCGAGGAGCGATTCGCACAACTGTGTATGAACACCGGCGAATTGGCAACCGACATCGGTACCGTGCTGGACGGCGCGGAGGCAGTACAAGAGGGATTGATTGACCGTTTGGGGTCCTTGCAGGAGGCACTGGAAACCCTGTACGGTATGCTGGAACAGTCATAATATCGCCCGCAAGGGCACTACATACATTGGAGGATTACATAATGGCAACGAAAAAGAAGTCAACCGGCAAAAAGAAGAGCACCCGCCAGACCAAAGCGGATACCAGCGCACGGCAACAGATACAGGCTATCATTTTGCTGGCGGTGGCGGTGTTGGTGTTCTGCTTTGCCATCATTCAGGGCGAGAACGTGTGGACTTGGATCCACAACGTTTTGCTGGGTGTGTTCAGCTTCAGCGCCTACGTCCTGCCTGCGCTGTTGGGCTTTGTGGCGGTGATGCTGGCACTGGATAAGGACACGGGCACCCTGTCTGTGCGTGTGTGGCAGAGTGCGGCCTTCGCCCTGCTGCTGAACGGTACTGTGCATGCGTTTATGGTGGATTCTGCCGAATACAGCTTTTGGGATTCTCTGGTGTCCTGTTTTAACGACGGTATGAACGTGCGCGGCGGCGGTGTTTTGGGCGTGCTGCTGGGCTGGCCCTTTGAGCGGATGTTTGGCGATACCGGCGCCAAGATCATACTGATTTTGCTGACGGTCGTGTTCCTGATGCTGGTGACCGGTACCACCATTTTGAGCCTGCTGCGCGCTGTGCGCAAGCCGGTGGAGAAGACCAAGGAAACGATCGAGACCGCCATCTCCCAGACGGCGGAGCGCATCCAGTCCGGTCGCGAGCGCAGCGACATTGACATTGAGATGGGGGAGGGCTATTCCTCCAAGCGTCGCGCACGCAAGCCGAAGGAGCCCGTAGAAGAAACGGTCACTCCCATTCCTGCGGCTGAGCCGCTGGAGGATTCCTCCGTGCTGGCCACCGCTAAATTGGAGGAGCTGCAGCGGGCTGACGAGATGCTGAATAATCCCGTCGCCGAGGAGAAAACGGACGACGAGGATGAGATGATGACCGCCGAGGAGGCGGAGAAGGAGCTGCAGGAAGACCTAAAGAACGCAGAAGAAGAGGCGGAGCAGGAGAGCGTCTATCGCTATCCTCCGCTGTCGTTGCTGGACAGCGGGTCTGCGGCGGATAACAGCCGCCTGCAGGAGGGCGACCGTATGGCGGTCGGCAACCTGCTGGTCAATACGTTGAAAGATTTCGGCATCAATACTGAACTGGGTGACGTGACTTGCGGACCCTCTGTTACGCGGTATGAGCTGGTGCCCAGTGCCGGCGTCAAGATCAGCCGCATCACCGGTCTGTCCGATGATATTGCCCTGCGCCTGGCTACCACCGGCGTCCGTATTGAGGCGCCGATTCCCAACAAAGCGGCCGTGGGCATCGAGGTGCCCAACAAGGCACGCCGCACCGTGCGTCTGCGCTCTCTGCTGGATTCCTCCGAGTTCCGCAACGCCAAGGGTCGCCTGACGGTGGCGCTTGGTCAGGACATTGAGGGGCGTACCGTGCTAACCGATTTGGCGAAGATGCCTCACCTGCTGATTGCCGGTACCACCGGCTCGGGTAAGTCGGTGTGTACCAACTCGATGATCCAGTCGGTGCTGTTCCGCGCCCATCCCGATGAGGTCAAGATGATTCTGATCGACCCCAAAAAGGTCGAGTTTGGTGTTTATAACGGCATCCCGCACCTGCTGGTGCCGGTGGTGACCGACCCGCGCAAGGCGTCCGCCGCTCTGGGTTGGGCGGTGAATGAGATGCTTAAGCGGTATCAGATGTTCTCCGAAACCAAGGCGCGTGACATCAGCGACTATAACGAGATGGCACGGCAGAAGGGCGAGTTCCCGCCTCTGCCGTTGATGCTGATCGTGATCGACGAGCTGGCGGATCTGATGATGGCGGCAGGCAACGAGGTGGAAGACTCCATCTGCCGTCTGGCGCAGATGGCCCGTGCCGCCGGTATGCATATGGTGATCGCTACCCAGCGTCCCTCCGTCGACGTTATTACCGGTCTTATTAAGAGTAACATTCCCAGCCGTTTGGCGCTGACCGTATCCAGTAGCGTGGATAGCCGTACCATTTTGGACGGCGGCGGTGCCGAAAAGCTGCTGGGCAACGGCGATATGCTGTTTATGCCTTTGGGTCAGTCTAAGCCCTTGCGCGTGCAGGGCTGCTACGTATCCAACCAAGAGGTGGAGCGCGTGGTGGAATTCCTTAAGGATTCCGATAAACCGCAGGAATACGATCAGGAAGTGATCGACGAAATCGAGAAGCAGGCGGCCGCCGCTGGCGGCAAGAATGCCGCCCGTGACGAGGACGGCGAGGCGGACGAGTGGGACGAGGCTTTGCCCGACGCCATCCGTTTGGCCGTGGAGTCCGGCAGTATTTCCACGTCGATGCTGCAGCGCAAGATGCGCTTTGGCTATTCTCGTGCCGGTCGCATCATCGACCAGATGGAGCAAAAGGGTATCATCGGTCCCAGCGAGGGCAGTAAGCCCCGTAAGGTGCTGATTACCCTGCAACAATGGAATGAAATGCAGGCGAATGCCGAAGATTAACTAGTATGGGGGAGTGGCCGTGGCAAAGCGTAAGTATACGAAAAAACAAATAACGCGTACGGTGGCTATCGCGTTTGCGGCGTTGTGTTTGCTGATAGAACTGATCGGCTACATCCCCGGAGTTTCCTTTAATGGATGGAGCGATATCTCTGCGGCGTTGGGGATGACCCAACCTAGTGTTACCGCTGAGGGAGAGCTGGAAGTTCACTTTATCGACGTGGGTAATGCGGACTGCATTTTCATCCGTCAGCAGGATAAAACGCTCCTCATCGACGCCGGCGAATCCACTACATACGACCGCGTGAAAGATTATCTGTTGGATTACGGCGTCACCAAACTGGATATGGTGGTGGCGACCCACCCTCACGCGGATCACATCGGCGGTATGCCGTCCGTTTTGGAGGATTTTGAGGTCGGTCAGTTCATTATGTCCTTTATGCCGGATAGCGCCACCCCCACGACCAAAGGGTATCTGCGGATGCTGGAACTCTTGGATGAAAAGAACGTTACGATCTGTGAGGCCAAGGTGGGGGATGTCTACGAATTGGGCACGGCGCGCCTGCAGGTTTTGGGTCCTATTGAGGAGACCACCGATAAGAACAATATGTCGGTGATAACCCGACTTACCTTTGGCGACAGAGCGTTTCTCTTCACCGGTGACGCCGAGTCCGGCGTTGAGAAGGATCTGGTGGAAAGCGGGTACGATTTGACGGCGGACGTTATGAAACTGGGCCATCACGGCAGTAAGACCTCCAATTCGTCCCGTCTTTTATCCGCCGTATCGCCGCAGTGCGTGGTTGCTACCTGTGGCAAGGATAACGATTACGGTCATCCCAGCCTTGAGGTGCTTCGCCGTCTGGAGGCGATGGACATCACTTTATATCGGGCGGACGTCAGTGGGCATATCGTTATTACCTCTGACGGTGAAAAATTCACGGTACGTACAGAAAAGGAGTAACGTATGGTTCGTTATAGTGTGGACCGGTTCGAGGGGGATCTGGCTGTCCTGGTGGACGATGAGGGTCTCTCTCGCACAGAACTGTTGAGCGCGTTGCCCGAGGGGACGCACGAGGGCTCGATTTTGCTGCTGACAGAGGAGGGGTATTCGCCCGATCCGGATACCGAATCCAAGCGCCGTGAACAGGTGCTGTCTCTACAGGAAAAACTGCGTCGCAAAGCCCGTAAGTAAATAAAACAAGATGGAGTCGCCACACAGCTGGCGGCTCTTTTTTTATATCCAAAAGTTATGTAAAGTAAATTATTATATATTCTTGACTTTATACAGAAAAACTGGTACAATGTACGATGTATAAAAATAGGTAAGTATTGCCGTTTTAGAGATGGGAGAGAGTGGTATGATACGGAGCATGACCGGCTACGGACGTGGTCAGGACACAGTGGATGGTCTGTCCATTGTGGTGGAACTGAAATCGGTTAATCATCGCTATTATGAGTATTCCTCTCGTCTGCCCCGTGGCTATGGCTTTTTGGATGACAAGCTGAAGGGATACCTCCAGCAGCGCATCAGCCGCGGTAAGGTGGACGTGTTTGTGCAGATACACACGCTGGAGGCCGTAGGCAGCGAGGTGGTCGTTGACCACGGGCTGGCAGAGAGCTATCTGACCGCCCTGCGCGAATTGAGCGAGCGCTACGGCGTCCGTGAGGACGTGTCCGCTACGGCGCTGTCCCGTTATCCCGACGTGCTGACCGTGCGCCAGGCGGCGCTGGACGAGGACGCCGTGTGGGCCGCCGTCAGTCAGGTAGCGGACGTTGCCCTGGAGCGGTTCGTGGCTATGCGCGAGGTGGAGGGTGCCCGCATGCGCGAGGACGTGCTGTCCCGTGCGGCTACCATCCGTCAGGCTGTGGCGGTGGTGGAGGAAAAATCCCCCGAAACGGTCCGCGCTCATATGGAAAAGGTCGAGACCCGCATCCGCGAGCTGCTGGACGGCGTACCGATTGACGAGGCACGTCTGCTGAACGAGGCGGCTGTGTTTGCGGATAAGGTGGCGGTGGCTGAGGAGACCGTGCGACTGAACAGCCACCTGGATCAGCTGGAGCAGCTGCTGAACAGCAACGAGCCCGTGGGTCGTAAGCTGGACTTCCTGGTTCAGGAGATCAACCGTGAAACCAACACCATCGGCTCCAAATGCAGCGACCTGAATCTCACCCGCATTGTGGTGGATATTAAGGCGGAGATCGAGAAAATCCGCGAGCAGATTCAGAACATTGAGTAATCGGTGACGGAGGGACGTATCATGAAACTGATTAACATCGGCTTTGGCAATATGGTGGCCGCCGGTCGCCTGCTGGCGATCGTCAGCCCCGAATCTGCACCGATCAAGCGCATTATTCAGGACGCTAAAGAGCGCGGTACTCTGATCGATGCCACCTATGGCCGCCGCACCCGCGCGGTGCTGGTGATGGACAGCGATCACGTCATCCTGTCCTCCGTCCAGCCCGAGACGGTGGCGAACCGTATGATCGACGAACAGGAGGACGTGAGCGATGAGGGGTAAGAGAGGTTTGCTGATCGTGTTTACCGGTCCCTCCGGCTCCGGTAAGGGCACTATCGTGAAGGAATTGCTGTCCCGCTACGATGACATCGTGCTGTCGGTGTCTATGACCACCCGCAAGCCCCGTCCCGGTGAGATCGACGGCTTCCATTATTATTTCGTTTCCCGTGAGGAGTTCGAGCAGGCAATTGCAGAGGACGCTTTTCTGGAATACGCCGAGTACAACGGCAACTATTACGGCACCCCCATCGCGCCGATTGAAAAACTGCTCTCGGAGGGTAAGAACGTTATCCTGGAGATCGAGGTGCAGGGCGCCGAAAAGGTGATGGACAAATGCCCCGATATCGTTTCGATATTCGTGGACGTTCCCTCCATCGAGGAGCTGGAGCGCCGTCTGCGCGGTCGCGGCACAGAGCCGGACGACGTGATTTGCGGACGGATGGAGTCGGCTAAGTATGAACTGAGCCGCATGTTCCGGTATCAATACGTCGTGCTCAACGACGAGGTGTCTGCGGCCTGTGACCGCATCAACACCATCATTAACGCAGAACATATGCGGTATTCCCGCATAAAGAATAACCATACGGAGGTAGATTGATATGTTAGCACCTAAGGATATTGAAGTATTGCAGGGCAAGAACAGCCGTTACGCCGTGGTAATCGGCGTGGCCAAGCGCGCCCGTCAGATCGCTGAGGAGGCTGAGGCCAACAAAGAGATTCTGGTGGATAAGACCGTCAGCCTGGCCATTAAGGATTTCAAGGACGGCGAGTGCACCCTGCTGGCGGGCAACGTCGAGGACTGATAACTAACTGATTTGTAAGGGAGGGAAAGGAATGTCTGCAACAACCGTGGTTCGTATTGCCGTCGAGCAGGCAACCTTTTCTTTCGACAAACTGTATTCCTATCTATGGAGCGACGATTTCGGCGCGGCACAGATAGGTGTCCGTGTACTGGTACCCTTCGGCGGCGGCAACCGCACCCGCCAAGGATTGGTGATGGAGGTTGTGGAGCAGGCGGATACGGCAGGACTGAAGTCCGTGTTATCCGTGATGGATCGCACCCCTCTGCTGAACGATGAAATGCTGCAGCTGGCACGGTTTATGCAGGAGCGTACGTTCTGTACGCTGTTTGACGCCGTGCGGAGTATGCTGCCCACCGGCTTGTATATGCAGATCAAGACGGTGCTGCGTCCCGCGGCGGACGTTTCTCCGAGTATCCTGGAAACGCTGACGCCCAATGAACGACAGTTATTGGCCTTTGTTTCCAAATGCCCGGGTGGAGCGGATAGGGACACCTTGCTGGATCGGATGGGAATGGACCCCTCTACGACCGCTCTGTCACACCTGATGGAATTGGGTGTGCTTGTGGCCGCTGACGAGGGTTTTCGCCATACAGGCGATGCCACCATCCGTACCGCGCGGCTTGCTCCGCGCGACCCCGAGCTCCCCGCACCGAAGCTGACGGATAAGCAGCAGTCGGTGATGTCCTTGCTGGAGGACGTGGGTGCCGCATCTGTGAAGGAGCTTTGCTATTTCTGCGGCGTGACCACGGCGGTGGTATCCGCTCTGGCGCGCAAGGGCTTACTTGAACTGTACGACGCCGAGGATTTCCGCTCCCCCGTTAAGACGGACGACCCCATGCCGACCATTATTTCGCAGACACTGAATGGTGAGCAGACAACGGCGTTTAACCGCCTGCTGGAGCTTTACGCGTCCGGACAGCCGTCGGCAGCTCTGCTGTACGGTGTTACCGGCAGCGGTAAGACTGCGGTGTATATGAATTTAATAGATAAGGTGCTGGAGGATGACCGTCAGGTGATCGTCCTGGTGCCTGAGATCTCTTTGACCCCCCAGACCATGGCTCTGTTCGTCAAGAAGTACGGCAAGCGGGTGGCGGTGCTGCACAGCAGCCTTGCCATCGGCGAGCGGATGGATGAATGGAAGCGAATTAAGAGGGGAGAGGCCCGTATTGTGGTGGGTACCCGCTCGGCGGTGTTTGCCCCCTGCGACGATCTGGGTCTGATCATTATGGATGAGGAGCAGGAGCACACTTATAAGTCCGAGTCTAATCCACGCTATCACGCCCGCGATATTGCGCGTTTCCGTTGCGCTTATCACAAGGGACTGATGCTGCTGGCTTCCGCCACACCGTCGGTGGAGTCCTACCACGCGGCTGTGAACGGTCGCTACACCTTGGTTGAGCTGGCTCACCGTTATGGTGACGTGCAGCTGCCGCAGGTGGAAGTGGTGGATATGCGCCAGGAGGCGATGGGGGAGTCGGTGCTGGGTCCAACGCTGCTTGAGCGGATTCGTACCTGCCTCGACGAGGATAAGCAGGTGATACTGCTGCTGAATCGTCGCGGATTCCATACCCATATTTCCTGTAGAAGTTGCGGAGAGGTTATTACCTGCCCCTCCTGCAGCATATCCTTAACCTATCATCGTGCCAACGATCGGCTGATGTGCCATTATTGTGGGCACAGTCAGCGCGCCCCTTCCCGCTGTCCCAAGTGCGATTCGGATAAGATTCGCTACAGCGGTCTGGGTACACAGTTGGTTGAGGATGAGTTGACAGAGCTGTTTCCCGATACGCCCATACTGCGTATGGATACCGATACGACTATGTCGCGGTCCGCATACGAGGAGAAGTTTAAGGCCTTTGCCGAGGGTGAGTATCGCATTATGATCGGCACCCAGATGGTGGCCAAGGGCTTGGATTTCCCGCACGTTGGTTTGGTGGGCGTTCTGTCGGCTGACCAGGCGCTTTACAGCGGCGATTATCGCAGCTACGAGAGCACCTTTGCATTGCTGACCCAGGTGATCGGTCGCGCCGGTCGCCGAAATGAGCAGGGCTTGGCGGTGATCCAGACCTACACACCCGAGAACGAGGTCATCGCCTTTGCCGCGCAGCAGAACTATCCCGAATATTATGCGTTGGAGGATCACGGACGGCGGACGATGCATTACCCGCCCTATGCGGATCTGTTTATGTTCGGCTTTACCGGTGTTCAGGAACAGCGGGTGCGCCAGACCGCTAATCGGATGATGCAGCTGCTGCGCGATGCCGCCACCGGCGATTATGCGGATCTGCCGATCATCGCTTTGGATGCTACTCCTGCCGCGGTGCTCCGAGTGTCCGGCAAGTATCGTTATAAGATGCTGATTAAAGGTCGCAATACCAAGCGAATGCGGGATATGATTCGTCAGCTTCTGCAGTCGATTAACAAGGAACCGACTGCCCGCGGTGTCAGCGTATACGTAGATATTAATCCGGCATCCGTATTGTGATGCCGTTTTGGAAAGGAGTCTGAATATGGCAATTCGGACCATTTTAACCGATGAAGCACCGATTCTGCATAAAGTATGCAAGCCGGTGGAACAATTCAATGAGCGGCTGTGGCTGTTGCTGGACGATATGAAGGACACTTTAATTAAATCCGGCGGTGTTGGCTTGGCCGCACCGCAGGTGGGTATTCAGCGTCGCATCTTTATTATGGATGCCGGCGATGGGCTCAAGGAGTGCATCAACCCGATCATTCTCGAGCGCCGCGGTGAGCAAGAGTGCGTTGAGGGCTGTCTGTCCAGCCCCGGCCAGTACGGTATGATTCATCGCCCCGCCACTGTGAAACTACAGGCGCAAAACCGCAACGGCAAATTTTTCATCGTCACGCTGGAGGGCTTGGCCGCCCAGTGTGCCGACCACGAATGCGATCATCTGGACGGCATTTTGTTTAAGTCCAAGGTGGATCGTATGCTGGCGCCCGATGAGCTGGCGCAGTAACGCAGGGGGTACGGTATGAAGCTGATATTTATGGGTACGCCCGATTTTGCTGTGCCCAGTCTTGAGCGCCTGCTGTCCGATGGACATACCGTGTCGCTGGTGGTGACCCAGCCGGATAAGCCGGTGGGGCGCAAGCAGATACTCACGCCGCCTGCTGTGAAGGTGTGCGCCCGGGCACACGGACTGACCGTGTATCAGCCTGCCTCTATGCGGACGCAGGAGGCGTATGATCGGTTAAAGCAGGAGGAGGCAGATGCCATCATCGTGGTGGCTTATGGCAAAATACTGCCCAAGTCTATTCTGGAGCTGACCCCCGGCGGCTGTATCAACGTGCACGGCTCCTTGCTGCCGCGGTATCGCGGTGCTGCCCCCGTGCAGTGGGCGGTTATCAATGGCGACGCCCAGGCGGGTGTGACCACTATGCTGCTGGACGAGGGCGTGGATACCGGCGATATGCTGTTGACGCTCAGTCGCCCGCTGGACGATACCATCACCGGTGGCGAGCTGTTTGACCTGCTGGCGGCGGATGGCGCAGAATTGCTTAGCCGCACGCTGGAACAGCTGCAGAACGGCACGCTGAAGCCGACCCCGCAGCCGCAGGATGGCGCGTGTTACGCCTCTATGCTGGACAAAAGTATGTGTCCCCTGGATTGGGACAGGACGGCCACTGAACTGCATAATCAGGTGCGCGGGATGAACCCGTGGCCGGTGGCCACCTGCCGCGTTGACGGTAAGGTGATGAAGGTATTTCGCACGCGGGTGGGCGACGGCTGTGATGCCGAGCCCGGCACCGTGATAGACCTTTCTCCGCTGACGGTTGCTTGCGGTGGAGGAACGTCGTTGGTCATCCTCGAAATTCAGGCAGAGGGCTCTCGGCGTATGGCGGCGGAGGATTATCTGCGCGGTCATCCGATGGCTCTACACACACAGTTGGCATAATTCAGAAAGGATTTTGTTCGATGCCGTATTTCAGCCCCTTTTTCATTGATTATTGGTACCTGATTTTGGTGGTGCCGGCTCTTCTGATTTCCGTTTGGGCGCAGTTTAAGGTGAAATCCACCTACGCAAAATACAGCGACAAACTGGTGAGCAATGGTATGACCGGTGCGGACGTGACCCGCTACATTCAGCAGGTCAACGGCATCCACACCGATATTCAGGCTGTGGCAGGTGAACTGTCGGATCATTTTGACCCGCGTACCAACGTGGTGCGCCTGTCCGAAGGGGTATATGGTCGTTCCACGGTGGCCGCCGTTGGCATAGCCGCTCACGAAACGGGACACGCCCTCCAGCACGCGGAAGGATATGGACCGGTAAAACTGCGCACGGCGATGGTGCCCGTCACCAATTTTGCTTCCGGACTGTCACCCATTTTGATTCTTTTGGGAATCGTGATGAGTATGGACGCCCTGGCTTACGTCGGTATTGCGCTGTTTAGTATGGCGACGCTGTTTCAGCTGGTGACTCTGCCTGTGGAATTTAATGCATCCGCGCGTGCGGTTGCCGCGCTGGAGAGCAGCGGACAGTTTACCGAGGACGAACTCAAGGGTGTCAAAAAGGTGCTTACCGCCGCCGCGTTGACCTACGTTGCGGCGCTACTGGTGTCCTTGATGACCTTATTACGACTGATTCTCATTGTGGGCGGTAACGGCCGCCGTCGCCGTTGACCGCCCGTAGTGCGGCGGTGCGGGCTCTGCTGACGGTACACGAAAAGGGCGGCTACTCCAACGTCGTTTTGGAGGAACTGCTCTCCGACTGTGACCTGGGTGCGGCAGACCGCGCTCTGGCATCACGCCTGTTATACGGCGTGACAGAACGCCGCTTAACGCTTGATTATTTGCTGAATCATACGGCATCTACTCCCGTGAAGTTGATGGACCCTGCTGTCCGTGAGATTCTGCGGGTGGCCGTGTATCAGCTGGTTTATATGGACAAAACCCCTGCTTTTGCCGCTATTAACGAAGCAGTGGAGCAGACCAAACAGTTTGGTTTCGGTCGTTTGTCCGGCTTTGTCAATGGCGTTCTGCGCCAGATTCAGCGTGGATACGCTGAAATGTTGGAGAATCTGCCGACCACGGATAAGGGGTTGGAGATTCGCTACTCCATCCCACGCCACTGGATCCGTTCCTGGCGCGCGGCGTATGGCGAGGATGTGCTGAACGGCCTGCTGACGCATCTTAACGATGCGCCGCCCGCCTACATACGTGTGAACACGGCGGCGACTTCGACGGTCGATTTCTGCCGTGTTTTGACAGAGCATAACGTGGCCTATGCTGTGGTAGAGCATCTTCCCGATGCGTTGTGTATCATGAATCCGGCATTACTGCACTCGCTCCCGCAGGAGTGTCAAAGACAGTATTATTTCCAGGATTTGGCATCTCAGTGGTGCTGTTTTGCATTGAACGCTCGGCCCGGTGAGCAAATTGCCGATCTGTGTGCCGCTCCCGGCGGAAAGACCATGACGGTCGCCCAGTATATGAACAACGAGGGGTG
Organism: Acutalibacteraceae bacterium; assembly: GCA_045542015.1. Lineage (GTDB taxonomy): Bacteria > Bacillota > Clostridia > Oscillospirales > Acutalibacteraceae > UBA5905. Next base: position 35,993 of record JAZQKF010000054.1, read on the forward strand.
CATTTGGGCGGGGGATATTCATCAGCACAAATGCACGGCATTGTCCCGCCGCGTGCATGAATTCGGTTTTGATATGATCTCCGTTCGACAGCAGGACGCATCGGCAGAGCCGCCTGCTGAATTACTTAACAGGATGGATCAAGTTATCTGTGACGTGCCTTGCTCCGGATTGGGCGTTATTCGGCGAAAGCCGGAGATTCGTTACAAGCAGGAGGAGGAATTCACCGATCTGCCCGCGCTTCAGTACCGCATATTGGAGCAGGGAGCGCGGCTGGTTCGTATAGGCGGTACGTTGCAGTACTCCACCTGCACGTTACGCCCCCAAGAGAATCAGGAGATAACGGCGCGGTTTCTCCGTGAACATCCGGAGTTTCAACCGAAGCGGTTACCACTGGAGTCTTGCTTTGCGGCATCCGGTTTGCCTGTTTCTCACGAGATTACGCTGTTTCCCCACGTTCACGGAACGGATGGATTTTATATTGCCGGTTTTGTTAAAATGGTCTGATGTAAAAGAGGTGACGGTTTGGCTAGCATTGATCTTCGATCTCTGTCAATGGATGAGTTGACGGAGCAACTGGTTGCCCGCGGGTTTCCCGCTTTTCGTGCCAAGCAGATCCGTCAGTGGCTGGACAGAGGCGTCACCGATTTCGAGCAAATGACCAACATACCTAAGGACCTGCGGGCGCAATTGTCAGAGGTGTATACCGTTCCTACGGTCCGCATCCTGCGCAAGCTGGTGTCCGAGATTGACGGAACCGTAAAATATCTGTTTGGCTTGGACGACGGCGAGACTGTTGAGTCGGTGCTGATGCAATATAAGCACGGCTGGAGTCAGTGCTTATCCACTCAGGTTGGTTGCCGAATGGGCTGTACCTTCTGTGCCACGGGTATGGGCGGCTTGGTCCGAAATTTGAACGCCGCCGAGATGATGGCTCAGATCGAGGCCGCTCAGCAGGATACCGGCGTTCGGGTCTCCTCCATTGTTCTGATGGGAATGGGGGAGCCGCTGGATAATTACGAGCAGGTGCTCCGTTTCCTACGTATGCTCGGGGAGGAAGGCGGCGTCCACATCGGTATGCGCCACATTTCCTTATCAACCTGCGGCTTGGTGCCCGGCATCTACCGCCTGATGGAGGAGCAGATACCGCTGACCTTGTCCATATCCCTGCACGCGCCCAACGACGAGATTCGCTCGCGGTCAATGCCGGTGAACAAGCGCTGGCCCATTGAGGAATTATTGAGCGCCTGCCGCGATTATATTAAGGCAACCGGTCGTCGCATTTCCTTTGAATATGCGATGATTGACGGTCTCAACGATTCCGACGCCTGCGCGGAGGAATTGGCATCACGGCTGAGAGGTATGCTGTGCCACGTCAATTTGATACCGGTCAATGCCGTGGAGGGCAAACAGCAGCAGCGCAGCTCACGAGAACGGATACGGTCGTTTGTAGCTGTGCTGGAGAAGAGAGGAATCAACGTGACGGTACGGCGCACCTTGGGGGCGGATATTAACGCCTCTTGCGGTCAGCTTCGCCGTCAGGAATCAAAATAAACATGTAGTTACGCTCCGGTGGAGCAGAAAGGAGGCATTACCATGAATGTTGTCGGTAAAACACATATCGGTCTTGTGCGCGAGAACAACCAGGATACGTTAGAATTTGGCGCTCTGGGTACAGTAGCGCAGTACGCCGTTGTGTGCGACGGAATGGGTGGTGCCAATGGCGGTAATATCGCCAGTAAAATTGCAGTGGAGGTGATCGGTTCCCGCATACGGGACGGGTTTGACCCCGACCACGGTGCGGCGTCGGTGGAGCGCCTGTTGGCCAGCGCTATGGCGACGGCTAACGTGGGCGTCTATGAGCGTGCGCAGCAGCAGGCGGAATTGACCGGTATGGGCACCACCGTCGTGGCGGTGATCGTCCACGGGACACAGGCGTACATATCCCACGTGGGTGATAGCCGTCTGTATCTGCTGCGTGAGGGTGTGCTGTCCCAGGTGACGCGTGATCACTCTGTGGTTCAGGAGCTCATTGAGGAGGGACGCATCTCCGAGGAGGAGGCGCGTTCGCATCCGCGCAGAAACTACATTACTCGTGCTTTGGGCGTTGTCGCTGAAGAATCCGGTGAATACGACGAGCTGGAGCTTCAGTCCGGCGACCGACTTTTGCTGTGTACCGATGGACTGACGAATGAGGTCAGCACGTCGTTAATAACCGAATTGTTGGCTCAGCCTCGGGAGGAGGCGCTGGAATCCTTGATTCGAGCGGCCTTGGACGATGGCGGCGCCGATAATATCACGGTTGTTCTGATGGATATTGACTGACCTGACGGTCGACATGACATAGAGAAAGTAGAGGTTAATGTATATGGATAAGTATTTGGGCAAACGACTGGATGGTCGCTACGAGATGCGCGAGCTGATCGGCGTCGGCGGTATGGCATACGTGTATAAGGCATACGATTCTGTTGACGACCGCATTGTGGCTGTCAAGATCCTACGTGACGAGTTTTTGACCAACGAGGAGTTCGTTCGTCGATTCCGTAACGAGTCTAAGGCAATCGCAATACTGAATCATCCCAACATCGTTAAGGTGCTGGACGTTGGCTTCGGCGAGCATCTTCAGTACATCGTCATGGAGTACATCGATGGCATCACGCTGAAGGAGTACCTGGATCAGCGCAAGGACATTCGTTGGAAAGAGGCTGTTCATTTCACCTCTCAGATCCTGCGCGCTCTGCAGCATGCTCACGACAAGGGCATCGTGCACAGAGATATTAAGCCGCAGAATATTATGCTGCTGTCCGACGGCACCATCAAAGTGACGGATTTCGGCATCGCTCGCCTAACCCGCAGCGAGATGCAGGCGACTGCCGTTGGCAATAAGGCCATCGGCTCTGTGCATTACATCAGCCCCGAGCAGGCCAAAGGCGAGATCACCGACGAAAAGACCGATCTGTATTCCGTGGGTATTATGCTGTATGAGATGCTCACCGGTAAGCTGCCCTTTGAGGCGGATAATGCCGTGTCTGTGGCCATTATGCAGATGCAGTCGGAGGCTACCGTGCCCCATCTGCTGAATGAGGAGATTCCTGAGGGCCTGGAGCAGATCACTCTCAAGGCGATGCAGAAGGATACGGTTAAGCGGTATCAGTCTGCCGCGGAGATGATCAGCGATTTCGAGGAGTTTAAGCGTAATCCTTCCATTCGCTTTGAGTACACCTATTTTGATGATGAAACGCCCACCCGCTATGTGGATGCCATTACCCGTATTCGTGGTGATGTGGACGACAATGCCGATAAGACCGTGAAGAAAAAAGGAAAACTGCCGCTGATCGCTATTCTCGGTCTGGCTGCCGGTGTGGTGCTGACTGCGGTTATTATCTTCCTGTCCGTGTGGTTTGCCGATCGGTCCAATAATCGCCGTGAGGAGATTGAGGTGGACAACTTCATCGGCATGAACTATGAGGAAGAGGTTCTGGTCCATGAGAATTTCGGCAAGTATGAGATCACCTACGAGACCGGTTATAATTCCGAATATGAGACCGGCTATGTCTATAAGCAGGATCCCGCTCCCGGCGATCGCATTAAGATTCACGGTCGTCTGACCCTGTATATCAGCAAGGGCTCCCGTCTGGCGGAGATCCCCAAGGTCAGCCCCGGCGAAAGTGCGGAGATGGTGCGCGGCAAGCTGACTGCCGCCGGCTTTGAGGTGGAGGAGCTGCCTGAGAGTAGCGCCGAGTGCAAGGAGGGTACGGTTACCCGACTGGATCCCGAACCCGGCGAAAAGGTGCAGTACGGCTCTTTGATTACTATGTACGTCAGTTCCGGTGCGCCCAAGGCAGAGCCTATCGCTATGTCCAACGTTCTGAAGATGGAGATCGGTGACGCCATTGATAAGCTGGTCAGCGACGGCTTTACCCGCAGCAACATTAAGACCGAGTACGTAAATAGCAAGGTGAAGAAGGATACGGTTATTGCTTCCTCTCACGATTCCGCCGACAAGCATTTGCCGGACAGTGTGATCACCCTGACCGTCAGCTCCGGCTTCCAGGATGTTGCCATTACTCTGGAACTGCCCGATACGACCACGCCCATTGATCTTGAGTTCTACGTCGCGGGTAAGAAGGATGACGCGTTAAGCTCCGGTCACCGTGGCATTAAGCCCACTGAGTTTACCTCCAACGGCAAGATCACCTTTACCGTTAAGGAGACCCAGTCTAAGTATAAGGTGAGCGTGGCGATCGCCAAGGCAGGCAGCAACGTGTACAATGATTATGCCGTGTTTGAGGTGGATGGCGAGAACGGTACCTATACGCTGGTGTCCCTGCACGAGTTTACTGCCGGTACGTCTACCACCAGCGGCACGACTCAGCCCAGCCAGACCAATCAGGGCGATACCGACCCTACCGACGTGGCGGCTGAATAATGGATATGAAACAACTTACCGGAATTGTGATACAGATAAACGGCGGCTTCTACTACGTAGAGGCCGCCGGCACCGTATACACCTGTCGCGCCCGCGGCATTTTCCGCCGTCAGGGACTTTCGCCGTTGGCGGGCGATCGGGTCACCATCACTGTCGAAGAGGATGATACCGGTGTGCTGGAGTCGGTAGAGGAACGCAAGAATTCTTTGGTGCGCCCGCCGGTTGCCAACGTAGATTTGCTGGTTCTGGTGGCGTCTATCTGTCAGCCTAAGACCAATACGTTGGTACTGGATAAGATGATTGCTGTGGCCGAAAAGAAGGGCATTGAGCCGATTATTGTTCTGAACAAGAGCGATCTGGGCGACCCGACCGAACTGGAGGCGATTTACCGTTCGGCAGGTTTTGAGTGCTATATCGTGTCTGCCAAGGATACGGAGTCGCTGGAGCCTTTGCGCCGCCGTTTATCCGGTCGAATCAGCGTGTTTGCCGGAAACTCGGGTGTTGGCAAGAGTAGCATCCTCAACGGTATTGACCCGTCTTTGCAACTGGACACCGGAGAGATCAGTCAAAAACTGGGCCGCGGCCGTCACACAACCCGTACGGCCACGCTGTACCATTTGGCTGACGGATACCTGGTGGACACACCCGGTTTTTCGTCTTTGGACTTGGAACAGGTCGAGCCGATCTATAAAGAGGATTTGCCCTACTGCTTCAGGGAGTTTGAGCAGTATGAGGGAACCTGTCGCTTCACCGGCTGTGCCCACTACAAAGAGGTGGGTTGTTCCGTGCGTCAGGCGGTGGAGGCGGGTGAGATCTCCCGAAGCCGCTATGACAGTTACGTAACGATGTATGAGGCGGTCAAGGATATTAAGGAGTGGCAAAAGGTATGAGCAGATGCGTTGTCGTTGCGGCCGGTCCCTATAGCGATGCGGCTAAACTGAGCCGCCTGGTATCCTCGGACGACTTGGTGATCGCCGCCGATGCCGGATGGCAATTGGCAAAGGATATGAAATTGCAACCGAAGAAACTGGTGGCAGACTTCGATTCTATGCCGATTCCCGATCTACCGAGGTGCGTAGAGGTAGTGCAGCTGCCGGCGAAGAAAGACGATACGGACACAGCCGTTGCCATGCGACAGGGCTATGAGGACGGTTGCCGTTCCTTTCTGCTGTTGGGATGCACCGGCGGGCGTTTAGATCATTACTATGCGACTCTGACGGTAGCGGCGCAGTACGCCGTAAAGTGCTGTGAAGTGGTTATCGCGGATGAACAGAACGTGATACGCGTGCTGACAGCCGGTCAATACGCGTTTCCTTCTACGCCCGGTGATACGGTGTCGATGTTTGCTTTCGGTGGCGACGTGACGAATCTGTCCTTTGACGGCTTGGAGTATGAAAAGAGCCAATTCCGGTTATCACCGTTGAATCCGCTGTGCGTCAGCAATACGGCGCTGGAGGACGTCTTTCGCGTCAGTTTCGATTCGGGCATTCTGCTTCTTCATTTTTCGAAGGATTGACACATTTTCTTATTCCCCGCATATCCTGTAATACACAGAAGGGCAGGGGAGAGTATGAGGCGTCGATACCGTGGTTTTGCAGTATACCTCGGCACGTTCGGAGTGGGCTTATTGGTGTGCCATGTATTTCCTACTCGCTTGGTGCTACTGTTGCTGGCCATCGCCCTGATCCTGTGCGCGTTCTTCTGTGGAAGACGATGAGAGGTGGCGATGTGATGCGAATGGTGGTAGTGAAGAGCCCTCGATTATTCCGTGGTTTACTGCGGTGCCTTTTCGGTATTAAAAAAGATACATACGATGAATGAGAAAAGACCGCACCCATTGGGTGCGGTCTTTCAATCTATTCCGAGATAGAAAAACAGCCGATGCATCGCATCGGCTGTTTTTCTTGGTGGAGATAAGCGGGATCGAACCGCTGACCTCTTGAATGCCATTTAACGCTCTCCCAACACACAAAAAAGTACACCTCTGAGTATAGAACCGTCCATCCTCGGGGAAGGATTTTATACCGGGTTTATCGTATATGCACATAATACGTACAGCGACAGATGAATTAAATTTTTCTGCCGCTGTTTTTTGGCGAGAAATTCACCAAATTCCGTCTAAAAATATTGTAATCATTGTTTTATGGTGTTATAATCTAAAATGGTAAAGTGTAGAAAAGTGCAGGAAGGAAGAATTTCAGATTGGATAATATAACACAACTTATTAAAACTGAAATCAAAAGGCAATATAAGAGTGTGCGTCAATTCTCTAAAAAGTGTGGTATTCCGTATAGCACGCTTTCTAATGCGTTGTCTAGAGGGATTGGTGGAACATCTTACGATACGGTTATTAAGATTTGTAATTTGCTCAACCTGAAGCAGGCATATGATGTGGATCTAACTTTGTTTAATGAACAGTGTTACGAGATTTGTACAATGCTTGCCGCTCTTGACGAACAGGCGATACATACGCTTAAAACCATTTTGAGTGTTGAGTACGAACGATGCACCAACGGTAAGAAGCCGCACAGGCAATGTGAAACAGTATCAATGGCCAGCAAAAACCTTGATTGCGAGGAGGCTAACAAATGATAAGCAAAGAATTAAAGCGTTTAAGTCGTCGAGAATTGGTTGATATAATCTATCAGTTAAAAAAGAACGAACAGAAAATGCAAGAAGAAATAGAGTCGCTTAAAAACGAACTTGAGGATAAACGAATTCGTATTTCTACAGCAGGTTCAATTGCCGATGCAGCTATGTCGGTGACAAATGTATTTTCCACTGCACAAATGACAGCCGATCTTTATTTGCGTGAGATTTCATATATGAAGGAAGATACAGAAAAAGAGTGCGAAAAAAAGATTGAAGACGCCGAGAAAAAAGTTAAAAAAATACTTGCCGACGGCGAGAAAAAGTTTGACACCTTAAAAGCTGCTTATAAAAATGAGTACGCAAAGTGGCAACAGCTTCGAACGCAAAACGCTGTTCTAGAAGCAAATAAACAGGAATCGTGCGAGGGTATAGAAAATGGCTAATAAACACGAAAAGAAGGTTTCTGTCCCCTCATTAACAGAAATTCAAAGTGAGCGCAAACGCATACGAAGAGGAACATACTATCGCCAAGCTCTTCGGGGTACGGTTTCTGTGCTTTTGGTAGTAGCCGCCGTGGCTGTTTTAATTACAACTTTGTTTTTGCCAATCCTTCAAATTTCGGGTGATAGTATGTCACCCACTTTGGAACATAATGAAATCGTTGTTCTTTTAAAAACAAAGAATTTTGAACGAGGCGATTTAATCGGCTTTTATTATCAAGGAAAGATTTTGCTAAAACGAGTGATAGCTGTGCCTGAAGATGAGGTGGCAATTGATGCCGATGGTAATGTCTATGTGAATGGCGAATTATTAGAAGAACCTTATGTAACAGATAAGTTTCTTGGAGATTGTGACTTGGAATTCCCTTATAAGGTGCCGGGAACAAGCTACTTTGTATTAGGTGATAGACGCTCCAATTCGGTAGATAGTCGAAACTCGGTAGTTGGGGCAATTTCAAGAGATGATATTATCGGAAAGGTTTTCATAAGAGTCTGGCCAATTCCTAAATTTGGATTCGTTTACTAAAACCATTTAAAAACGCTTAAACGAAAGGAGGGGGAGTCGTGCAGGATATCTTGAGTGAAAGCCTAATGAAACTAAAGATAAATCGAGTTAGAAGAACTCGAATGCTTGCCATTCTGCTTGTTCTCTCCCTCGTAGTTTCATTAGATGTTTTCTGGTCTTTACGACAACCGGGTCTGACGTTAGCAGGAAATGCAGATTGTGGTATAACTGAGCATACTCATGATAAATCATGCCAAAACGGAGAAACGTCCTGTAAACTAATAGAACATATTCATACCATTGAATGTTATTCTGATGAAACGGCGGATGTAGAATCACAGCTTGATTGGCAGAAAATGTTTGAAGATTATCCATTTACAGGAAATCTTAGCAAAGACTTAGTCGGTATTGCCAAAACACAGGTTGGATATTCTGAAAGCAAATTGAATTTTAAAGTTAACCAAGATGGCATACGACACGGTTACACACGATACGGTGAATGGTACGGAATACCATATAGTAATTGGTCTGCAACATTCGTATCGTTCTGTTTACATTATTCCGGTGCTCCTCCTGATGAGTTCCCAATAAATTCCGGTGCCACATCTATGGCAGAACAGTGGAGACGATTGGGTAAATACGCATCCTTTGGTCGATATACACCTGTTAGTGGCGATTTAGTATTCTTTAAAGATAACACGGTGGGAATTGTCTCCGAAGTACATAGTGCCACAATGGTTGTCATTCGTGGTGACATAGAAAACTCTGTCAAAAGCAGTTTTCTGTCTTTGAATGATACGTCAATTGCCGGATGGGGACTGGTAAGCAACGCGGTGTCAAAAGATAATCTGCTGGATATTTCAAACGGACCGGCTGTATTTATTTTTGAAGGCATCACTACGACACCGCAAATACGATCTTTCTCTTTGAGATCTTCACGAGCAATCAAAGAATTACTTCCTTATTTGGAAGCAAACGGAGGAAGTTATTTTTTCACCCTTCTTGATAAGAACAATCAAGAACTTCCAAAAGATGCAGATGGAAATTATATTGCTCAGGCCAACACCGGCTATAAACTAACCCTCTCCTTCAACAGTCCGGAAGGATTTTTACCGGGAACGTATCAGTATCAAATTCCTAACGGCTTGATGGTTGATGGCGGCGAAGGAACCTTCATCTTGAAGGATGGCACAAATGTTGGTGGTTGGGTAGTAACCGATACAGGTCTTATTACCTTAGTGTTCAATGAGCATATGAACAGTCGAACAGATATTACCATTAGTGCCACTATGGGAATTCACTTCCCCGAACAAGAAGATCCCATTGATTTTGATGGAAAAATCATAGTTTCCGTTGAAAAACCGCCATCTCAGTCAAATCCCACAGTTGTAAATAAGTGGGGTAATCAAGGCGGAGTAGCAGGAAGTAATGGTATTGACCCCGGCAAAATTTATTGGAGCCTTGAGATAATTGGTAACAAGGATTCTCAAATCCCCGGCAGTATCCTAACAGACCGCGTTATAGACGGCGAATGGAGTAAAACTCACAGATTTACCGAATCGGATATTGAAGGTGGACTTTCGTTTGGTGCAGCAAGTCCCGACGGAAACTGGCATAACTGGGTGGTTACTGCTGATGACCCACACCTCATCTGGACAGAAACCGGATGGACATATAAAATGCCCAAAACCGTCACTTGCCAGTGGTGTGGTGAGATAGAACTGGGGAACGAAGGCTGGTACTATTACATCGACTATTCCTCAACGCCGAATCCCACCGGTATGGCAGGCACCTTTGGTTATGAGAATGAAGCTACGATCGATGGTGCATACGGATATTCCTGGGTAAACTTCACTCACGGAGAGGCAACCGGTGAAATCATAAAGAATGGTGCTTTCACTTCGGATGCTGACGGCGGTGGATTTCTTTGGGAATTTAAAGCAACGATTCCGGGCCGAGCAGAAGGAAAAAGAGCCGACTACAACTGGTACATCATGGATAACATGAAACTGCTCGATGGCAGCGGACAAGTTGTTGGTCTTGTTGAGAACGATGCTCACTTGGCAACGGTTATGGCAACATACAACGGCACCACATTTGAGGTACCTCGTATTCAAGATGCAACTACCGAGGATTTGTTTGCATGGGACAATGGGTGGTCAGCAACGGAAAATGGCATTAACCACGGCAGAGAACTTAGTCTTTTAACACGCTGTACGTGTACAAGTGACACTTGCCACTGGGAAGGCGGTTGCGGAGAATATTGGTACCAAAAAGATGATGGCACCTATGCAACCAACGGATTTTGCCAATGTTGGACAGTAAATGAAAGTGTTACCTTCACTTTCGTTTATAAGACTAAAGATTTGTCCATCGTTGAAAACTACGGAGGCCGTGGTTATCAGGTTCAAAATATTGCCGAACTGTTCTACATTCCGGATGGTGCTGTCGGCGGTGCTTCGGTTTCAAGATCGGAAGCAAACGTGCCCATCCCCGGTCTATTCAAAAAAGAGTTGACCCACGACTTCGACGGTTATACCGCTAATTACAAGGTAACCATTAACGAAGCTAAACTGGTATTGACGGATGGTTCACCATTAAAAATTCACGACGTTATGACCGATACGTTGGCGTATATTAGCGGTTCACTGGTGATTACAGCGGAAGATGCCGCAGGAAATGTTACCACGTTGCAACAAGGCGTAGATTACTCAGTTACCTACGACGGTACCGGAAATCAGACTGATCAAAACGGTGAAGAAGTTCATGTGTTGGATATTACAATCTTACGGCCGCAACCGGTTATGTACACCCTTGATTATGATGCAACACTGGTGCTTCCTGAAGTTGTAACGGGCGGCATTAAATACACCAACTCGGCCACGATTACCCTTTGGGGTGAGGATATTACCGATAATACCGTCGAAAAAGTCTATGCCGATATCAACATTGCAGCAAAGAGTTATAAAGTGGAGATGTTTAAGACGTCTGCCTTAACAGGGGAACCACTTGGCGGCGCGACATTCGGACTTTACAACGCAAATGGTGGTTTGATTACCACAGAAGTGACAAATGATAAGGGACAACTGTTGTTTCAAACCAATATTATCGAAGGTATTATCTTACGGGAACATGTGCTCTACTATATGCAAGAACTAAAAGCACCACCGGGTTATCAATTAGATGATGCGAAGTATTGGTTCTGCTTCTGTGATGAAACTACCGATTCTTGTCAAACTTGTAATGAAGTTTTAGAAGGCTTAGATGCAACAAGAATACCTTTTGAGCAGATTGGAAAGGTAAATGCTACAAATCAACTTATTAATTACGATCTGCCCGCAACCGGCGGTCCCGGTGTCTATCCCTTGATACTTGTGAGTGTAATATTCATTATTGCACCGCTTGTATATAGATTCATTCGAAGGCGCAAGCGAGAAAGGAGGGGTGTAGGTTAGCTTCCCTTTCTCGGCTAAAAAAGCGCCGAAGATGAATCAATAAAACACAACAAATTAAAATTTGAAAGGACAAATAATTATGAAAAAATTAGTTTCTATTTTCTTGGCACTAGTTATGTTCTTAGCAATTAGCGTTCCTGTATTTGCGGCAGAAAACACAACTCTTACAATCAATGGAGAAGCAGGTAGAGAATATGCCGGTTATCAACTTTTAAACCTTACTACAAGTTTAAAGGCTGGCGAGCATCACACCACTCATGAGGGTGCTCACTCCAACGATTGCTACAACTTTGCATACACTGTAAATGCAAAGTATCGTGCAGTTTTGCAATCTGAAGTTTTTGCTAACGGCGGAAATTATCTTTGGGAAGGCACCACTAAACCCGCTAATGCAACAGGAGTGACCGACGATCAAATTCTTAAATATTTATCAAACCAAACAAGTGATAACGGTGATGTATATCACACCATGCGTCAGGTTGCAGATAACATTTATCGTGCAATTCAAACCGCAAATATCGCAGCCGATGCTACCGATTTAACCGGTAATAATGATGAAATCGCTCAGGGTTATTGGATTTTCGCTGATGTTACAAACTTGACCGGCAACGCAGCAAATTCCTTGGTTATGGTGGACACCAAAGGTCAGGTTGCTCTCGAGATTAATCCCAAGACCGATCTTCCCACCGTTGAAAAGAAGGTAAAAGATATTGAAGATAGCGAGGATGACAGCATTCTTGATAATCCTTGGCATGATTCCGCTGACCACGATATCAATGATACTATTCCCTTTAAACTTACCGGTACACTTGCCAGCAACGCACAATACTATACAACTTATAAAATTGTATTCCACGATACTTTGTCTGCAGGTTTAACTCTTAATTCCGATAGCATTAAAGTTTATATGTACGATACCAAGCACAAAGCAGACGTTGATACCGACCTTAATGATGCAGCGAAAGATGTTACCGATAATTTTGTAAAAACCACTACAGGTCTTACTGATGGTTGCACATTTGAAATTGGTTGTGAAAATGTATTTGCTATTGAAGGCGTAACCAAAGACACAGTTTTTGTAGTTTACTATGAAGCAAAATTACAAGGTAACGCTGTTGTTATCGGCGCAGCTGGTAACCCCAACGAAGTTTAAGTCG
>JAZQKF010000055.1:0-120778 GCA_045542015.1 Acutalibacteraceae bacterium
GTGTTCAAGTGCAAGGTGCACAAGATCGAGAAGAAGGAACTGCCCGAGATCGACGACGAGCTGATCAAGGATTCCACCGACTTTGAGACGGTGGAGGAGTTCAAGGCGGATGCCAAGAGGCGTCTGGAGGAGCAGCGCAACGCCGCCGCCGACAACGTGGTGGACGAGAAGATCGCCGAGGGTCTGATCAAGTGCATGAAGGCTGACATTCCCGCCGCCATGATCGAGAACACCATCAACGATCGCATTCAGGATTTTGCCTATCGTCTGCAGAGCCAGGGCTTGAGCATGGACCTGTATATGCAGTACACCGGTATGGATGCCGACGCCTTCCGCGAGAGCTTCCGCGAGCAGGCTGAGAAGCAGGTTAAAGTGCGTCTGGCTCTGGAGTATGTGGTCAAGAACGATAAGATCACCGTGTCCGACGAGGATCTGGAGGCTGAATACGCCAAGTTTGCCGAGCAGTACAGCATGGAGGTAGACCAGGTTAAGGCCGCTATCCCTGCCGCTGCGCTGTCCGAGGACATCGCCGTTGAGAAGGCTATGGCCTTCATCCGCAGCAAGGCTACCATCACCACCGAGGGCGAGTCTGCTGAATAATTCTTTCTCATTGTTTAATCGATACTTTCCCTGCTCATACTTTTTGAGCAGGGAAATTTCGCCTATACACCCGTACGAATGGAGGAAAACGCTATGAGTTTTGTACCGTATGTTGTTGAACAGACCAGCCGTGGCGAGCGGAGCTATGACATCTTCTCCCGCCTGCTGAACGACCGCATCATTATGCTGTCGGACGAGGTTAACGATACCACCGCCTCTTTGGTGGTTGCCCAGCTTTTGTATCTGGAGGGACAGGACCCCGACAAGGATATTCATCTGTACATTAACAGCCCCGGCGGATCCATTTCTGCCGGTATGGCGATTTATGACACGATGCAGTACATCAAGTGCGACGTTTCCACCATTTGCGTGGGTCTGGCTGCCAGTATGGGCAGCTTCCTGCTGGCCGCCGGCACAAAGGGCAAGCGTCTGGCTTTGCCCAACAGCGAGATTATGATTCACCAGCCTCTTGGTGGTGCAAAAGGTCAGGCCTCTGACATTAAGATTCAGGCGGATCACATTCTGTTTGTCCGCAACCGTATGAATCACTTATTGTCCGAATTGACCGGTCAACCCCTGGACATCATCGAACGGGATACCGATCGTGATAACTGGATGACCGCCGACGACGCCGTGCGTTACGGTATCATTGATAAGGTCGTTGATAAGCGTCCCTAACGCAGTTAACCGATTCGGAGGTATAACCTATGTCTACTAACGACACTATGCAGTCCAGCGTATGCTGCTCATTCTGCGGCAAACCGCAGGAAGCGGTGGATCGCCTGATTGCCGGACCCGGTGTGTTCATTTGTAATGAGTGCATCGAACTGTGCCAGACCCTGCTGGAGCCGGAGGAGGGGGCTGTGCGCAGCCGCGTCACGGCTGCCAAGGATTCTACGCCGCCCACGTTGCCCACTCCTCACGAGATCAAGGCACGGCTGGACGAGTATGTCATCGGTCAGGATGCGGCGAAGATCACGCTGTCTGTTGCGGTTTATAATCACTATAAGCGCATTTATTACGGCAACGGAATGGATGCAGAATTGGGTAAGAGCAACGTGCTGATGCTGGGACCCACCGGCGTGGGTAAAACCGCTCTGGCGCAAACTCTGGCCCGTGCATTGGATGTACCCTTTGCCATCGCCGATGCCACCACCCTGACCGAAGCCGGTTATGTGGGTGAGGACGTGGAGAATATCCTGCTTCGTCTGATTCAGGCTGCCGATTACGACGTAGAGAAAGCACAGCGCGGCATCATCTACGTGGATGAGATCGACAAGATCTCCCGCCGCAGTGAAAATCCGTCCATTACGCGCGACGTTAGCGGCGAGGGAGTCCAGCAGGCGTTGCTGAAGATCCTGGAGGGCACGGTGGCTAACGTACCGCCCGGAGGCGGACGCAAACACCCCCAGCAGGAGTTTATCCAGATTGACACCACCAATATTTTGTTTATCCTCGGCGGTGCCTTTGACGGCATCACCAAGACCATTGAAAAACGCGTCAGCAACGGCGCTATGGGCTTTGGTAACGAAGTGAAATCCAAGAAGAACGACGATGCCGCTCTGTTAAAACAGGTGGTTCCGCAGGACCTGGTTAAGTACGGTCTGATCCCCGAGCTGGTGGGTCGTATGCCGGTGATTACCACTCTGGAGGCGCTGGACGTGGATGCGCTTGTCCGCATCTTGTCTGAGCCCAAGAATGCCGTTCTGAAGCAGTATACACAGCTGTTTGAGCTGGATGGGGTAGAGCTGGTCTTCACCGACGACGCCCTGCGCGCTGTGGCGCAGGAAACGCTGAAGCGAGAAACCGGCGCCCGCGGTCTGCGCTCGGTGATGGAGGGTATATTGACCCAGCTGATGTTTGACATTCCGTCCGAGACCACCGTCGAAAAGGTACTGATCACGGCGGCCTGCGTCACCGACGGCGCCGGTCCGGATATTGTGTATAATCCGGACAAAAAAGCCCGCCGCAAGCCGAAAACACCTGCGAAGCGCAAGGCGGTCACAGCATAATTTGATTTTATAAATCGGTCGGTATGCGTTGACAGACCGACCGATTTTTCTACCCGAGGTGATAACCTATGATGTATGATAATGCCCGAAGAGAAACCCTGCCAATGCTGGTGTTGCGCGGTTTGGTCTGCTTTCCCGATATGGTAATCCATTTTGACGTAGGTCGTCTCAAATCCGTCGCCGCTCTGAATGCGGCTATGGAGAACGATCAGCGCATATTCTTGGTGGCACAGCGTGACGAGAGCACCGAAGATCCGGCACCCGGCGATATTTACGGCAGCGGTGTCGTGGCGCATATTCGGCAGATCGTAAAACTGCCCCACGATAATTTCCGCATCATCGCAGAGGGCGAGTACCGTGCGGCGCTGCTGGGTTTGCCTGTACAGTCCGATCCGTATTACGTCGCCAATATCGTCGAGCACCGCACCTATTCTATTGACGACCCCGTGATGGAACAGGCGCTGGTGCGCAAATGTCGCCAGCTGTTTGACCGCTATTGTCACTATGCTCCTAAGGTGGCGCCGGATATTATTGCCGCCGTGACCACCGATAATAACGCCGGACATTTGGCGGATTTTGTCGCCTGCAACCTGAGTCTGCCGCTTGCTAATAAGCAGGATATTTTAGCCGAACAGTTTGCGGACGTGCGTATGCAGATATTGTTGCAGACGCTGAATTCCGAGTGCCAGATTCTCGCCCTGGAACACAAGATCGAGAAAAAGGTCCAGCAGCAGATGGACGATAACCAAAAAGAATACTACCTGCGCGAGCAGATACGCGCCATTTCCGAGGAACTGGGTGAGGGGGACGACCCGTTAGAGGAGTCTGCCGAATATACCAAGGCTATTAAGGAGCTGGATCTGCCCGAAAACGTCAGCAATCAGCTGCTGAAGGAAACGCGCAAATTGGCCAAAATGCCTGCCGGCTCTCACGAAGCAACGGTTGTGCGTACCTATCTGGACACCTGCCTGGCGTTGCCGTGGAATGCGGAAACCGAGGATAATCTCGACCTATCCCGTGCCAGAGATATTCTCAACCGCGATCACGACGGTCTGGAGAAGGTCAAGGAGCGCATCGTCGAGGCACTGGCGGTGCGCAAGCTGTCCCAGGAGATGAAAGGACAGGTGCTGTGCCTGGTCGGTCCTCCCGGCGTGGGCAAGACCTCCATCGCCAAATCCATCGCCGAAGCGATGGGTCGTAAGTACGTTCGTGTGTCCCTCGGCGGAGTGCGTGATGAGGCGGAAATTCGAGGACACAGACGCACCTACGTCGGTGCCATGCCCGGTCGTATCATCACCGCCATTAAGCAGGCGGGCACCCGTAATCCCTTGATTCTGTTGGACGAGATCGATAAAATGGGTAGCGATCACAGAGGTGATCCCGCGTCCGCGATGCTTGAGGTGCTGGATACCGAGCAGAATACGGCATTCCGCGACCACTACATAGACCTGCCTTTTGACCTGTCCGAGGTGATGTTTGTCACCACGGCAAACGACGCCTCCTCCATTCCCGCGCCCTTGTATGACCGTATGGACGTCATAAAGCTGTCCAGCTATACGGCGGCGGAAAAGCTCCGTATCGCCAAACGGCACTTGCTCAAGAAACAGATCAAAAAACACGGTCTGCTGATGAAGCAACTACGGGTCACGGACGGCGCCATCTCGCAGATTATCGAGTGCTACACCGCCGAGGCCGGCGTACGTACTTTAGAGCGTCAGTTGGCCACTCTGTGTCGCAAGACCGCCGCTCTTTTGGTGGAGGGGACGGCAGACAGCGTTTCGGTCAACGTGAACAATCTTGAGGAACACCTCGGACCGAAGAAGTACAAATCCGACCACGACAAGAGACCCAACGAGGTTGGCGTGGTAAACGGTTTGGCTTGGACGGCTGTCGGCGGCGCTATGATGCCCATCGAGGTCGCCGTGCTGGATGGTACCGGCAAAATCGAATTGACCGGTAATCTGGGCGACGTTATGAAGGAGTCTGCCAAAACAGCCATCAGCTACGTCCGTTCGCGGGTAGATGACTGGCATATTGATAAGGAATTCCACAAGAATAAGGACATCCACATTCACGTGCCCGAGGGTGCCGTCCCCAAGGATGGGCCTTCTGCAGGCGTGACAATGGCAACGGCTATCGTTTCTGCTCTCACCGGTATTGCGGTACGTAGTGACATCGCCATGACGGGCGAGATCTCTCTGCGGGGACGCGTGATGCCCATCGGCGGTCTGCGGGAAAAGGCGATGGCCGCCTATACACACCATATGGCAACGGTGATCATTCCCGATGACAACGCCGCCGATCTGAGCGAGGTCGATGACGTCGTTAAGGAGAACGTTGGATTCGTGCGAGCGCAGCATCTGGATACTGTTATAACCACGGCGTTGTGCACCGATCCCGCCGCCGAGCGATAACAGGGGAGGGACGTTATGAATTTACACTCCGCTACCTTTGAGATGGCGGCCGGTATTTCCTCACAGCTACCCGCCTCTACGTTACCCGAGGTGGCCTTTTCCGGACGCTCAAACGTAGGCAAATCCTCACTCATCAACCGCTTAGTGAATCGCAAGGCGTTGGCGCGCACCAGCGCCACCCCCGGCAAGACCGCCACCATCAACTTCTATCGCCTAGATACGGTGCGGATGGTGGATCTGCCCGGTTATGGCTACGCCAAGGTGTCCGATAAGGAACGCCGCCGCTGGTCAGAGCTGATCGAGGGGTATTTTGACGATGATCGAGATCTGCGGCTTGTGCTGCAGCTGTGGGATATGCGCCACGACCCCAGCAAGGACGACTATCAGATGCTGGAATATATGGTAGAGCGCGAAATTCCCTTTATCATTGTGCTGACCAAGTCGGACAAGCTCAACAAGACCGAACGCGCCAAGCGCCTTGCGGCCTTTGATGAGATTCTGTCCGATCTTGAAGGGGTTACCATTATCCCATTCTCTGCCGTTAACGGCGAAGGCGCAGATCAAATTCGAGAGATTCTGGATCAAGTCACCAACGACGAGGAATAAACATAAAAGCACGGTATGCAGTTTGCATACCGTGCTTTTCCTTATATTTACGGGATTTAGAGGTGTAAAGCGATTATACTTTACATAGTTTCTGGAGCGCCCAGTTTCAACATTGACAGCGTGTTGTGCAAACCGATGCGCACCGCGTCGCACAGCGCCAGACGCGCCATCATCAGATCGTTGTCCACGCCGGAAACATGGCAGGCATTGTAGAATTTATGGAACAGGGTAGCCAGTTCCAGGGCATAGCGGGTGATGCCGGAGGGATCGTAGTTCTTGGCGCACTCCACAACGGTTTTCTCCAGAGCAGAGAGATGACGAATCAACTCGCGTTCTTCGGGAGCGGACAACAGCGCCAACTGCTCGGGAGAGGCGGAAACGATCTCAACGCCGGATTCTTTCATCTTACGGAAGATGGAGTGAATGCGGGCGTGGGCATATTGGACGTAGTACACAGGGTTAGAGGAAGACTGCTCAATGGCCAGACCCAGGTCAAACTCCATCTGGGTGTTGGCCTCCCGCTGGTTGAAGAAGAAACGGGCGGCATCCACCGGGACCTCATCCAGCAGATCGCTGAGCTGGATGGCTTTGCCGGAACGCTTGGACATACGGACGATCTCGCCGTCACGAACCAGACGAACCAACTGCATCAGCACCACGTTCAAGTTATTGCCGTCCATACCCACAGCGTCCATCGCGCCCTTCATACGGGCCACGTGACCGTGGTGGTCAGCACCCCACACATCGATAAGAGTCTCGTAGCCGCGCAGGAATTTGTTGCGGTGATAGGCAATATCCGCGGCAAAATAGGTGGGGTTGCCGTTGGCACGGACCAGCACCTCGTCCTTGATACCTTCCTCTACGCCATCACGGTTAAGGTGCTTCTTGGGCTGATATTTCTCGCCGTACTCACCGGCCTTGTACCACAGGGCGCCGTCCTTTTCATAGGTCAGACCCTTTTCAGTGAGGATGTCAATGATTTCTTTCAGCTCGCCGCTGTTGTGCAGGGTGGACTCGGTAAACCAGCGATCGTACTCGATGCGGTACTTCGCCATATCCGCCTTCATCTTTTCGATGTTCAGCGGAAGAGCGTAATCGATCAATGCCTTACGCCGCTCATCGGTGTCCACCGACAGGTACTTGTCGCCGTGGATGGCAGCGAAGTTGGCGGCGTGCTCCTTAATATCATCGCCGTGATAGGCGTCCTCGGGCAGCTCGACGGCGTCCTCGCCCAGTACGCACTGTTGATAACGAACGTCCAGGGACAGACCGAATTTTTCAATCTGGTTGCCCGCATCGTTGATGTAGAATTCGCGCCACACGTCGTAACCGGCGGCATCCAGCACCGAGGCCAGACAGTCACCCAGCGCACCGCCACGAGCGTTACCCATGTGCATGGGACCGGTGGGGTTGGCCGAAACGTATTCCACCATCACCTTGCGACCGCCGCCGAAGTCGGAGCGACCGAAATCGTCACCCTTTTCGATGGCCTCGGACACGATAGCACCGTAGTAGGCAGGGGAGAGGAAGAAGTTCAAGAAACCGGGACCGGCAATCTCAACCTTCTCGAAATATGTGCCCTGCAAATCCAGGCGGCTGACAATGATCTCCGCAATTTTACGGGGCGCGTTGCGGAACGCTTTGGCGGACACCATAGCCACGTTGGTGGCCAGATCGCCGTGAGTGCGGTCCCCCGGCACCTCGATCACAAAGGCGGGAATATCGCCCTCGGGCAGGTCACCGCCCGCAATCGCCTGAGTGATGGCGTTGGTGATGGCATTCTTCAATTGGAGTTCTGTATTTTTAACAACGAGAGACATTACGTTTCCTCCTGCACAGTGATGTGTATGGTATGGGCGGAGTTGATACCGCCGTTGAAACCCAAAGTATAACTGAAGGATACCTCGCCGCCCTGTTGACTCAGGTCGTAATCCAGCTGAGAGGTATAGGTACCCAAATCAATATTGCCGTAGGGGGTCTGATAATTACAATGATGGCGTCGGTTTTTCTCCAGAATCAGCATACTGGGATGAGAACCGGTGCGCATTAAGCTCAGTTTACCGGGGGACAGGTCCAGAGTGGTTACAGTGCCCTCCATACCGGTGGCCTCGCTCTCGCGATAGCACAGCTGCCATCCCTCCGCGCTCTGTTCCAGAGTGCCGCTGGTGGTCAGCTCAATAACGTCCTTTTCATCGTCAACCGTCTGTGTGCCGACGATTTTTATGATAGCATTCATTATGTATTCTCCTTGATGCGATCGGGGCGCACCCGATCGACGCTGTTTTCCACCGTTTCGCCCAGGAAGATCTCCGCCACCTGGCTAAATCCCTCCGGCTGGTCCGAAACAAAGAAACGAGTGGTACCGCGATGATGGTCTGCCAGTGCATCCGCCGCCTTTAACTGTGCGGCGCACAGCGCAGCCGTTTCCCTGCCGGAATCGATGAGCGTAACGCCGTCTCCCAGCTCCTGCTGGATTATAGGCGCCAGTAGCGGGAAGTGTGTGCAACCCAAAATTAAAGTATCCACACCGGCGGCTTTAACGTCCTTTAAGTATCGCTTCACCATCGGAATAGCGACGGTATCGTCAGTTTGAATCCAGCCGCTCTCCACGAGGGGAACAAACAGGGGGCAGGGGGTGGAACAAACCGTAAAGGACGGATCAATGGCCATCAGCGCCTTGCTGAATGAGCCGGAGCGAATGGTGGCTGAGGTGCCCAGTATACCGATCTTACCATTCCGCGTAGCCTTGGCGGCTGCTTGTGCGGTGGGCTCCACCACGCCGATGGCGGGAACGGGGAGATCGGACAGAATATCCGCCGCCACCGAGCTGACCGTGCCGCAGGCCGCGATGATGAACTTAACGTCATTTTTGAGCAGAAGGCCGCAATCCTCGGCGGCATAGCGGCGAATCGTGTCACGGCTGCGGGTGCCGTAGGGCACACGTCCGGTGTCACCGAAATAGACAATATTCTCATTGGGTAACAAGTCCTTTAAATGCCGTACGGCAGTGAGACCGCCGAGACCGGAATCGAACACGCCGATGGGACGATTATCCATTGTAACACCTCCTCAGACTTATCAACTAGTTATATTATCACACTTTTTTCCTTTGTGCAACGATATTTTACAAAATCTTAACTGTACTTTCTCAAAACTATATGATATAATAGCATTGTTAATTCGTCTTTTACGAAAGGATGCTGGATATGTACACGCCTCCCAACGGGTTTGGATACTACCATTACGCGCCTCCTGTGCCCCCACAGGAGGTCGAAAAAAAGAAGCTGCGCTCCACCGCCCTGCGTGTCGGAACGATGCTGTTGGTGCTCATCGGCACCATGCAGATCGTTTATACCGTCGTCGTGTTGGCGTTGATGGTGGCAGGCGTTTTGCCAAAGGACGCATTAACAGCCGATATGCTGGGCGTAGATAATCGCACCTTTCTGCTGATCTATTCAGCGGTATACGCCCTGTCAATGGGTTTGCCAATGCTGATCGTCATGATCGGTAAGAATCGGATTTTCCCTCTGTCGCCCGCAAAGTCAATGCGCGGTAACACAGCATTCCTTGGCATTCTGGGCGGTGTCGGTGTATGTATGGCCGCCAATATCGTCACCAGTTACATTCTGGCTTTTCTGGAGCAATTCGGTGTTACTGTACCTGAAACACCCCAAATGATGGTGAACACTCCCGAAAGCTATCTTTTGAATCTGTTCACCATCGCCGTCCTACCCGCGCTGCTGGAGGAGATGGTGTTCCGCGGTTGTGTTCTGCGCCTGTTCCGCGCTTACGGCGATGGCTTTGCTATTATCGTATCGGCCCTCACCTTTAGCCTGATGCACGGTAATATCCGCCAGATCCCCTTCGCCTTCATTGTCGGTCTGGTATTAGGCTGGCTGTACGTGGTAACCAACAACATCTGGATACCCATTATGGTTCACTTTATCAATAACGGCGTTTCCGTTTCTATGGAGTATCTGGGATTCTTCCTGCCTGAAGAAACGGTGGGCGTGTTCTACACCCTTATCATCATCGCCTTGGCTATCATCGGTCTGGGTGCGGGACTGGTGTTCATCCTGACCAATCACCGTAATATTCGTTTCACGCCAAAGACTACCACGCTGACTATTGGCGAGCGCTTTGGCGTCTTAATGAAAGCACCCACCTTTTTAATTGCCATTATTCTCTATGTTTTGCTAACTCTAATGGGGATGTGATCGTATGTCCGACACCGAATATATGCAAATAGCGCTCCAACTGGCGCAGGAGGCCGCCGAGATGGGGGAGGTACCCGTCGGTGCCGTTGTTGTCAAGGACGACGCCATCATCGGACGCGGACTGAATCGGCGGGAATCAGAGGGGAACTCTCTGGCTCACGCCGAGATCGAAGCCATTAACCAGGCCTGCGATGCTCTCGGTGGCTGGCAGCTGACCGACTGCACGCTGTACGTCACGCTGGAGCCTTGCCCCATGTGCGCCGGCGCCATCATCAACTCGCGCATCTCGCGGGTAGTGTTCGGCGCTGCCAACATTAAGGCCGGCTCCTGCGGCTCCATCGTCAATTTATTCTCGTTGCCCTATAATCACAAGCCAATTTTGAACGGCGGCGTTCTGGAGACGGAATGCCAACAGGTTTTGAAGGAATTCTTTAAAGCACTGCGAAATTAAACGTTAAGGAAGGTGAAGTCATGCGGGTACTGCTCTTATCAGCCAATACCGGTGGCGGACACAATTCTGCAGCAGCGGCCATTCAGGCAGAGCTCACAGCCAGAGGGGTTGAGTGCGACCTGCGCGATTCTTTGGCCTTTATCTCGGAGATTCATTCAGACATTATTAGCAACGGCCACTCATATCTGTATCGACATCTGCCGCAATTGTTCGGCGTCGGATACCGTTTTGAGGAAAAGCATCCTCCCAAATTCATTTACGATCAGATCGCACTGGGTGCCAAGCGTTTCACCGAATATCTCAATGAAAACCCCGTAGATGCCATCATTTCTACCCATATCTTCGGAAGTATGCTGGTAACCGAAGCGCGCGCGAAATACGGTGTTACCGTGCCGCATTACGTTGTCATTACCGATTACACCGTCTATCCCGGTAGCGATATGGTGGATGTTGCTCGCTTTTTCATTCCTGCCGATGGTCTGGTACCGTCCTATGTCAACAGCGGCATCGAATCCGATCGTTTGACCGCATCCGGCATTCCCATTCACCCGTCTTTTCTCGCCGGTAAGGACCGAAAGACCTCACGTACTAAGTTGCATCTGCCCGAGGATGGACGTATCGTACTGTTGTTTAGCGGCAGCATCGGTTGCGGGCGTCTGGATCGCGTAGCGACAGAGCTGGAACAGCAACTGCCGTCTGACGCCACCCTCGTGATTATCTGCGGTCACAATTCCAGACTGCAGAAAAAACTAAAGTCCGTCTGTTCCGAACGGACGGTGGTGGTGGGCTTTACCAGCCGCGTTGCCGACTATATGGCGGCGGCAGACCTGTGCATCAGCAAGCCCGGTGGCTTGTCCATCACCGAGATGGTGGTGTCACGGCTGCCTATGGTGCTGATGCTGTCAGTCCCCGGGTGCGAAACGCGGAATATGGAATATTTCATCGATAGAAACGCCGCCATCGGAACGGATGACTGGGACGTTGCTATTCAGCAGACGGGTATTCTGTTGCGCAACCCCGACCGTCTGGCACAAATGAGGGAAAACCTGCAGGCGATCGGCTACTCCGGCGGAGCAAAAGTCATCGCTGACGCCGTCATCGCCGATCGGGAAGAGAAGTGAAATATGGCTACACGCATCTATTTTATTCGCCACGGCGAAAGTGAATCCAACTTAATACACCAATTCGCCGGATCGCTGGATATGTCCTTGACAGAGCGGGGGAGAGAGCAGGCGGCGGCAACCGCCGCATTCCTAAAAGATGTCCCCTTTACCGCCGTATACTCCAGCGACCTCAAACGCGCCTACGATACCGCTCAGGCTGTGGCAAAGCCGCGGGGGATGTCGGTCATCGGCGACCAACGCTTGAGAGAGATCTATGCAGGTGACTGGGAGGGGCGTTCTTACGACGACCTGGACCGCGAATTTGCCGACAGCTACGGCGTTTGGCGTGCACAGATCGGTCTCGCACAATGTCCCAACGGTGAATCGGTGGCACAACTGCAAGACCGCGTTAACCGTTGCGTTCAGGACATCGTCCAAAACCACCCGAATCAATATGTTTGCATTGCCACCCACGCCACACCCATCCGCGTGATGGAGTGTCTGTGGACGAATACGCCCCTGGAGCAAATGCACACCATCCCTTGGGTAAGCAACGCATCGGTCACCATCGTTGAATACCGCGAAGGATGTGCACGGCTGCTTTCAAGAGATCTGTACGAACACTTAGGCTCACTGCATACCGTATTGGCAAAGAACGTTTAATAAAACGACCCGAAGAGGAATGATTTCACTCCTTCGGGTCGTTTTTTCAATATCTTGTGTTTTTTTGTCTTTTGTGTTGCATTTGTTTAATAATTATAGTATAATAGTAAATCATTAAAATGAAAGGAATGCGCCCTCTTATGACCCGTGATATTTCGGCATCGGAATTGGCTCTGCAGCGCCCATTCTATGACAAGGTGCGGCAGCACTATATAGACAGCAAGCCGGATTCACCGCCGCTGGCGTGTATCCGCACCTTTGGCTGTCAGCAGAATGTGGCAGACTCCGAACGGATCAAGGGTATGTTGGCCGAGATGGGCTTTGGTTTTACGGACGAAGCAGAGGATGCCGATCTCATTCTGTTCAACACCTGCGCCGTCCGTGAGCATGCCTGCGATCGCGTTTTCGGCAACGTGGGCGCCCTTAAACACATCAAACGCCGCCGTCCCGAGGTGCTGATCGCCGTATGCGGTTGTATGGTTCAGCAGCCGCATGTGGCGAAGAAGCTAAAGGAGAGTTATCCCTTTGTCGGTCTGGTATTCGGCACTCACGTCATCCATCGGTTCCCTGAGCTGATGTGGCAGGCGCTGAATCAACGTCGCCAGCTGTCCGTTACCCCGACGGAGGACGGCGTGATCGCCGAGGGCATTCCCGTGGTGCGCGACGGAACCTTTAAAGCGTGGTTGCCGATTATGTACGGCTGCAATAACTTCTGCACCTACTGCATCGTGCCCTACGTGCGCGGACGCGAACGGAGCCGTGCACCAGAGATCATTCTACAGGAAGCCGAGGAACTGGTCCGACAGGGATATAAAGAGATTACGCTGCTGGGACAAAACGTCAACTCCTACGGTAAAGAGGAGAGTCACGGCATTAATTTCGCCGAACTGCTGCGGCGCATTAATGACATCCCCGGTGATTTCACCATTCGCTTTATGACCTCGCATCCCAAGGACGCCACTCACGAGCTGTTTGATACCATCGCCGCTTGCAAAAAGGTATCGCGTCACTTCCATTTGCCGTTCCAATCCGGCAACGATCGAGTGCTGCAGGCAATGAATCGCCGATACACCCGCGCACAGTATCTGGACCTGGTCAATTATGCGCGACAGGTCATTCCGGACATATCCTTCACCAGCGACGTGATCGTCGGCTTTCCCGGTGAGACCCGCGAAGAATTCGAGGATACGTTATCCTTAGTCAAAGAGGTTGGATTTACCTCACTGTTCACCTTTATCTATTCACCGCGAAAGGGAACCCCTGCCGCCGAAATGGAGGACCCCATACCCATGCAGACGAAAACCGCTTGGTTTAAAGAATTGACCGATCTGCAGGAGCAGGTGTCCGCCGAGCGACTAAAACTGTTGGTGGGCACCAGCCAGCGGGCACTGCTGGAGTCCGTAGGGGACGGCTTTGTCGAAGCGCGCCTGCCCTCCAATAGCGTGGTGCGTGTGCAGGCTGACCCCAACGACGTGGGTCGATACGCCACCGTGCGCATCGACGACGCCCGCAGCTGGATCATGCACGGAACGGTGCTAACTATTGAATAATTTTTAAGGAGAGAATCATTATGGATACGTTATTAGCCATGGCCATTGATCTGGCCACCCAGTTACAGGCCGACCCTCGTTGCGAGGCGGTGATGGCCGCTACAAAAGCTGCTGACGAGGATACCTCTCTGCAGGCGCTCATCAGCGAGTTTAACCTCAAGCGCATCGCCATCAACACTGAAGAAGGCAAAGAGGACGCTGACCCTGACAAGATCCGTCAGCTCAACCAGGAACTGCGCGAGTGCTATGCCGCCGTGATGGCCAATGAAAAGATGATGGCCTACAACGAGGCAAAGGGTGAACTGGATCTTCTGGTAAACAAGATTCACTTTGCCATTAATCTGGCCGCCCAGGGACAGGACCCCAATCTGGCGGCTCAGGAGAGCAGCTGCTCCGGTGACTGCGGAAGCTGCGGCGGTTGTCACTAATCGATATCAATCGTAAAGGTAGGAATAATTATGGCGGAAATGACGCCGATGATGCAGCAATATCTGCAGATTAAAGAACAGAATAAAGATTGCATAGTATTCTTCCGTTTAGGCGATTTCTACGAGATGTTCTTCGACGATGCCAAGGTCGCGTCAAAGGAACTGGAACTCACGCTGACCGGGCGTGACTGCGGACAGGCGGAAAGAGCGCCCATGTGCGGCGTTCCGTTCCACAGCTACGAGACCTACGTAGCCCGCCTGGTTGCCCGCGGCTATAAGGTTGCCATCTGCGAGCAGACCGAGGATCCCGCCCAGGCAAAGGGACTGGTTAAGCGCGATATCATCCGCATTCTGACCCCCGGTACGGTTATCGAGGGCAGTATGCTGGACGAGAGCAAGAACAACTATCTGGCGGTCATATACGCCACGCCGAATCAAAAGGAATACGGTCTGTGCTTCTGCGACTGCTCCACCTGTGAGATCCATCTGACACAGTTGGTGGGAGAGGATCTGCCCGTGCGGGTTGCCAACGAGCTGGGACGCTATTCTCCCAGTGAGATATTGGTCAATTCTGCTGCAGCCGACTGTGCCGAGCTCAAGGAGTTTGTGGATCGCCGTCTGAACCTACACTATGAGGTACGTGAGGACAGCGAATTCGACCTGTCCGCCGCTCAGGAGATGATTCTAAGACAGTTTAAGGCGGTATCTCTGTCTGCGCTGGACGTAGAGGACAAGCCTGCCGCCGTCAGCGCCTTTGGCTGTGCCATCGCGTATCTGCAGAGCACGCAAATGACCGGTCTGGAGCGACTCAATAAACTGGACGTGTATTCCGACGCCCAGTATATGAAGCTGGACATCACCGCACGCCGAAACCTGGAGCTACTGGAGACCATGCGCTCTCAGGAGAAACGTGGCTCCTTGCTGGGCGTGCTGGATAATACCAAGACCGCTATGGGTAAGCGACTGCTCCGCAGTTGGATCGAACAACCGCTGGTACAGATCGCCCCCATCACACGGCGTCTGAACGCGGTGGACGAATTGGTGCGTCACTCCTTGCTTCGTAGCGACCTACAGGAGCGCCTGTCCGAGATCTACGATCTGGAGCGCATTATGACCCGCGTGGTTTACGGCAGCGCCAATGCACGAGAATTGCGCTCTCTGCACCAGACGCTGTCCCATATGCCCACCATTCGTCAGATTCTGTCCCAGGTGGAAAGCAAAGAGCTGTGTGCCATCCGCGACGCCATTGACCCGCTGGATGACATCTGCGCGCTTATCGCCTCATCCATTGTGGAAGAGCCTCCCTTCACCGTACGCGAGGGCGGTATGATCCGCCCCGGCTATTGTGCCGAGCTGGACGAGCTGACCGCCATTATGAGCGACGGCAAGGGCATCCTCACCCGCATCGAGGTTGAGGAAAAGGAGAAGACCGGCATCAAGACGCTGAAGGTCGGCTACAACCGTGTATTCGGCTATTACATTGAGATTTCCCGCTTGTACAGCGACCAGGTACCCGATCACTACATCCGCAAACAGACGCTGGCGAATGCCGAGCGCTACATAACCCAGGAGCTGAAAGAACTGGAGGCGCGCGTACTGGGCGCAAAGGATCGCGCCGTCGCGCTGGAGTATCAGCTATTCACCCAAATTCGTGAAGCGGTTGCCGCCCATTTGGTGCGCATCCAGTCTACCGCAGAGGCACTGGCAAAGCTTGACGTGCTCACCTCACTGGCTAATGTGGCCGTGCGCCACAATTACTGCCGTCCCGAGGTGGATATGTCCGGTCGGATCTCTATCGTCGGCGGTCGTCACCCCGTGGTAGAGTCGCTGTCCTCCACGCCGTTCGTTCCCAACGACACCAATTTGGATAACGGCGATAACCGCGTGGCGCTGATCACCGGACCCAATATGGCCGGTAAATCCACGTTTATGCGTCAGACGGCGCTGATTACCCTAATGGCGCAGATCGGCAGCTTCGTACCCGCCAAGAGCGCCACCATTGGTATTGTGGACAGCATCTTCACCCGTGTTGGTGCTTCGGACGACCTGGCGGCGGGACAGTCCACCTTTATGGTGGAGATGAGCGAGGTGGCATCCATCCTGCGCAACGCCACCTCCAACAGCCTGATCGTATTTGATGAGATCGGTCGCGGCACCTCCACCTTTGACGGTATGAGCATTGCCCGCGCCGTGCTGGAATACGTCGCTAACCCCAAGCGCATCGGCGCCAAGACGCTGTTTGCCACTCATTATCACGAATTAACGTCAATCGAGAACGAGATCGACTGCATAAAGAACTATAACATTGCCGTCAAGAAGAGGGGAGACGACATCACCTTCCTGCGCCGCATCGTCCGCGGCCCTGCAGACGACAGCTACGGCATCGAGGTGGCGAAGCTGGCAGGTATCAACGATGAGGTGGTGCGTCGCGCCAAAGAGGTACTGAGCAGCATTGAGGGCGGTAACGGGAGTGTTGCCCGTCCCGCCGTTGTTTCCGCCGCCACTGAGAGCGACCAGTTCTCTTTATTGGACGGCGTTGACAACCCCATCATTACAAAGCTCAAAGACATGGACGTCAACGTGCTGACCCCCATCGAGGCGATGCAGACGTTGTATGACCTGGTCAAAGAAGCACAATCCTATTAAATCCCGTTAGGAGGGGTTCCCATGGCAAATATCAAAGTCCTTGATAAACACGTGGCCGAATTGATCGCAGCCGGCGAAGTGGTCGAGCGCCCCGCCTCTGTTGTTAAGGAATTGATGGAGAATACCATCGACGCCGGTGCCAAGCACGTTACGGTGGAAATTCGCGATGGCGGCGTGTCCTATATTCGCATTACCGATGACGGCTGCGGCATTCACCGCGACGACGTGGCCACGGCGTTTCTCCGCCACGCCACCAGTAAAGTGCGCACCGAGGAGGACCTAAACGCCATCGGTACTCTCGGCTTTCGCGGTGAGGCGCTGGCGTCTGTTGCCGCTGTGGCAAAGGTGGATCTTGTCACCTGTGCCGCCGGTGAGATGGTGGGTACCCACTACGTTATCCACGGCGGGGAAGAGGTGCTGTTAGAGGACATCGGCTGTGCCGAGGGCTCCACCTTTGTCGTGGAGGATCTATTTTACAACATCCCCGCGCGTATGAAATTCCTCAAGAAGGACGTCAGCGAGGGCAACGCCGTCGCCGGTATTGTTGAACGGCTTGCGCTGTCCCATCCCGACATTTCGGTCACCTTTATCCGCAACGGCAGGGTAGAGATGCAGACCCCCGGCGACGGACAGCTGCTGGCGTGCATCCACGCCGTCTTCGGCAAGCAGTTTGCCTCCACGCTGATTCCCGTTGAGTATGCCATGAACGGTGTCGAGGTGAGCGGCTTTATCTGCAAGCCTGAGAATGCACGCCCCAATCGCACAATGCAGCACTATTTCGTCAACAACCGTTACGTCAAGACGCAGACGGGTTTGGTGGCACTGGAGCGCGCCTATAAGGGCATGATTATGGTGGGACGCTTTCCGGCAGGTGTGTTATTCATCCGTCTTCCTGCCGAGGCTGTCGACGCCAACGTGCACCCAGCCAAAATCGAGGTGCGCTTTATCAACGAGAAGCCGGTATTCGACGCAATTTACTATGGCGTGCGCTCGGCTCTAGAGAGCCGCAACAGCATCCGTCAGATGGAGTTTAGGCAGTCTCTGCCGCAGGTTGAAAACAGAGTGGCAGTCAGCCCGCCGCCCCCGACAGCACCCATCAGAACGGCGCCTGTCTATTCGCCTCCGCCCGTTGTTAAGAAACCCACTTTCTTGAATCTGGCTGTGGATGATAAACCCGTTTCTATCCCGCTTATGAGCCTTAATGACGGCTCTATGGAAACAGCAAAAGTGGAAACGCCCAAGGTAACGATCGACGACCTGCCTGCCTACATCCCTGCGCCGAAGCCGGTCACGCCGGACGAACCGCCTGCCCAGATGAACGAGCAGACCGTCATGGAGCAGCCGCCGGAGGTGCTGGTATTGGGCGAACTGTTTAAGACGTATATACTGGCGCAGATGGGGGAGAGTCTGTTTATCATTGATAAGCATGCCGCCCACGAGCGCATTCTGTATAATCAGTTAAAGAGTCAGGCCAGAGTGGATGAGCAGATTCTGTTAAGTCCCCTCGCCGTAACCGTCAGCCGTGAGGAGCACAGCGCCCTGCTGGAGTCGGTGGAAGAACTGAAGACTGCCGGCATCACGTTGGAGGATTTCGGCGGGCAGTCGGTGCTGATTCGCACCTTCCCGATGATTCTGTCCGGTGCCGATATTGAGAGCACGATACGGGAGATCGCCGCCGGGTTTGTGGGCGGTAACCGAGAGGTGCAGAGCAGCAAGCTGGACTGGATTTATCATTCCTCCGCCTGCAGAGCCGCCGTCAAAGGCGGTGATACGGGTCGATCCGCCGAATGGCTGGATCTGGCGAAAAAGGTTCTACTGGACGATTCCATTCGCTTTTGCCCCCACGGTCGTCCCGTATGCGTAGAAATGACCAGAAAAGAACTGGAAAAGCAGTTTGGTCGTATCGTATAGATTTATATTTGAAGTGAGGTGAGCGCCACATGATCACAAGACGGTATCCCATTATTGCCGGACCGACCGCATCGGGCAAAACGGCGCTCGCTATCGCACTGGCGCAGGCGATTGACGGTGAGGTTGTCTCCGCCGATTCTATGCAGGTATACGCCGACGTTTCCATTGGCACAGCACGTCCAAACGAGAATGAGATGTGCGGCATTCCGCACCATCTAATGGGATTTCTGCCGCTTGACAGCGTGTACAGCGTGGCTCGGTATCAAGAGGATGCCACAGTCGCTTTTGAGGACATTTATCGTCGTAATAAAACGCCGATCATGTGCGGTGGAACCGGACTGTATATCCAATCATTTATGGAAAACCGTCAGCTGTTTGACGAACAACCCGACCCCATACTGCGTCAAGGGTATCTGGAAATGGCAGCGCAGGACGGCAATCAAGCGCTTTGGAATCGACTATATGCCTGCGATCCCATCACCGCCGAAAGATTGCACGTTAACGATCTGCATCGCATCATACGCGCACTCGAGGTATACGACACCACGGGAAAGACCATTTCGCAGCAGGCGGAACTGTCCCACACCGTACCGTCACCGTATGAGCCGTGCCTGTTCGTGCTTGACTTCCGCGATCGGCAACGGCTGTACGATCGCATCAACAAACGCGTTACGCTGATGCTGGAGGACGGGTTGCTGGTCGAGGCGGAAAGGGTACTGTCCACCAACCCCGATGCTACCGTCACCCAAGCCATTGGATATAAGGAGTTTCAAGCGTATTTTGATGGCAATTGCACACTCGAGGAAGCGGCGGACCGCCTTCGTCAACAGACAAGACGATACGCCAAGCGACAGCTGTCGTGGTTCCGCAGAATGGTGCCGCAAAACACTGTTTACGTGGATGACTACAAAACCACCGACGACCTGGCTAACGCCGTCATCAATACATATTCAAAATTTCTGAGAGGGGAGGACACTGTGTGAGTAAAAAGAAATCAAAGCGTGGACTGCAAACGGTTCTCACACTGTTGATTTGCGCCGTATTGCTGTTTTACGTGGGATACCAGGCGTATCGCAGTGTCTTCGCCGATGTAGACACAGAACTGGCAGTTATGCACAGCGTATACGAAACGATTGACACCAGCGGTCTGGTATACCGCACGGAAACATTGATTCCGGACGTGCAGAGCGGCTACCCCTATTTCGCCGTTGATAACGGTACACGTGTGGCCAAAAACAGTGTTATCGCTTCCGTTTATAAAGACAAAAACAGCGGTCACATCAATCAAAAAATTGAAGAAATTGACACTCAAATTGATGCACTAACTATCATTGAAGCTGACGCTGCCTCCGGTCGCCTATCACTGGATAATGTGAACAGTTCCACTCAAAATACGCTGTATCAATTGATTCGAAATACGGACAACAACACCTTTGATAATGTTGATACCGCTCAGTTTGATATACTGTCCCTGCTGAGCAAGAAACAATTGGTAACGGGAAAAAATGTGGATCTCAGTAAGAAAATTAAACAACTAAAAAATGAGAAGAAGCAACTGAAATCTCAGTATAACCCACCGAAATCAAAGGTTTACGCACCGGTTGCCGGCTATTTTGCCGATCAGACCGACGGCTACGAATCGGTGCTCAAAACCGATCAGCTAAAAAAGCTCACGGTGGATAAACTGCAGTCCTACCTCGATATGGATCCGTCCGAGGATAGCGATTCCTGCGGTAAGATCGTCAGCGGATACGAATGGTTTATGGCCTGCATCCTACCGGACCATTACTACAACATCCTCGGCGTGGGCAAGAGTATGTCCCTACGCATGTCCTTGGTGATGGAGGAGGCAGTTCCCGCAACGGTCTATGCCTGCAACAAGGATGGCTCCGGTAATATGGTCGTGGTGTTCCGCTGCGATTATATGTCTGTGGAATTGTCCACCATCCGCAAGGAAGCCGTGCAGATTCAGCTGGTGGAGCACACCGGACTCAAGGTGCCGAAGCGCGCGATCATCATTGACAAAAACCAGCAGGCGGGCGTCTACGTACGTGCCGGAAACGTGGTTTCTTTCCGCAAAATCGAGCAGCTCTACAGCGAGCCTGCGGAGTATTCCGTGTGCGCCGTCGTGGAGGAGGAGGGCTACCTGCGTATGTACGACGACATTATTGTAGGAGGTAAGGATCTGTATGACGGAAAAATCATACGCTGAGCGACTGGTCTACGATAATCTCTCTCGGATTCGGGAGCAGATCGACAAGGCGTGCTGCGATGCGGGTCGCTCCCCCGACGAGGTCAAACTGATGGCGGTCACCAAGACCGTCGACGCGGAACGTATCAATGCCGCCCTCCACCTGGGAGTTAATTTAATCGGCGAAAACCGCGTTCAGGAGTTCTTGAAGAAAAGGGAACAGTTGGACCTTGTCAACACCGACGTGCATTTAATCGGTCATCTGCAAACCAATAAGGTGCGCCAGATCGTCAGCAAGGTGGACGCCATCGACTCCGTGGACAGCCTTCGTGTGGCGGAGGCTATCTCCAAACACTCCGAGCAGTTAGGCATTGTGACCCCGATCCTGGTGGAGGTCAACATCGGCGGGGAAGAGGCCAAGTCCGGTATCGCTCCCGACAGATTGGAGGAATTGCTGTACCAGATATCTCCCTTAAAGGGCGTTTCTGTGTACGGATTAATGACAATACCTCCGATTTTGGAGAAAGAAAGCGAAAAAAGAGCAATTTTTTCAAAAATGTATCAACTGTTTGTTGACATTAGAGGTAAAAAAATAGATAATATAAGTATGCAGGAATTGTCTATGGGTATGTCGGGTGATTTCCGCGAAGCCATACTGGAGGGTTCCGGCATTGTGCGGATCGGTTCCGCATTATTTGGTGAAAGACAATATTAAATATACAGGAGGACACAACTATGGGTATTTTCGGTAAACTGTGGGGCATGGACGCCGACATGGACGAAGATCTCGACATGATGGAAGAGGAGACCCTGCCCGGCGTTAAGAAGCGCAACGATTCCATTGAGGAGGTTTCCATTGAGGCTCCCCGCAAAGGCAACAAGGTCGTCAACATCCACGCCACCGCTCAGCTGCAGGTGGTTCTGGTTAAGCCCGAGCGCTTTGACGACGCCAGCGCTGTGGCGGATCACCTGAATGCCAAGCGCACCGTGGTGCTGAACCTGGAGTCCGCTAACAAGGACGTGGCCCGCCGCATCCTGGACTTTTTGAGCGGTGTTGCCTATGCCAACGACGGTCAGATCAAAAAGGTTGCCAACTGCACCTTTATCATCACTCCCTACAACGTAGGTCTGATGGGCGATCTGCTGGATGAATTGGAGAACAATGGCCTCTACTTCTGATACAAGTGATCACTTGCTGCTTTCCCGTGCGGAGGACATCCTGGAACAGTGTGATAAACATTGCGCGCCCTGTTATTTAGGTTTTTTGGATCTGCACGAGCAGGCAGTACTGCGTAAACATTTATCTCATTTCTCCTCAACCTGTTACGCCTTCATCGGCGGATACGACAGCGCGGAGCGCTGCCTGCTGTCCGCCTATCCCGACTATTACTCCGTTGACGATCTGCAGCCGCCTATCACGTCGATTGCCTTTCGGTATCGCCCAATAGCGCACCTGACCCACAGAGATTTTTTGGGCACGCTGATGTCCGTCGGCATACGTCGGGATAAGATCGGCGATATACTGTGCGGAGATGGGTTGGCGGTAGTATTCGTTCGGTTAGAGGTAGCTGACTATGTGGGCGAGCAGATCGACCGCGTGGGTGGGGAAGGCGTCACGCCGGAACTCAACTACGACGGCGATTTACCGATTCACAGAGAATACGAGGAGATACACGACACAGTGGCGTCCCCTCGCCTGGATGCGGTACTGAAGTGCCTTACGCGGTTTTCCCGGGAAAAGGCTGCCGAGTCCATCCGAATGGGTCTGGTATCGGTGGACCATTTACCGGTCGAATCCGTTTCTTTATCCGTTACGGCACCCTGTACCATATCCGTCAGGGGTATGGGTCGCTATTTGGTGGATTCCATTGGACCCCCAACGAAAAAAGGACGTCTAATTCTGACGGCCAGAAAATGTATTTAGGAAGGTATTTTCTATGCTGACTGCAAAAGAAATTCGTGAAGTGAAATTCACCCGCTCTATGGGCGGTTACAAAACCATCGAAGTAGACGAGTTCTTGGATCGTTGCGCGGACGTAGTGGAGGAACTGACCGCCATCAACGACGAAAACGGTCGTAAGATGCAGGTACTGGCCGAAACCATCGTGGATTACCGCAATCAGGAGGACAGCATTCGCTCCGCCCTGATCAGCGCCCAACGGATGAGCGAATCGGTCATCTCTGATGCACGCAAGCAGGCTGACGACATTCTGGATGCTGCCCGCATTGAGGCTGACAAAATGCGCGAGCAGGCGCTGCAGGATACTGCCGCCGAGCAGGAGGAGCTGCGCCGCGTTAAGCAGGAGGTCGCCGATTTCAAGGCCAAGCTGCTCTCCACCTACCGTGAGCATCTGACCCTGATCGGTGTGCTGGAGGATTCTGTTCCCGCCGCCGAGATCAAGCACGAAGCGACGCCGATTGAGCAGCCTGTTGAGGAGCCCGTCACCTTAATCGAGGAGATTGAGGAAGAGGATATACCTCACGACATTCCGGATTTTTCTGCCCTTGAGATTAAAGACTGATAAATAGGGATCGGGTCCTACGACTCCGATCCCTATTTTTACAAAACGAGGAGGCCCCTATGATCACCGTATTTTACATCGTGCTATCCGCACTTTTGATCGTCATCGATCAGTATAGCAAGCACCTAGCGACCGTCTATCTCTCCGGCGGGCACACCGTTCCCATTATCGAGGAGGTGTTTGAACTGCATTATTTGGAGAATAATGGTGTCGCTTTCGGTCTCATGCAGCATATGCGCTGGATTTATATCCCGCTGTCCATCATCCTCACCGTCGTTCTCGTATGGATGCTGGCAAAATCGCCCTTACGACAGAATGGTCTGTTTCGGTTCAGCTGCTATCTCTGCCTTGCGGGTGCAATAGGGAATATGATCGATCGCATCGCTCTCGGCTACGTGGTGGATTTCCTCTACTTCAAATTAATTGATTTCCCCATCTTCAACATAGCAGATTGCTATGTGGTGATTGCCACGTTCTTACTGGCCTTTTTCATTCTGTTCCGTTTTAAACCGTACGAGGATCTATCGGTATCCGCTATCCTCGGCATAAGCAAAAAAGGGGAGTAAGCTATGGCAGAAACCTATGAATGGACCGTCACAGCGGAACAGTCCTCCACTCGACTGGACTCATTGGTTGCACAAGAATTGGACGTGAGCCGCTCATCGGCGCAACAGTGGATCGAGGATGGACTGGTCACCGCAGGGGATAAGATTCTGAATAAGAAAGATAAACTAAAAGAAGGAACGACCGTGCAGGTCGCGGTTCCCGATCCCGTGGCATACGAAATCGAAGCGGAGAATATCCCGCTGGAAATCGTCTATGAGGACGAGCACCTTTTAGTGGTAAATAAACCGAAAGGTATGGTGGTGCATCCCGCCGCCGGACATTATTCGGGGACGTTGGTCAATGCCCTTATGTACCACTGCGGTGACAGCCTGTCGGGCATTAACGGCGTCCTGCGCCCCGGTATCGTGCACCGCATTGATATGGACACCAGCGGGCTTCTGATGGTGGCGAAAAGCGATGCCGCCCACCAGGGATTAGCCGAGCAGATCAAGGAACATTCCTTTACCCGCATATATGAGGCTGTGGTTGTAGGTCATCCGAAAAATGACTCCGGAATCGTCAATGCGCCCATCGGTCGTCATCCTCATAATCGCAAAAAGATGGCTGTTATCTCCACCAACTCAAGGGAAGCTGTGACCCATTATGAGGTGCTGGCGCGTTATTCCGGCTACACCCATATGCGACTGAAGCTGGAGACCGGTCGTACTCACCAGATTCGCGTGCATATGGCACACATTGGTCATCCGTTGGCGGGAGACACCGTGTACGGTGCCGAGAAACAGCCAAAGATCTGCCAAAACCTCAATGGACAATGCCTGCACGCCAAATGCGTTGGCTTTGTGCATCCCATCACCGGCGAGGAATTGTATTTTGAAAGCGAATTACCCACCTATTTCACAGATTTTATTAATAAACTGCATTAAGAAAGGCCTGCGCATTAGCGCAGGCCTTTCTTATACGATTATTTTGCTTTAAAGCTATCCTTCAGCGATACGGAACGGTTGAACACAAGCTGTCCGGGCTTGCTATCCTTGTTATCCACGCAGAAATAACCCAGTCGCATAAACTGATAGGATGCCGGCGCCTCGGCGTTCGCAAGAGCGGCCTCCAGCTTGCAGTTCTGAAGGGTTTCCAGAGAGTTGTCAGCCAGGCATTCCAAGAAATCCTTATCGCCGCCATCGGGATCAGCATCGGCGAACAGGTTGGAATACAGCCGCACCTCCGCGTCTACGGCAGTAGCGGCATCCACCCAATGAATGGTGGATTTCACCTTACGACCGTCTGCGGTGTTGCCGCCCTTGCTGTCGGGGTCATACTCAGCCAGCACCTCAATTACGTTGCCGTCATCATCCTTGACACAGCCGGTGCACTTAATCACGTAAGCGCCCTTCAAGCGAACCTCGTTGCCGGGGAACAGACGGAAATACTTCGGAATCGGCTCCTCCATAAAGTCGTCTGCCTCGATCCACAGGTGCTTGGAGAAGGTAACCTCGCGGGTACCATCCTCAGGCTTTGCGGGATTGTTCTCAACCGTGAATACGTCACTCCGATCATCGGGATAGTTGGTCAGGGTCAGCTTAACGGGGCGAAGCACCGCCATGGCGCGCTGCGCATTCTCGTTCAGATCCTCACGCAGACAGGCCTCCAACAGAGCCACCTCAACGGTGTTCGGCACCTTGGCAACACCGATGCGATCGCAGAAGGTGCGGATGGAGTTGGCAGTATAGCCGCGGCGGCGCAGACCGCACAGAGTGGGCATCCGCGGGTCATCCCAGCCGGACACGTAGTTCTCTTCCACCAGCTTGCGCAGCTTACGCTTGGACATCACGGTGTAGTTGATACCCAAACGAGCGAACTCGATCTGGCGGGGGTCGGCCTCAATATCCACGTTCTGCACAACCCAATTGTACAGCGGACGGTGATCCTCAAACTCCAGAGAGCAGAGGGAGTGGGTGATGTGCTCCATCATATCCTCAATGGGGTGGGCAAAATCATACATGGGATAGATGCACCACTTATTTCCCTGGCGATGATGGTGACAATGGTTAATGCGGTAGATGACCGGATCGCGCATATTGAAGTTGCCACTGGTCAGGTCGATCTTGGCACGGAGGGTCATACGACCGTCCTCAAATTCACCGGCACGCATACGGGCAAACAAGTCCAGGCTCTCCTCAATGGGACGATCGCGGTAGGGGCTGACCGCAGGATGGGTCAGATCACCGCGGTTTTCGCGCACCTGATCGGGGGTCTGCTCACAGACGTAGGCCAAACCCTTTTTAATCAGACCCACAGCCTGCTCGTACATAACCTCAAAATAGTCGGACGCGTAATAGAAGCGGTCGCCCCAGTCAAAGCCCAGCCAGTGGATGTCCTCTTTGATGGCGTCCACATACTCGACGTCCTCTTTGGTGGGGTTGGTGTCATCCATACGCAGGTTGCACAGACCGCCGTATTTCAGCGCTGTACCGAAATCAATGCACAGCGCCTTGGCATGACCGATGTGCAGGTAGCCGTTGGGCTCGGGCGGAAAACGGGTGTGAACCTTTTTGCCGTAGCAACGACCGCCCTCGGACAGTTCTTCGTCAATAATGGCGTGGATAAAATTCGTATTCTCTGCCATAGCTTAAATCACCTCAAACTCAATTAGAAAACGCGTTGATTGCCGTCTGCAGACGGACATTTACTTCATCGACACCCAAGGTCTGCATAATGGAGCACAGATCGGGGGTGTTGCGGCGTCCGGTCATCGCAATACGCAAGACAGTGCTGACGTCGCCCACGTGACCCTTCCACAGGGAGGGATCCGCCTTATACTGTTTAACGTCGGGACAGAAGCCCAACTCCTCACAGATACTCTTAACGGTGGCAAACCACGCGTCCTTATCCTCGGATGCGTCGTATACCGTCGCATACTTAGCCAGAATGGCCGCCGCATCAGCAGGGGAGATGGTCTCGGGCAGCTCCAAAGCGTTCTGATAGGTCTCTTTAAAGAAGAAAGAGACGTACTCAGGCACCTCGCTCCACTTGGCGATGTCCTTACGGGGCTTGGCGTTGCCACGGTCGATGGAGAAGATGCGCAGGGTGTAGTCGGGATCGCGCTTGAGCAATTCGGCAAACGCCTCGTCGTATTCTTCGGCCCAGGCGATCACCTTATCCGTAACGGTCTGAGCATCCATACGGGCGATGGTGGTCTTGCTCACGTCGTTGAGCTTTACCAAGTCGAACAACGCACCCGACACGCTCATCTTCTTCAGATTAAACTTAAATGCAGAACGGGGAGCCGTCTGATTGCCACGCCGCCAGTCCTCAAAGTCGCTGTTGGCGATGGTGAGCAGATATTCCAGTACGCTGTCTGCAGGGTAGCCCTGCTGTGCGTAGAAGTGCATAGCCGCCTGGGGATCCTTACGCTTGGACAGCTTACGCTTGTTGCCGTTGTCCTCCACCATAATGGGGCTGACGTGGGCGTATTTGGGCGGCTTAAAGCCCAGGGTCTTAAACAGCTGCAGATGCTTCGGCACAGAGGAGATCCACTCGTCACCGCGAATCACGTGGGTCGTTCGCATCAAGTGGTCGTCCACAGCGTGGGCAAAGTGGTAGGTGGGGATGCCGTCCGACTTAAGCAGTACGATGTCCTCGTCGTTCTCGGGCATCTCAATGGTGCCCTTGATCATATCGTCAAACTTAATGCGATGCTCCTCGCTACCCATAGAACGCAGACGAACCACATAGGGCGCGCCCTGCTGTATCTTCTCCATCGCCTGCTCGGCAGTCAGGTTGCGGCATATGGCGTATTTCCCGTAATAACCGGTGCGATCCTTAGCCGCCTCCTGCTGTTCGCGGGCAGCCTGTCGTTGCTCCTCAGAGCAGAAACAGGGATATGCCAGATTCTGCTCCACCAAGCTCTTCACGTAGGTGTGGTAGATGGAGGCTCGCTGGCTCTGTTGATAGGGACCGTAGTCGCCCTTGATCACACCGGGCGCCACAAATCCCTCGTCAATGGTCAGGCCGAAGTCGTTCATACCCTTAAGGATATCGTCAGCACCGCCCTCAACCTCGCGCTTTTTATCAGTATCCTCCAACCGGAAAAAGAAAACGCCGTCGGTAGCATCCGCCGTCATACGGTTCACCATAGAGGTGAAGAACGTACCCAAATGCAGATAGCCGGTAGGGGAGGGAGCGATGCGCGTTACGCGGGCGCCCTCTTTCAGCTGGCGGAGGGGATATTTTTCTTCATATTCAGCGGGGGTTATGGTCACGTAGGGGAACATAACCTCTGCCAATTGCTTGTATACAGACATAGGGAGCCTCCTATATAAAACTAATCTTCTATATTTTACATTTATCTATTGAAAATGTCAACGGATGTGTGGTAATATATAGATAACTTTTTAAAAAGATGATTGTGAGGAATCATTATGGACAACCAAAACACCGAAATCGTACGCAAAAAAAGAATGTTAAGTCTTATCCAGCCCACCGGCACCCCTACTTTGGGCAACTATCTGGGCGCACAGCGCAACTGGGTGCGGATGCAGGATGAGTTTGACGGAATATACGCTGTGGCCGATCTGCACGCCATCACCGTGCGCCAGGACCCTGCCAAGCTGCGTCAGCAGATCACCGAGATGTTTGCGCTGCTGCTGGCGATCGGTCTGGACCCCGAGAAGAATCTGCTGTTCGTCCAGTCCCATGTGCCGGCTCATTCCCAGCTGTGCTGGCTGCTCAATTGTAACACCCAGTTCGGCGAGCTCTCCCGTATGACTCAGTTTAAGGATAAGTCAGCAAAGCACGCCGACAACATCAACCTGGGTCTGTTTGCCTATCCGTCCCTGATGGCGGCGGATATCCTGCTGTATCAGGCCGATTACGTGCCCGTTGGTGCGGATCAAAAGCAGCACTGTGAGCTCACCCGCAATATTGCCGAGCGCTTTAACGGCGTATACGGTAACACCTTCACCATTCCCGAGCCTTACATTATGCAGACCTGCGCGCGTGTTCGCTCCCTTCAGGATCCCACCAAGAAGATGTCCAAGTCCGATGAAAACGTCAATTCCTACATCTCTCTCAAGGACGATAAGGACACCATTCTGCGCAAGTTCCGCCGCGCCGTCACCGACAGCGAGGCCTGCGTCCGTTACGCCGAGGGCAAGGACGGCATCAACAATCTGATGGAGATTTACTCTGCCATTACCAATAAGAATTATGCCGAGATCGAGGCCGAGTTCGCCGGTCGCGGATACGGCGACTTCAAGACCGCCGTAGGCGAGGCTGTGGCAGAGGAGTTGCGCCCCATCCAGGAGCGCCTGGCCGTTCTGATGGCCGATAAGGCACAGCTGACCCAACTGATGAAAGACGGTGCCGAAAAGGCGCAGTACGTCGCCGCCAGAACGCTGGCAAAGGCACAGAAGAAGATGGGCTACGTGATGCTCAAATAATCAGATACCCGTTAAATCGAATGCCGGAATCATCTCGATTCCGTGGCTTTCTCGATCCTGAACGTAGCCGTTTAGTCCAATATCCGCTAAATGCCCCCACACCTTGTCACACTCGCGTCGGGTGAGGGGGCGTTTTAATTCTTTGTGATCCCCTAAATCACCGCAAGGTGTATACTGAAACATTAAACTAACCCAGACGTCCTCAACCGTTGTCAGCCAATTTAGGACGTCAATGGAATTTTTGGTGTGTCCGGGCAGAACCAGATGACGGACGATGGTGCCTTTTTGCGCGATACCCTCATCATTCAACCGCACCGGTCCCGTCTGCTTCACCATCTCCTTGATAGCCTCGGAGGCATAACGGAAATAATCAGGCGCATCCGAAAGGACAGAGGATAGGTCACTGTCCACGTATTTGCAGTCCGGCAAATAGACGTCCACCAGACCGTCCAGCATTTTCAGCGTTTCAACCCGCTCATAGCCGCTGGAATTGTATACGATCGGCACGTTTGGTCTGTAAAGTTCCAGCGCTTTACAGATGGAAACCGCATAATGAGTGGGGTTAACGAGGTTAATGTTATGAGCACCCGTCTGCTCCAGCTCGCGAAAGATGTCCGCCAAGCGCTCTACAGTGATCGCTTTTCCCTTTCGCTGGTGGCTGATGCTTTCGTTTTGGCAAAACAAGCAGCCCATAGTGCAACCCGAGAAGAACACCGCACCGGAACCCTTTGTACCGCTGATGCAAGGCTCCTCACCATAGTGCAGAGCCGCTCTGGCCGCAACAGGCGATGACGGCATTCCGCAGTATCCGCCGATATTATTCTGTTGCGTGCGTTCCGCCCCACATTGTCTGGGACATAGCGTGCAGATGAATGACATAGCGTGTACCTCCCATCAATATACTTCATTGTATCAAATTATCCAATTGATTTCAATAGCAGAAAGGGTGTTGTGATATGACCGAAACCATCAACAAAGTGATTACAAACCTGCGCAAAAATCGCATTGCCGTGGAGTACGTGGAGTCCAAAGAAGCGGTAGCGCCTCTCGTAAAGAGTATGCTGATCGACGGATGCACCATCGCTACCGGCGGCTCAATGTCTTTGGTCGAAACCGGCGTCATCGACCTGATCCAAAGCGGCAATTATCGGTATTTGGATCGTAACGACCCGTCGCTGACTCCCGAGCAGCGTCAGCAGGTCACGCTGGACGGCGGTCAAGCCGATGTGTACCTTTGCTCCTCCAACGCCGTCACAGAGCAAGGTGAACTGTACAACGTGGACGGCAACTGCAACCGAATCTCCGCCATCACCTTCGGGCCTAAAAAGGTGATTATGGTGGTCGGCATCAACAAGATCGTTCCCGACCTGACCGCCGCCGTTCGCCGCGTCAAGACCATTGCCGCGCCTCTGAACACAAAGCGTCTTAACTGCGACACCTACTGTCATCGGATGGGCGTA
Organism: Acutalibacteraceae bacterium; assembly: GCA_045542015.1. GTDB lineage: Bacteria > Bacillota > Clostridia > Oscillospirales > Acutalibacteraceae > UBA5905. The sequence continues at coordinate 30,780 of JAZQKF010000055.1, forward strand.
TGTATGGGACTGGACGGCGGTATGACCGATGGTTGCCACAGCCCTGCCCGTATCTGCTGTAACTATCTGGTTTCCGGTCAGCAGCGGGTGCCCGACAGAATCACCGTAATTTTGGTCGGCAAATCTCTTGGATACTAACTGAAAAAGCCTGTGCATCACTGCACAGGCTTTTTTGTTGCCAATTTTAGCAATTCTTCCTTTTGATTGGGACATACGCCATCCATCACGGCGTTGAGTAATCTATCCAGTACCGCTCCCAGCTCCGGTCCGTCGGAAATGCCGATCGACAGCAAGTCTTCTCCATTGACTGCCAAGTCCTTGAGCTGATAACAGCAATCGTTATCCGCAATCAGCCGTTCCCAGACGGCGCAAAACTCATCGCTTTCGATGGAATCGGTAACGGTTTTTATAGCAATAAGCTCCCTCACCAGCCGCGGTCCCAACACGTGGAGCCCACGAAGGACACAACTTCTTGTTGGCTCCAACGGTAATTTGCGATGCCGCACCAGAGCGACAACGTCCTCGGTCATACGGTTACTGAGTCTGAGCCGCTTGCAGACCTCTTTAGCCGTCTCCGGCGTTGTATCGAACAGCAGAACGGTCATATTCTTAAGCGGATCGTCAAACACGAGCCATTCCACATTCTTCGTAAGATTCATATCCGATAATACTGTGGATAAAACGTCGGGATAGTGAGCTAATACCACTTGGTTGTTCTGTCCGCACAGGAGTTTTAAGAATTCTGTCGATACCCGCTCGATCGAAACCCGAGATAGCGTATCACTCAGACGATGAATGGCGCTTGCCGTAGCAGGATGGATAGAAAAACCCAAGGTAGAGGAGAAACGCAGTCCTCTCAGAATACGCAGGGCATCCTCGTGAAACCGTTTCTTCGGATCACCCACGCAACGTATCACTTTGCGTTTCAGATCCCGCTGTCCGTGGAAGGGATCTACCAAGCCACAATGCGGGTGATACGCCATAGCGTTCACGGTGAAATCGCGACGGCGCAGATCCTCTTTTAATGAACGGGTAAAGGAAACCGCGTCGGGATGCCGACCGTCCGAATAGTCGCCGTCCACGCGATAGGTGGTGATCTCCAGCGATATATCCTCGATTATAACCGTAACCGTTCCGTGACGAATACCCGTTTCGATGGTGCGATACGACTGGAACACCGCCAAGGTTTCCTCCGGCAGGGCAGAGGTGGTGATGTCCCAATCCTGTGGTTCTTTTCCCATCATAATGTCACGCACGCAACCGCCAACCACGTAGGCCTCATAGCCCGCCTGATTTAGGGCAAAAAGAGAGTGCAGAACGGGGACGGGTAGCTCCATCTTCATCGTTCTGCACCTCCTGATTCCTGATTAGTCGCCGAAGCCGTGTTTTAGCAACAGCAGATTCTTCATATCCCACAGCGGCTGGGACAGGTCAACGTAATACTTATGGGGATTCTCAAAACGGAGCACCTCATCCCACATGGTGTCCATCTGTTCCTTACAATACGCGCGAATCTCCTCAACGGTGGGGGAGTCGTATACACACTCACCGTGGTCGAACAGCTGCACCATCAGCGGTACCGCCTTAAAGTTGGTCACGATCTTGCGCTTCCAGATGTGCTCGGGGTCAAAGATCTCGTAGGGCTGTGTATCGTCGATGATCTCATCCGCTAGGCAGATAATGTCCGCAATCGCCTTGTTATTTTCCTTATCGAACAAACGCCACACCTTTTTAAAGCCGGGGTTGGTGATCTTGGCAACGTTCTCGCTCACCTTAATGCGGGGCACGATCTGTCCGTCCTGCTCCACCGCCGCCAGCTTATACACGCCGCCGAACACCGGCGCGCTGGAAGCGGTGATCATCCGCTCACCGACGCCGAAGCTGTCCACGCACGCGCCCTGGCGAATCATATCCTGGATGGTGTACTCATCCAGCGAGTTGGAAGCCGTAATTTTGCAATCGGGGAAGCCGGCATCATCCAGCATCTTACGCGCCTTACGGCTAAGGTAGGTGATGTCACCGGAGTCGATGCGAATGCCACGGGGACGGTGGCCGTTGGGCACCAGCACCTCGTTGAACACCTTAATGGCATTGGGAACACCCGATTTGAGTACATTGAAGGTATCTACCAACAGCGTACAGTTGTCGGGGTAATTCTCAGCATACGCCTTAAACGCCTCGTACTCGGTATCAAACAGCTGTACCCAGCTATGGGCCATAGTGCCCAGGGCGGGGATGCCGAATTCACGGTCCACAATGGTACAGGCAGTGCCGCAGCAGCCGGCAATATAGGAGGCTCTGGCACCATAGATGGCACCGTCACAGCCCTGCGCGCGGCGAGAGCCGAACTCCATCACAGGGCGCCCCTGTGCTGCGCGGACGATTCGGCTGGCCTTGGTAGCGATGAGGGACTGGTGATTCACCAGCACCAATAACATAGTTTCGATAAACTGTGCCTGAATGGCAGGACCCCGCACCGTAATGAGCGGCTCATAGGGGAAAACGGGCGTACCCTCGGGAATGGCCCAGATATCACAAGAAAACTCAAAGCTGCGCAGGTACTCCAGGAACTGCTCGTCAAACAGCTTTTTGCTCCGCAGGTATTCAATATCTTCATCTGTGAACTTCAGATCCCTGATGTAATCAATGACCTGCTGAATACCCGCCACAATGGCTACGCCACCCTTATCGGGTACTGTACGGAAAAACAGGTCGAAATATACCGTTTTTTCACCGTTACCGGTGTTAAAAAAGCCATTGGCCATAGTGAGCTCATAGAAATCGGTCAGCATGGTCAAATTGTCTTTACCCAAAAAATTCGTGTAGGTCATAACAACACACCCTTAATTAATATCTTGACACTATTATACTACTATTTCTAAAAAACGCAACATCTAAAACAAACGGTCGAAGCCAAGCGCTCTGCCCGACTCCGACCGAGTTATTTACTGCAACAAAAGCGCAGAAACCATACTGTTAACCAGCATTGAGATGACGAACAGCACCAATATCAAACCGATAGAGGTACCGCCGAAGGTCGCCAGCTCCGAGGAGGAAATATCAGAATATTTCGCCTTGGCAGCCTGAATCCTTCGGGTACAATGATAATAGTACAAATTAGAACCACGCAAACCCAGCAGCAGCCGCCCCACAAACAAGACGGAGCTCAATACCCAAACAGGGAAAAACATCGGGTGAGCGGCCACCTGCACGGTAGCCTCCATCAATTCCTGGCTTGTCTGCGCCGAATTCATCGGCAGATACAGGATAGAGGTCAGTATGCTGAGCAGTGTCTGCATAACGAACATAAAGGTACCCAGTAAATACTGCTTACGATACAGTAGCCATAGCGGACCGAGCAAAAAGCCCGCCCAGTGCCAACCGCCGCCCTCTCCGGAAGCCGCCAGACGAAAGCGGGGCAGATAGTAGTCAGAATTCATCCCTACAACCGCCGCCAATTCTGCTGCAGAGTGCTCGCCGATGCGGTCCACGGGAGAATACCGATTCTCACGGCTATCATACGGGGCACGATAGGGCGTATAATTCTCCTCACGCGGGCGATCGTTCTCCTCAACGACACTCCAATTGGCCGGGTGCAGGATTTGCCCGCAATGGGAACAGATTTCAGCAAATTCGGCATTTTTGGTGAAGCATCGAGGACACACCTGGCTGTTTTTCGGCTCCTCTATCGGGGTGGTTGCCTTTCGTCCCGTTTCCTTCGCGGCGCTCTCGCGGGACCACTGCCGCTCGGTGCCGTGATCCGCATGAGCGTGACAGCGGTTATCGATCCGCCAGCAGGCACGATGGTGGGGAAGGCCGCACTCGGGGCAGACCACTATATCATCTTCTGCAGTAAAGGCTTTTCCGCAAACGGGGCAGGACAAATCTTCATAATAAAACATCATTATCACATCCGTTCTGGCAATATTATAACAGCATAGGCAGGGTTCAGCAATATCTGTTTTACCAAGTTCATAAAAAATTTATACTTTATTCTCTCTTTGTGCCGAAAAGCGGCAACTTACTCTTGCTATTTCTCTCGTAGAGTATTATAATAAGTATACTAAATATTTCAAGGAGTTCATGGTATGACAAAGGCAGAGTTATTCTTTGACAATATTAGCGGCAAGCGAGTCGCCATCTGCGGCATCGGTACGAACAACACCCCGGTTGTATTGCAATTTCTAAAAGCCGGAGCTCACGTGATGGCGTGTGATAGGCGCAGTGAGCAGGAGCTGGGTGACACCGCCGTAAAACTGAAGGAGGCAGGCGCCGAGCTGTGTCTGGGCGAGCATTACCTTGACCATCTGGACGTGGATCTCGTGCTGCGCACCCCGGGTATGAAGCCGTATCTGCCTCAGTTTGAGTCTGCGAGAGCAAAGGGTGTTCGCGTCACCAGCGAGATGGAACTGTTCTTCGAGCTGTGCCCTGCGCCGATCTATGCCGTGACCGGTTCGGACGGCAAGACTACCACCACCACCATCATCGCCGGTTTGTTGGATGCCGGTGGTGTAAAAACCTTTGTAGGCGGTAACATCGGTCGTGCCCTACTTCCTTACGTAGAGGAGATTCAAGCCAATGATGCCGCCGTGGTCGAACTCTCCAGCTTTCAGTTGACGGGGATGACCCAGTCACCCCACGTTGCCGTAGTGACCAACGTGGCGCCCAATCATCTGGACTGGCATACCGATATGCAGGAATATATCAACGCAAAGCTAAATCTGGTAGCACATCAGACTGCCTCGGACCGTGCGGTGCTGAATGCGGACAATGACATCACCGCCGACTATGCACAACATTGTCCCGCGCCCCTGTGGCAATTCTCTCGCCGTCAGCGCCTGAACAAGGGCTGTTGGCTTAATGAAAACAACGACATCGTTTATTCTGACAACGGTGTTGACACCGTCGTGATGAATGCATCGGATATTAAGATACCCGGCATCCATAACGTGGAAAACTATATGGCTGCTATCGCCGCCGTGTGGGGCAAGGTAGCCCCCGAACGCATCAAGCAATTTGCACAGGCCTTTGGCGGTGTCGCACACCGCTGTGAGCTGGTGCGCGAGCGCGACGGCGTCCGTTGGTATAACGATTCCATCGGTTCCAGTCCGTCCCGCACCATAGCGGGATTAAACGCTTTTTCGCAAAAGGTGATCCTCATCGCCGGCGGCTATGACAAGAATATCCCTTACGACCCGCTGGGTCCCGTGGCCGCCGAAAAGGTCAAAGCGGCCATATTGATGGGTGCTACGGCGTCTGCCATTGAACAGGCTATCCGCGCCCATTCCGATATGCCGATCTACCGTGTCCGCGATATGGCAGAAGCGGTAGCCACCGCTGACGAGATCAGCAAATCCGGTGACATCGTGTTTATGTCGCCCGCCAGCGCCAGCTTCGATATGTATAAGAACTTTGAGGAACGCGGAAAGCATTTCCGCGACCTGGTCAATGCACTTCCGAATTGAGAAAGGATTTGACTATGAAACAGATTGTACAGGATTTATCCAAACTGTGCTGCACCCCCGGCGCCGCCGGTATGCAGCCGATCCGCGATTTAGCCGTTGAACTTCTCGGTCAATACGCCACCGACATCACGGTGGACCGGATGGGAAACGTCATCGGCTATTTCCGCAGCATCAACCCGAATACGCCCACCATTATGCTGGAAGCGCACATGGACGAGATTGGATTCCTCGTCACCCATATTGACGACGACGGCTTTGTGTACGTTAATGCCGCCGGAGGCATAGACGGACGTGTTCTGACCGCCCAGGAGGTTATCGTTCACGGCAACGCAGATTATCGCGGCGTGTTCTGCTCCACACCCCCTCATCTGGCCGACAAGGATGGCGAACTGCCGAAACTGTCCGACCGTGGCATCGACGTAGGCATAACCGCCGACGAAGCAAAGAAAAACATTCCTCTGGGCAGTCGCGTTACCTTTGCCCCTCATTTCTGCCAGATGAACGACCATATTGTATGCTCCAAGGCGCTGGATGATCGTGCCGGTATGGCGGCCATTCTTCACTGCCTGCGCCAATTAGATAAAGATATTCACGTGAACGTTGCCGTCGCCTTCTGCGTACAGGAGGAGATCGGCTGTCGCGGCTCGGATCCTGCCGCGCGCCTCATACAGCCTGACGCGGCCATTATCACCGACGTCAGCTTTGCCGTAACTCATGATGCGGACCCGCACAAATGCGGTAAAATGGGCAAGGGCGCAATGATCGGTATTTCTCCCATTTTGAATACCGCCATGTCTGACACCCTGCTCGAATTGGCTAAAGATAATAGTATTCCTTACCAATACGAGGTGATGGGTGGCGGCACAGGCACCGATGCCGACCATATCAGCGGCTGTCTGCTGGGCATCCCCAGCGCACTTTTATCCATCCCGCAACGGTATATGCATACACCTGTGGAAATGATCGACGTATGGGACGTTGCTGCCGTTGGAAACCTGATGGCCGCATACATTCGCAAAGGAGGTTTGAACAAATGAATTTCGATCTGTTAGCCTCTTTATGTAATCTGGACGGTGTCTCCGGACACGAGGACGACGTGCGCGACTATATTCTGGAACAGTTGCATCTCTCGGATACGCCCATGGAGATTCATACCGATTCCATCGGCAATGTGCTGGTGCACCTCATCGGAAAGGCACCTGCCACCCATAGGGTTCAGTTTGACGCCCATATGGATGAGGTGGGATTCATCGTCACCCACATCTACGATGACGGCACCCTGCGCTTCAGCACGGTGGGTGGTATCAGCGGTGACGCGCTGTTCGGTCATCGTGTACGCATTGGTCATACCATCGGCGTGATCGGTGGTAAGGCGATGCATATGTGCAGCGGTGATGAAATGAAAAAAGTGCCATCTACCGATTCCCTACGCATCGACATCGGCGCAACCGGTAAGGAAGACGCCGAAAAACAGGTTAGGGTAGGGGAGTGCGGCACCTTTGACGCCGACCTGATCCGCATCAATGACGACCTGTTCCGAGGTAAGGCGGTGGACGATCGCGTTGGCTGTATGCTGTTGCTGGAAATGGCTAAGCACCAGCCGGAGCGCGATGTTTGGCTATCCTTCTCCGTCCAGGAGGAACTGGGTCTTCGCGGTGCCGGCATCGCCACCGAACAAATACAGCCCGACTACGTTATTGCCATCGACGCCACCACCGCCGCCGATACCGCCGGCAGTAACGAACAGAATTCTGTTTGCTGTGTCGGCAAGGGCGCCGTCGTTTCCTTTGCAGACGGCGCTACGATGTACGACGCCGACCTGTATCAGCGCATCAGGAAATGGGCCGATGATGCCGCCATCCCTGCGCAAACAAAGAACAAGATCGCTGGCGGTAACAATGCGGGCGCTATGCAGCGCCGCGGCATCGGTGCTTATGCGGCGTCTGTTTCATTGCCGTGTCGTTATATCCATTCCTCCGCCTGCATGGGATCCGCAAAGGACGTTGACTCAATGCTTCAGCTCTTAAATCTGCTGGCTGTGGAGCTGACCAAATGATATACGAGGCAACCGAGCGTGATTTTCCGCTAGACGTAGACGATGAATGCCTTGTGCGCATTCAGGCGCTATATTTGGCATATGGTTTTGTACCGTTTATTCGCTATTACACCGACGGGTACGGCTGTCTTATGTCTGTGATGGACGGCGTCGGCATATTCTACGGACCATCCCTATCCGAGGAATGGCAAGTGTTTGTACAGATGAATCCCGACGTGTCCGTGCTTCACTGCTCCGCTGATAATGCAGCACCGCTGTTGAGCAACGGTCAGTGGCGGGGTAGGGTAGGGGTCGTTATGACCCGTATAGCGGAGGAGAATATGGAGGATCCATCCGTGGATACATCTCCCTCTCTCCCCGCCGTGCACCAGCTTCTGCTGCATCATTTTCCCGGTATTTCTCCGCTGGAGTCCTGGTATCCGGACGTATCCCATCGCATCCGCCACGGCAGAGGGCATATTGCCGCCATCCGGCAGGATGACGAGGTGGTGAGTACCGCCCTGACCGTGGCCGAAACAGATACCTCCGCCATACTGGGGCAAATTGTTACCGCAACGCAGTTCCGGCGTCAAGGAATGGCACAGAAGTGCATAACTACGCTGTTTTCAGCGTGTAAAGGCAAAAAACTTTACATATTGCCATTGAATGAAATCGCTAAAAAATTGTACGAAAAGCTCGGCTTTATAACCACCGGTGGGTGGGCCGAACTAGAGAGGACTCATTGAATATGAACGCACCGTTTTTCTCCATCGATCCGCGACTGAAAACCCTTTCGGATGCGGCTGAAAACAAGGCGAAAGCCGCATTTTCGCGTATCGAACAGATTACCGAATACAATCAACAAAAAGTGCTATCCGCCTACATCCGCCACCAGGTGAGCGAGACTCACTTTATTCCCACCACCGGCTACGGATACGGAGATCGGGGCAGGGATGCTCTGGACGAGATTCTGGCGGATATTATGGGCGCCGAGGACGCCTTGATTCGCCATAGCATCGTCTCCGGCACCCACGCAATTGCCATAGCACTTTTTGCCATTTTGAGACCCGGAGATACGCTGTTGGCCGCTACCGGCGCTCCTTACGATACACTGGAAAAAGTGATCGGTCACACCGAACCCAGCGCCGGCTCACTAGCAGAGTACGGCGTATCCTATCAGCAGGTGGATCTGTTAGAGGACACACTGACCCCGAATCTATTTGGTATTCAGGAAGCGCTGGAGAACAATCCCTCCATTAAGATGGTACACATCCAGCGCTCCAGAGGCTACAATACCCGTCCGTCACTAACAATAGAGTGGATCGAGCGCATTATTAAGGCGGTTCGCGCCATTCGCAGCGACGTGGTGGTATTTGTGGACAACTGCTACGGTGAATTTGTGGAGACCCGTGAGCCCAACGAGGTGGGTGCCGATCTGATCGCCGGTTCTTTGATTAAGAATCCAGGCGGCGGCATCGCCGAAAACGGCGGTTATCTGTGTGGTACAAAGGAATGCATTGAGCAGTGCTCCTATCGTATGACCACCCCCGGACTGGGACGAGAGGTGGGCGCTTCTCTTGGTCACAACCGCTCTCTGTATATGGGTCTGTTTAACGCACCTCACGTGGTAGGGGAGGCGTTGAAAACCGCTGTATTCGCCGCTGCTCTGTTCGAAAGCTTCGGCTTTGGCGTTTCGCCTGCTGTAGACGAGCATCGTGCTGACATTATTCAAACCATTATGCTGGAGAACTCCGAAAACCTGGTCGCATTCTGCCAAGGTATGCAGAAAGGCGCGCCCGTGGATGCTTACGTCGTTCCTGAGCCGTGGGATATGCCGGGCTATACCAGTCAGGTGATTATGGCCGCCGGCGCATTCACTATGGGAGCTTCCATCGAATTGTCCGCAGACGCTCCGTTACGTGAGCCGTTCGCCGCCTATATGCAGGGTGGTCTGAACTATCATAGCGGAAAAATCGGCGTTTTGCTGGCTGCACAATCTATGTTGGATAAAGGATATTTGAGCCTGTAACGTCATTTTTAGCCAATCACGGCAGGGAACAACACCCATAGTCCGGTTTTCCACATTGGCTAAATATTTGTGGAAACTATACTAAATTAATATTTAATATAGAAAGGGGGAGGTTTTATGGATTCCAGATACCTGGCTGAGTGCCCGAACATCCTGCGGGAATACCTCGGCTATATGGAAACCGTTAAAGGTCGCTCTGCTAATACCGTTAACGGATATTTTATCGATTTGCGTACCTTCTTCCGTTTCCTTTTAATACAACGCGGCATTTGTGAAGAATCCAACGATTCGTTTCCCGATATTCGTTTGGTTGATTTGGATTTAATTAAAACGGTTACCTTGGCCGATTTGTTTGAATTTATGAATTATTCCAAATCAGAGCTAAATAACTCCAGCGTCACCCGTGCGCGCAAGGTTTCCAGCCTACGGCAGTTCTTTTATTATCTATCCGAAATTACCCATAAGATCTCCGAAAATCCCGCCAAGAACCTCAGTTCGCCCAAATTGCCATCCCGTATGCCCAAGCACCTCACCTACGATCAATCGGTGCATCTGCTTCAGTTGGCCTCCAGCGGCAAATACGCCGAACGGGATTACTGCATTTTGACATTACTGCTTAATTGCGGACTCCGCCGTGCGGAGCTGGCCGGACTAAACCGAACAGATGTTCGGGATGATAACACACTCCGTGTGATCGGTAAAGGTAACAAAGAACGCATCCTGTATCTTAACGAAGCCTGTCAGGCGGCGCTGGCGGCGTATCTGCCGAAGCGCCCCATTGATGGCACAAAGGATAAAAAGGCCTTATTCTACGGTCACACTCGAGATCGCATCAGTTTACAGGGCGTCCATTACATCGTCAAAGGATATTTAAAGCAGGTTGGCGGCGCCGAGGAGTTCTCCGCCCACAAGCTACGCCACACTGCTGCAACGCTTATGTACCAACAAGGCGGCGTTGATCTGCTGGTTCTCAAGGAAATGCTGGGACATAAGAATCTCGGGACTACCGAGATCTACACGCATACCTCAAACGAGCAACTGCGCCGTGCTGCCGATGCCAATCCGCTGTCTAATATCAAAGCACCCTCACCCGAAAAGAATAAAGAAAACGAAAACAAGGGAACGGACTGATTATCCGTTCCCTTGTTTTAACGTTAGTTTGTTAGAAATTTCACAAAACACTTTTGCGGTATCCGCGCCGCTATTTTGGGCGTCTTCTGCGAACACGGTGACCACGTACCGCGGATAATTCGTCGGAAAATATCCGACGAACCAGCTCTGCACGATGGGTAAATCGTCGGCGTTCCGCTGACCCGTTTCGGCTGTGCCGGTCTTCCCCGCTGAAGTCACAAAATCGCTTTTGCCCCGTATACCCGTTCCGTCTGTAACGACTTTTTCCATCATACTGCGCAACGATCGGACGGTTTGTGCGGATACGATCGTCTCCCCTCCCCTATATCCGATGGGTTGACGATTCAGATTATAGTCCACCACGTCCGATACGACATGAGGAGTCAATCGATTCCCGCCCGATGCAACAATGCCGGCCAAAACCGTAGTATGCAAGGGAGATAGCATCAAATCGCCCTGTCCAAAGGATAGGTTAGCCAGCGCTGCATCTGCCGATAGGTCAACACGACTCGGCAAAACAGCTGCCGCCGCGTCCCAGCCATCGGTGATGGATAGCGCGCTGTCAAGTCCAATCCTATGAATCATATTCAGCATAGCGTCCGAACCGATTTCCATAGCCAGTTGTATAAAATAGGCGTTGCAGGAATTGGCAAATGCGGTTTCCATATTTTGCAGTCCGTGTCCCTCTCGATTATGACAATGAAACGTGGTATCGTCCACATCATACGACCCAGTGCAGTCGTAGCAGCGCTCGGGCGGAACGCCCTCCTCCAGAGCCGCCAACGCTGTCACGATCTTGAATACCGACCCACAGTCATACAAAGAAAGTGCTCTATTGATAAACGGAGCATCGCTTTCATCCAGGCTCATCTCAAGACAACTGGGATCAAACGCGGGATAACTGCCCATCGCCAGTATCTCGCCGTTACAGGAATCCATCACCACCACAGCACCCTTACGGATATATTCGCTCGCTATATCATCCACTATCCTTTGAATATCTTTATCAATGGTCAGCACAATTCCGCCACGGCTGTTGTCAACAGTATTGCTGATAACGGGTTCCTCACTCTCCAGCGGCATACCCAAGCCATCGGTAGAAAAAGCAACCCGAACGCTGCCTCCATACTGATTCAGTATATCATCGTATACTTTTTCAAGTCCGCTGATACCTTGTCCAGTTCCTTCATCGAGATAACCAATAAGATGGGGACAGAAACTTTTTGCTCCGTATCGTTCGCTAACCCTAAACTGGAGTAAATGATCGGTCGTCGGTGCGGCATTGGTGAGCTTTGTCGACAACGGCATACCGTCCGTTGCTTTATCCAGCAAAAGACGATAATCCTCCTCCGACATATACGGCTTTATCTGCCGTAGCAAGGAATATTGCGGTATAAACACCGCATAATCTCGCTCCGTTTCGTTAACCAATGGCTGCATATTGCGATCGTAAATGGTTCCACGCGTAGTGGCAACCGTTACAGTCTTACGACCTTGACTGTTACCTACGGCGGAAACCTCACGATCCACCATTACGGACGCCATCTTAACCACGCACGCAGAAAACATCAATACGATCATCCCGTAAACCAGGTAAAACTTAAAGCGCACAATCATCCCTCATTTCGAGAATAGATTGTGCGCTTCAATATTAAATATTCTTATTAAAACGAAGCAACGTGCCCATCTGTAACGGCTTGTCGTATGGAATAAACACCCTCATCATAGGGTGATTGGCGGATTCCAGCGGCATTTTTTCCTCATTCAGCAGAATTTCGGGTGTAAAGGTGTACGGCTTGCCACCCGGTTCCAGTACTTCAAGCGGGTTTCCGGGATAAAATCGGTTTCTCTGGGTGGTGATAAGATACCCATCCTCCCAGCCGTCTACCACTGCCGCCACCTCGTACGCGCGGATATAACCGCCCTGTTTGAGATGCTGTGCAGGCATTCCGTAGTAAAAACCGGTTCCATAGGGTCTGTGGCTGATCTTGTTCATCTCATCCAATACCCACTGCTCGGGAACGTACTGAGGTGAAAAATCGGAGCGCACGTACCCATCCACAGCGTGTCGATAGGCATTCGCCGTGACCGCCGTATAATAGAACGATTTAGCGCGCCCCTCGATCTTAAAGGACGATACACCCGCCTGAGCCAGTTCTGCCACATGCGCGATCATATTCATATCGTTGGAATTGAACAGATAGCACCCGTCTTCATTCTGCTCCAGAGTCATGGGAAGATCAGGGCGCGTTTCCTCCACAATGGTATATTTCCAGCGACAGGGCTGTGAGCACTCTCCGTGATTGGCGTCACGATCCGTCAGATAATTGGATATGACACAACGACCGGAAAAAGACATACAGATAGCCCCGTGAACAAAAGCCTCCAGTTCCAGCTCCGGCGGTGTTTTCTGGCGTATTTCACGGATTTCATCCAGAGATAACTCACGCGCCAGCACCACGCGCTTTGCACCCATATGATACAGCGCGGTAGCTGTGGCATAATTCACCACACCAAACTGCGTCGATACGTGCAGGGCGCATTTCGGCGCGTACTTTTTTGCCAGTTCCATCGTACCGAGATCGCTGATAATCAGCGCATCCACGCCGATTTCATTGAGAAACGCAAAATAGGTAGGGACATCATCCAGCTCCTTGTTCCTCGGCAGGATATTACAGGTCACGTAGATCTTCTTGCCCGCATCGTGCGTCAGCTCGACCGCCCTCCGCAGTCCCTCGTGATCAAAGTTGGCGCAGGCGGCACGCATACCGTAGGATTTACCCGATACGTATACTGCGTCGGCACCAAACCGCAGAGCAGCTATCAGTCGCTCCTCGTCGCCTGCCGGCGATAACACCTCGGGAACTAAATTTTGCATCATAACCATCACCACACAAGAAAAAGCCGGAGAACATCTCCGGCTTTTTCGGATTAGCCAAGATCGGTAATACCGTATTTACGGATGTAATAATTGTGCTCATCCAGCGTTTTGGAGAAATACGTAATACCCGTATCGTAATCCGTCGCAAAGAAGTAGCACTTCATAATCTCCTTGTCCGTCGAGGGGTTTAACGCCGCCTTAATGGCGCGCAAACCGGGGTTATTGATGGCGCCGACCGGCAGGCCCTCACGCTCGTAGGTATTATAGGCGACGCTTGTTACGGGGATACCCGGTATTGTCGGCAGCAGCCCCTTAACGTAATCACGGGTGGAGCACAGCTGCAACTTCGGGTAGCCGGAGTTCGGCTCCATACGGTTTGCCAGTACGCGGGAAACCTTTTCCATATCCTTGCTGCTGGCCGCTTCACCCTCGATCAGAGAGGCCATAATGACAGCCTGGTCGATGGTCCAGCCGCGATCCTCGATTTGCTTGCGAATCTCGGGAGTTAATTTGGAATCAAAATTCTCCAGCATACGCTGAACCACGGTTTCGCCGGAGCTGCCAACGTAGAAATTGTATGTATCCGGGAACAGATAGCCCTCAAGGCGGTAAATGCGTCCCTTATGCTGAGCGCCGTCGGCTGCGGTAGGAATGTCCTTCACAAAGTCGTAGTCGTATTCACCGCTGACAACCGCCTTATAGAAGTCGTCGGCCGTGCAGACCTCCTTCTTCTCAAACAGTTCCGCCATCTCCTCGACGGTATATCCCTCGGGAATGGTGACCGTAACCGTTTCTCTGGGGGTCATGGTCTGCAGCGTTTCCACCAATGTGGCATAGCCCATATCGGGCGACAGCGTGAAGGCGCCAACCTGCCATTTCCCGTCAGCACCGGATATTTTGGAGTAGACGCGGAAACAGAAAGCATTGTCGATGAGTCCTTTTTCCTCCAGCATATCGGCAATCTCCGCCGTGGCGTAACCGGAAGGCACCTCGAAATCTACCACCTTCTGCACGCGGTTAAAGGCCATGGAATCCAGCACAAACACCAGAATCAGCGAAGCCAACACACCGGCAACACCCACGATTAAAAGACCGTAGATAGCTTTCAGCAGACAGCTCTCCAGCTTTGTAGGCGGTGCTTTCTCCTTCTTAACCTTGGGTTTGCGGATCGGCATCTCCTCTTCGTCTTCAATGCGGATGGGCGCCTCTTCGCCCTGCGCCGCAGTCGTCTCCGGCTCGCGCTCGATCACAACGTCGGGGATATCATCCACGGAAAAGTCCATTTTAAAGTTTTGCACCGTTTCGGAACGGCGGGCGTTGATTTCTTCCAACAACTCGTCAATATTGGTGTTGGGATTATTCTTGTTGTCCATTTGTTCGCCTCCTTAACGGCGCACAGTACGCCGCAGGTATTTTTCGGTTACCAGCAACTCAACGGGTCTGTCATACCGACCGTGCGGCAACGACCGTTGCACACACTCGCTATAGCAGATACCCACGATGTTACCTTCAAAACGGGATAGGAATCGGTCGTAATACCCCTTTCCGTATCCCAGGCGGAAACCATTCCAGTCATAGCTGAACGCAGGCACCAGACAAAGGCCGCCGTCACGCTCATCATACAGGCGCTCAGGGTTAACCGACGGCTCCAGCACGCCGAACATACCCGGCGACAGCTCCTCTATGGAATGGATATAGTAGAACTCCATATTGCGGCTATCCGGCACACAGCGAGGCACCGCCACGCGCTTGCCGTCCTCCAAGGCCTGGCGGATAATGCGGTGAGTATCCACCTCAATGGCGGTCGACACGTATACCAGCAGCACGGCATTACTCTGGTACTGCCACAGACGGCGCACCTGAGCAGCGATGTCGGCATCGTGCTGATCCCGTATTTCCTTGGGCATTTCTTGCCGAAGGCGACGGTACTTTTGCCGAAGCTCCGTCTTAATCGGACGGATATCAATCATTGGCATTGCATACCTCCGGCTAACTCATTGGATTTTTCGGGAGAAACCAGCACCCGCACCAGCTCCAGTGCGAAAGGCAAGGCCGCTCCGGGACCGCAAGCGGTGGTCAGGTTGCCATCGGTAACCACGGGAGCAGCTACCTTAACGCCATCCGTCGCGGACTCAAAGCCGGGATAGCAGGTGTACCGCTTTCCCGCCAAATAACCGGCGTGGTCGAGTATCGAGGGAGCCGCGCAGATGGCGGCAACCACCGCGCCGCGCTCCATAGCGGAGCTGACAGCCGCCTGCACTACGGTAGAATGTTCCAGATTCAGCGTGCCGGGCATACCGCCGGGCAATACCACCGCATCCAGTGCAGAAGCGTCAATATCGGTTTCGCCGGCGTCCACCGCCACCGAAATGCCGTGGGCGCCCACAGGCGCATCGGAGCCGACGCCGACCATCTGCACGTCCAGACCGGCGCGACGGAGAACATCCACCACGGTCAGCGCTTCGATTTCTTCATAGCCATTAGCTAAAAACACAGCGATCATACGTCAAACTCCTTTCAAATGTTTTAGAGAGTGTGGAAATGCTCCAGCAAACACTGGTGAATCTCCTGCATCGGCAAGGGCTCTCCGTCCTTGCTGCAGGGTACCACGATCCAGCCCAGTTTCTCTGCGGCAAACAGAGCCGCCTTACGGCAATTCACCAAATAGGTGGTATCCCGCTCGTGGATATCCTTTTTCTCGCAATCGCCGTCATAGCGCTTCTCCAGCAGTTTCTGGGAAACCTCCAACGGCATATCCAGGAAAATCACCTTATCGGGTCTGGGCAGACCCAGCAAATCGTATTCATAATGCTCCAGCCACTCAAGATAGGTGTCCCATTCGTCCTCGGGACACTTGGTCATCTGGTGAATGGCGTTAGACGTGGTGTACCGCGCCGCAACGATCGGCACACCGTTTTGATAATCGTCATGCCAGAAGCACTTATAGCTGGCATAACGGTCAACCGCATAAAACGAGGACGCGGCATAGGCGTTTACCTCTGCCGGTGAGCCTCCCAGCTCGCCGCCCAGATACATCTTAACCAACGCTGAGGAGGGCTGAGAATAATCAGGGAAACTGATCTGTCGATACTCAATCCCCTTGGATGTCAGAGCTTGATCCAGCAGGTCCAACTGCGTGGATTTTCCACAGCCGTCCAACCCGTCTATAACCATTATTTTACCCACAATTATCGCCCCTTTGACGCAATCAGTGATTGATAATGACTCCGCATTTCGGCAGCCTTACCGCAGGACATTTTTCCCTCCGGACAGGCGCCGCTTACGCAAGGAGGACCGGCGTGCTTAAACAGATGCGGTGCCACCTCTACGCAAAGGCAGAACATTTTCTCTGCCAGCTCCCGAATCTCCCACTGCGCGCGGTTGCAGCAGCGGTGCTTGAAGAAATTATGTAATGAGCGGGCGTTCATGGTCATCATAATTTTGGTGGCGCAGGCGTTCGGCAGAACAAAGCGGGCATCCTCGATCGCCTGCTTCTCCGCAGCACGCTCCGCCGCCTTTTCAGCCATTCCGGCCTCCAAATTAGTCTTCAAATGCTTCTCTTTGAGGATAGCCGTCAGCTTATCGTAATGCGCCTGGTCCTCCTCCATCGCACGGTGATACTCGTCCGCCGCCTCGGGGATGGCAGCAATCTCGGGAGGGAGAACGTATTCAAACTGATTCGCCATTACGTAGCGCTGGCTCTGAACACTGTAGGAAGCCATACGATGCCGCGTTAACTGCGCCAATAAGGAGCGAGAAACGCCCTCAATACCAAAAGTGAAGCTGGCGTGCTCCGTAGGGCTTTCGTGACCGATATCCGACAGCATATCCACAAAATTCGCGGTCTTTTCCTCGGTCAACCCATCCATAACGGTACTGATTTCCGATGCGGAATAACACAGCTTTGCCGATGCGGCAACCAGCTTCTCCGGCAGGCACGTATGAGCGATTAACGTCACGTTCATTCCAAACTCCCCCTTTTAACATACATTATATCAGCATTCACTGCTCTTTTCAAGAGAGTCAAACACAAATTAGAAGTTTTTTTGAAAATTTTTGACACTTTAGGCTTGATTTTTATTTTTATAATGTTATAATAGCAAAGTAAATGCGTTGACCGAGAGAGTAAGTGTTCAAATCACCGTTTCAGAGAGGGTTGCATTGGCTGTGAACAACCCACGGTTGAGGAATACCGAAGTTCACTCGTGAGCGGCCGGCTGAACGGATTAGTAGGCTTGGACGGTTCGTCCCCGTTATCGGACACCAAAGTGTTTGCTTTTGGCAAAAATCAGGGTGGTACCACGGAGATAATTTGTCTTCGTCCCTATGGGACGGGGGCTTTTTTATTTTATCAACCATTCACAGAAAGGTGGAAGTTTATATGAAAGAACAATTAGCGGCCCTTCGCACACAGGCGCTGAACGAGCTGGAAGGTCTGAACGACCCCAAGCAGCTGGAGGATTTCCGCGTCCGCTATATGGGCAAAAAGGGTTCTGTGACCGCACTGCTGCGCGGCATGGGTGCCCTCTCTGCTGAGGAGCGTCCCATCATGGGTCAGATGGTGAACCAGTTGCGTCAGGAGCTGGAGGACGCCGTGTCCGCCAAATCACAGGCGATCCAAGAAGCCCTGCAGAAAGAGAAACTGGCGGCCGAAACCCTGGACGTGACCATGCCCGGCAAGAAAGAGAGCAAGGGCGGTCTGCATCCTCTGAACGTCGTTCTCAACGACATCATCGACATCTTCCAGTCTATGGGCTTCGACATTGTCGACGGTCCCGAGGTGGAGACCGATTACTATAACTTCCAGGCGCTCAACGTGCCGGAGGATCACCCTGCCCGCGATATGCAGGACACCTTCTATATGGCGGACGGTCTGCTGCTGCGCACCCAGACCTCTGCCGCTCAGGCCCGTACCATGGAGGAGCGAAAGCCCCCCATCCGCATCATCTGCCCCGGTCGTGTGTACCGCGCAGACGAGGTGGATGCTACCCACTCCCCTGTTTTCCATCAGATCGAGGGTCTCGTCATTGATAAGGGCATCACCATGTGCGACCTGAAGGGCGTTCTGGAGCAGTTTGCGCAGGAGATCTACGGCGAGGAAACCAAGGTGCGCTTCCGTCCCTCCTTCTTCCCCTTCACCGAGCCCAGCGTCGAGGTCGACGTGACCTGCTCCGAGTGCGGCGGTAAGGGATGCCGCGTGTGCAAGGGCGCCGGCTGGATCGAAATCCTGGGCGCCGGTATGGTGCATCCCAACGTGCTCCGCGCCGGTGGCATTGATCCCGAGGAATACACCGGTTTCGCATTCGGTATCGGCCTGGATCGACTGACCACCACCCGCTACAAGATCAGCGATATCCGTCTGTTGTTCGAAAACGACGTTCGTTTCCTCGAACAGTTTGACAATTAAGGAGGGTCACAGTTATGTATATTTCTTTAAGCTGGCTGAAGCAATACGTAGACATCGACGTATCTGTCGAGGAACTGTGCGAGAAAATGATCCACATCGGCTTCGAGGTCGAGGATCTGCAGGATCTGTCTAAAACGATGAACAACGTGGTCGTCGGCAAGGTAGTTTCTATGGAGAAGCACCCCGACTCCGATCACCTTTGGATTTGCCAGGTTGACGTCGGTGCCGAGGAACCCGTCCAGATCGTTACCGGCGCCCAGAACGTGTTTGAGGGTGCCTACGTTCCCGCGGCTCTGCACAAATCCGATCTGCCCAACGGTATGCACATCACCAAGGGCAAGCTGCGCGGCGTCCCCTCCAACGGTATGCTCTGCTCCGGCGAGGAACTGAACTTGAAAGCCGGTGACTTCCCCAATGCCGAGGTATACGGCATTATGATTATGGACGACACCTATCCCGCCGGCACCGATATGCGGGACGTGCTGAAGCTCAACGACTACATCATCGACTTTAAGATCACCGCCAATCGACCCGATTGCAACTGCGTGCTGGGTGTTGCTCGTGAGGCCGCTGTGGCTCTGGGAAAAGAGTTCAAGGCCCCTGTCCCCACCTATACCGAGTGCGGTGGCGATATCAACGATCACATTGATATCCGCGTGGAGGATTACGATCTCTGCCATCGTTATATGGGTCGCGTGGTCAAGAATCTGCGCATCAAGGAATCGCCCGATTGGATGAAGCAGTGCCTGCGCGCTGCCGGTATGCGCCCCATCAACAACATCGTGGACATCACCAACTACGTGATGCTGGAAACCGGTCACCCCATGCACGCGTTTGATCTGCGCGACGTCAAGGGTCACCAGATCATCGTCCGTCGTGCCAAGAACGGCGAGCCCTTCACCGCGCTGGATGAAAAGGAGCACACCCTCAATGAGAATATGCTGGTTATTGCCGATGCCGAGGAGCCGTCCTGCCTGGCCGGCGTTATCGGCGGTCTGAACAGCGAGATCAAGGAGGATACCACCGATCTGCTGTTTGAGTGTGCAAAATTTCGTCGCGATTCCGTGCGCCGCACCGCGCGCACCCTGGGCGTGCGCACCGAGTCCAGCGCCCGCTTCGAGCGCGGCGTGGATACCATCGGTGTGGAGTATGCGATGCAGCGCGCCCTACAGCTGATTCACGAACTGGATGCCGGTGACATTGTGTCCGGCGTCATCGACCGTTACGACACTCTGCCCGCCCAGCGCACCCTGGAGGTTCCCGCGCAGAAAATAAACGACCTGTTGGGTATTGAGGTGGCCTTTGATACCATCGTGGATATCCTGAACAGCCTCGGCATTGAGACCGTCATCACCGACGGCGTGCTGACCTGCCGCATCCCCGCCAACCGCGACGACATCGAAGGCTGTGCCGACCTGGCGGAGGAGGTTATGCGCATCTATGGCTGTGAGCACATCGTGTCCACCCCCATCCGCGGCGACATCATCCGCGGCCGCAAGCTGCCCGAGCGGGTTAAGACCGATATGGTGAAGCGCATACTGATCGAGAATCGTATGCGTGAGATCTCCACCTACTCCTTCATCGGTAGCAAGGCGATCGACACCCTTAATCTGTCCGAGGACGATTATCGCCGTCAGACCGTTACGCTGCTCAATCCCCTGGGTGAGGAGTATTCCACTATGCGCACCCAGCTGCTGACCAGTATGCTGACCGTGCTGTCCACCAACTATAATCGCAAGATCAAGGCCGCTCGTCTCTTTGAGGTGAGCAAGCGGTTTATCCCCAAAGCTCTGCCTGTCACCGAACAGCCCTATGAGATCCCTGCCTTGGCTCTTGGTTTGTATGGCGATGATGAGGATTTCTTCACTCTGAAGGGTATTATCGAGTCCTTGCTGGGCGCCTTTGGCGGCAACGTGGATTACGCCGCCTCCTCTGAACCGTATCTGCATCCCGGTCGCCAAGCAAGCGCCCTCATCGGCGAGCAGGTCGTCGCCACCTTCGGCGAGGTGCATCCCGACGTGTCCGCCCAATACGATATGCCCGTCCGTGTGTACGTGGCAGAGGTCGATCTGCAGATGCTGTTTAGCGTTGAGCGTCCCCGTCCGATCTACAAGGCTCTCCCCCGCTTCCCCGCTGTGGAGCGCGATCTGGCACTGCTGTGCAGCGCCGACAAGCCGGTCGCGTCCATCGAGAAGATCATCCGCACCGCCGGCGGCAAGCTGCTGGAAAGCGTTGAGCTGTTTGACGTGTATCAGGGCGCTCAAATTGAAGCCGGCAAGAAGAGTGTGGCCTACAGCCTGAAGTTCCGTGTGGCGGATCGCACCCTGTCCGACGAGGACATTGACCCCGTTTTGAACAAAATTTTTGCCAAACTCAAGGAAAATGACTGTATTCTTCGCACTTAACCCCTTGTAAATTGCAAAAATTTGCTGTATAATAGAATCATGATCAACAACGATTGGAGGAATTAACTATGTTGGATCGGACTATGACGTTCTCTCTGGGCGATGATAAGGAGCAGGCTATGAAGGTCATCCTCACCACCGTCTATGACGCACTGCGCGAAAAGGGATATAACCCCATCAATCAACTGGTTGGTTACCTCCTGTCTGAGGATCCGACGTATATCACCACGCACAACAACGCCCGCGCCCTGATCCGTAAGGTGGATCGCGACGAGTTGATGCGCGCCTTGGTGAAATCTTATCTGAACAACTAAGGAGGTCATACCAATGGCTGATAACACCCCCTTTCTGATGTATAAGGGTCGTCCGCTGGTTCGCTCCGGCAACATCCTTTATTACGGCAGCATGGCTGAGAAATACGTTATCGTTATGCAGATCCTCTCCACCAAGGATGAGAACGACCTGAATATGGCTGAGAAGGTCCAGATCCAGCTGATGCTCACCGACGAGGAGGTCCGTATGAAGGACCGCATTGTGAAAAAGAGCGAGAAGATCGGTCTGTACAATGCCATGGATATCGGTAGCATTTGGTTGGAGCGCGCTCTCAACGAGAAGTAATATTACCGCCAAAACAGCGCATCCTCACTATGTGTGGATGCGCTGTCTTTTTGAAATAAACGCGGAGGAATATTATGAAATCAACGAATCACGAACATACGGCCTATACACAGCGGCGGAGATGGTTTAGCGCCATATCTCTGGTTGCTTTTATCATCGTCCTGGTGCTGCTGACGCTGGTGTTCACAAAGGTACTGGCGCCCTATTTGACCTCGGCGGAGGAATTGCGCCGCTTTCTGGACACGTTCGGATGGAAAGGGCGCTTTATCCTGTTGGGGTTACAGTGCCTGCAGGTCGTCATCGCCTTTATCCCCGGCGAGATAATTGAATTGGGAGCAGGCTATGCTTACGGCGCCATACAGGGAATGCTCATCTGTCTGGTGGGCGTCGCGCTGTCCTCGGCTGTCATATTCCTGCTGGTAAAGAAGCTGGGCGGACCGATGGTGGAGATGTTTATCTCCCGCGAAAAAATGAATCAGCTGAAATTTCTCAAAGACGAGCGCAAGCTGAAGCGCCTGATCTTCTGGCTCTTTTTCATCCCCGGCACGCCCAAGGACGTGCTCACCTATTTCGTCGGTCTGACCGATATTACGTTGACGCAATTCCTGGCAATCACACTGATCGCCCGCATTCCCTCGGTCATCTCCTCCACGGTATGCGGACAGATGCTGGGTGACAAGGACTACCTGACCGCCGGCATCGTATTCGCCGTCACCGGCGCGGTCAGCCTGCTTGGCTACTTTATTTACAATCGAATCCTCTCCTCAAAGGAGAAAAAGAAAACGGACGGTTAACCCGTCCGTTTTCTTTATTCACCCCACACCATTCGTCTGCATAGGTTGTTAAAGGGACAACCAATTATGAAAGGAGACAGACGAATGAAGCATCAACCGAAAACTGCGTTTCCCGCCGATCCGGCGCTGGCCATCGCCTACGTTAAGTGGCAAGAGCTCGGCTCCGTGTACGAGCCGGAAAAGGGATTCGCAGCAGGAACCATTTTCCCGTGTCTTGATAAGCCGTTCTATGGAAGGAGGGCTCGATATGGTATGCAAAAGTGCCGTTGAAAAGCGTATCGCAGCCTACAAATTCGCTCTGTATGACCTGGCACTATACCTGGACTCCCATCCCTGCGACCGTGAGGCGTTCGCGCTGAGAGAAACCTATCGGGCCAGATTGCACGAGCTGATCAATCTGTACGAGCAGCACTACGGCAAATACGTCGCCACTATGTACGACGTTGAGGATTGCTGGTCCGAGTGGGTAAACGATCCGTGGCCCTGGGACGTTACGAGAGGAGATGGCACCTGTGTGGCAATATGAGAAGAGACTGCAGTATCCCGTTAACATTAAAAATCCGAACCCGAAGCTGGCTCAGGTCATTATCAGCCAGTACGGCGGTCCCGATGGGGAAATCGGCGCTTCGCTGCGCTACCTTAGCCAACGCTACAGCATGCCCTACCCCGAGCTGAAAGCCATTCTAACGGATGTAGGCACAGAGGAACTGGCCCACCTGGAGATGGTAGGTGCCATGGTCCACCAATTGACCCGCAATCTGACTGAACAGCAGATTAAGGACAGCGGCTTTGCACCGTACTATACCGATCACACCACCGGCGTATACCCCGTGGCGGCGGCTGGCACCCCCTTTAGTGCTATGGTATTCCAGTCAAAGGGCGACCCCATCACCGACTTACACGAGGATCTGGCCGCCGAGCAAAAGGCACGTACCACCTACGACAACCTGATTCGTCTGGTGGACGACCCCGATGTTTTGGAGCCGCTCAAGTTCCTGCGTGAGCGAGAAATCGTTCACTTCCAACGCTTCGGCGAGGGTCTACGGCTTGTACAGGATCGACTTGACAGCAAAAACTTCTACGCATTCAACCCGGCTTTTGACTAAACAAAAAAGCACCCGCCTCATAGCGGGTGCTTTTTACGTTACTTATTCCGCAGACTCAGCCTGCTTATTGTTGGAACGCAAGGAAACGCGAGCCTGACGCACCTGGCTGACCTGCTGAGTCAGAGCCTCCTCGGTACGGCGCAGCAGATCCTCGGTGAATTCCTGAGCGCTACGGCGCATATCGCGGGCGCGCTTTTGAGTCTGAGCATGAATCTCGTTGGCACGCTCCTGCGCCTGCACCACGATCTCCTCGTGGGACAGAATCTGGTTGCGGCGCTCCTCCGCATTACGAATGATGCCCTCCGCCTCTTTCTTGGCGGTGTTGACGATCTCGGCGCGATCATTGACAATGGCACGAGCCTGGCGAATCTCAGAGGGCAGGTTGGCGCGGATGGCGTCCAGCAGATCGCGGACCTTCTCACCGTCAACAACCACCTTGCCGCCGGACAGGGGCATAGCCCAAGCGGCGTCCAGCATATCGTCTAACTGCTCCAGGATATCTTCAATATTCTTGCTCATACTTCTTTTTCCTTTCTAAACTTTTCTGAAATATCGGACAGGATACATGCGGGAACAAAATCCGCAATATCTCCGTTTAAGCGACCGATCTGCTTGACCAGACTGGAGGACAAATACAGGTTTTCGGCAGAGGTGGTCAAAAACACCGTCTCCGCCTCGGGATAAAGCTTACGGTTTGTCAGCGCCATCTGGAATTCATACTCAAAATCCGACACCGCCCGCAGGCCCTTAACAATGGCCGTAGCGTTACGCATTTTTGCATAGTCTGCCAGTAATCCATCATAACAGTCAACCGTGACGTTGTCAAGACCGGCGGCAGAAATAGTTTTTAGCAGCAGCTCCATACGCTCCGGTTGAGTGAAAAGCGGCGACTTCGCCGAATTGGACATCACCACCACGATAACCTGATCAAACAGCTTTGAGGCACGTGTTATGATGTCTAAATGTCCCAGTGTGACAGGATCAAAGCTACCCGGACAAATGGCTAATCTCATTATTCGTCCTCCTCTCCGTTGTTATAGCGATAAATACGAATATATGCCTGACCGAAACGAGCGGTCTTTGCCAAATAGAACCGTCCTAATCGCATTGGCAGTTGAGTCAACTCATTCGTCTCGCAGACGATGATGCCGCCATCGTTCACTAGAGGCTCCACCTTCTCCAACGCCTGAATCATCAGATCCGACGCATACGGCGGGTCCAAAAACACCAAATCAAAGCGGTCGTTGGGGCGGGCCAGATACGCCAACGCATCTGTACCCAGCACCTGCGCTTTTTCGTAAAGACCGGTGTGCTGCAGATTTCGACGAATCACCTGCACCGCGTCAGTATTCTTATCCACAAATACACAGCCGGAAGCACCACGACTCAGCGCCTCAATGCCCAACTGACCGGAACCGGCAAACAGATCCAACACACGACGGCCTTCAATATCAAATTGAATGGAGGAGAATACGCTCTCCTTCACTTTTTCGCCGGTGGGTCTGGTGTTGTCACCGGGCAAGGTTTCTAACCGTCTGCCACGGGCAAGACCGGTAATGACACGCATACCTTATGCCTCCTTTTCTATCGTATCCACGGCATAAACCGTCCGAGAGTGAAAGCTCTCGCCCGCCCTCAATACAATGGACGGGAAGTTCGGTTGATTCATACTGTTGGCAAAATACTGGGTCTCCAGACAGAATCCCTGATGCGGTTGCCACATAAGACCGTACTTTCCACCCGTTTCGTCCAAGAAATTCGCCGTATACACCTGTATTCCCGGCAGATCCGTATAGCACTTTAAGCGAATGCCGGTGTCGGGGCTGTGCGCCGTAGCCACCTGACGGAGGGCAACGCGCTCTTTCGAAAGAACGAAATTATGATCCACACCGCCGGTGTACGCCATGGTGTCGTCCATATTATCCAACGCCTCGCCAATGGTCTTACCGTTGCGAAAATCAATCGCCGTTCCCGCCACCGAGGCATACTCTCCCGTGGGAATCAACCGTTCTGTCACAGGAGTGAATTCATCTGCGGCAATCTGCAGTACGGTATTATGCACCGTAGCACCATCACAACCATTCAGATTGAAATACGCGTGGTTGGTCAGATTCAGCGGTGTGTCCGCATCGGTGGTGACGTGATAATCCAACACGAGTTCATTCAGCTCGGTTAACGTATAGGTTACCTTCAACTCCAGATTTCCGGGATAGCCCTCTTCCCCATCGGCGCTGACTGCTGTGAACTCCACCTGAGGATCCACACCCTCCCGCGATACGTTATAATTCCAAACCTTTTTGTCAAAACCTACAGCGCCTCCGTGCAGGTGCACGTGGCGATCCGCCTCATTGCAAAACAGCTGATACGTCTTCCCATTCAGCGCGAATTGTCCGTCCGCGGTACGATTACAAACACGTCCCACAGTAGCGCCGATATAAGCGCCCGAGGAGAAATAATTTTCCGCCTTATCAAATCCCAATACAATGTCCTTGCCTTCGAACAACCAAGCCTGCAGGGATGCACCCAGCGTCAACAGAGAAACCTGAGTGCCGCACCGATTACTCAGCGTAATCTTATGGATCATGCTGCCGTCGCTTAATCGATCAAATTCTTTTACGTTTACAGCCATCGTCTCCTCCTTAGTCGTCCAGCGTCAGATACGGCGTCCAGGCATTGTATCGCCCCTCACCGATGCCCTCAATCTCCTTGAGCTGTTCCATATACGTGAAGCCGCCAATAGACTCGCGGAACTCCACAATGCGCTTTGCATAGGTCTCACCGATGCCTCTGATGGTCATTAGCTCGTCCTCAGTGGCGGTATTGAGGTTGATCTTCTTAATCGTTTGCGTCGGTTCGTCCGATTCAGAAGCCGCGGTCGAAACCGTCGTATTCTTTTCAGAACTCGCCGTATGGTTATCCTGCGTTTCGGCAGAAGTGCTTGTGGTAACCGTTGCCTCCACCGGCACGTACTCGATCACCGTCTCCCGCGTATTGGCAACGCCGAAGATAAACGGCAGCAACGAACCGATGATCAGAAAGAACACCGCCGTAACCACTTCTATCAGAACGAAGTAAATTATGTTTTTCTTTTTATCATCCATCGGTGATAAACACCCACTTATTTTTGAATTTCCTCAAAGGCCTCTCGTACCGTGCGAACACCGACGACCTCAAT
Source organism: Acutalibacteraceae bacterium (assembly GCA_045542015.1). GTDB lineage: Bacteria > Bacillota > Clostridia > Oscillospirales > Acutalibacteraceae > UBA5905. The sequence continues at coordinate 57,826 of JAZQKF010000055.1, forward strand.
GTCGTTGCGCTTAGTTAAGGAGGACAAATTGTGGTGCGGTACAATTACCTTTTTAAAGCCCATGCGCGCCGCTTCAGCCACACGCAGGTCAGCATTGGACACGGCGCGGATCTCGCCGGTCAAGCCAATCTCGCCGAAGGCGATGGTATCGGAGGAGATCACCGCATCCTTTAGACCGGAAATCAGCGCCAGAGCCACCGATAGGTCGACGGCGGGCTCGTCCAGATACAGACCGCCAACCACGTTAACATAGGTGTCCAAATTTGAGAAGAAATAACCTGCCCGCTTCTCCAACACGGCCAGAATTAAAGACAGGCGATTATAATCAAAGCCGGTAGCCATTCGCCGCGGATTCCCAAAGCCCGTAGGCGAAACCAAGCCCTGTACCTCCGCCAGCATCGGGCGCGTACCCTTAATGCTACACGCCACACAGGAACCACTGACGTTTAAGGGGCGACCCGACAACAGCATCAGGGACGGATTTTCCACCTCAACCAAACCTTTATCCGCCATTTCGAACACACCGATCTCATTGGTGGAGCCGTAGCGATTCTTTACGCACCGCAGCAGCCGATAGCTGGAATGACGATCCCCCTCAAAATACAGGACGCAGTCGACGATGTGCTCCATCACCTTAGGTCCGGCGATGGCGCCGTCTTTATTTACGTGACCGACCACAAACACGGGGATGTCCATTCTCTTGGCAACCCGCATTATGGCGGCGGTACACTCGCGCACCTGCGTGACGCTGCCGGAGGCAGACGCTACCTCATCAAGGTGCATGGTCTGAATGGAATCCACAATGACGAGATCCGGCTTCTCCGCCTGCATGGTCGCCAGGACGATGTCCATATTACTCTCACACAGCACAAACAGATTATCCGAGGATACGCCCAGTCGATCCGCACGAAGCTTCAGCTGTCCCTCCGACTCCTCACCGGATACATACAATATCTTTAAAGTAGAGCCAAGATGCTCACAGATCTGCAATAGCAGCGTAGACTTGCCGATACCGGGATCACCGCCGATGAGCATCAGCCCACCGCGGACGATACCGCCGCCCAAAACGCGGTCCAATTCCTTTAGTCCGGTATGATACCGCTGCTTCGTATTTGGCGCTATGGAGCCGATGGGCTGAACGGTTGCACTTTTCGCGCTGACCGAAGCAGTCGCCGCTTGTGACTGAATCTGCTCCTCCATACTATTCCACGCACCGCAGGACGGACAACGACCGTACCATTTGGTGGATTCTGCGCCACACTCATTGCACGCATATATGGTTTTTGATTTAGCAGCCATACTACGTCCTCACTTTTTATCCAGATAGTCCCAATACCCCAGCGCGATGGACCACGCCATCTTACGCTGATAATCGGTATCCTTGAGTTTCGTTAGTTCTTCGGAATTTGACAAAAATCCGCACTCCACCAGCACCGCCGGCACCGTCGTGTTTTGCATCAGAAAAACGCCGTCGGAAATGGATTTAACCGGTCGGTGATTATCCGTCTGAAGGTGCCTGACAACCGACCCCTGCACCGACTCTGCCAATTCAATACCTCTTGCATTTGACGGCGAATAAAACGTCTGTGTTCCGCTGTATCGCGGAATCGAAAACATGTTTTGATGAATGGCGATCACCGCGGCAGAGCCCTCGTACAGAGCCAAGCGCCGCTGCATATCGCCACTTTTGGTGTCCGCCAGGGCGGTGTCGGTTTCGCGGGTCATCAGCGTGGTTATCCCGCACACTGACAGCATATCCCGCAGATGAAGCGCAATATCTAAATTGATTTGCTTTTCGCAGGTTCCGTCCGGCGCGACGGCACCGCCGTCAAAGCCGCCGTGACCCGCATCAATAAGCAGGTAATCCGAAACTTCCTCTGCTGTGGGAATTGCAGCGCACCCCATCAGCAGTACGCTCAAGCACAATAACGCACAAAAAAATCTTTTCATCGTACATCACCCTACACAGTGTATGAGGCAAGGCGCGATGATTATTCAAATCAAATCTCGTCCTCGACTTCCGCTTTTTTCTGCTTAAAAGTAATGAACTCGGACAGCGAGAAATGATGACCGCCGAAGTAATACGAGATACCGCTCACCGTAGGCACAAACAGATATACGGGAAGCAAGAGAATCAGTCGCCACCACGCGATGACAGCATCGCCGTCGGCGGCTCCCAAAACCCAATTGAAGTACGGCGCATAAGCGAAGGTCGACAGTTTAAACACATCCAGCAGCAATCCCGTCGGTCCAAAGGCGTTGGCAATAAACAGAATCAGCCACACCAGGAAGAACGGCGATATTGCCAGCAAGCCAATCTTCACACCACGCCAGGGATCGGGACGCTGGCCGCGATAGCGGACGTTGGTATCGTCACAATTACCAAACTCCCACAGGATATGATACGGGAAAATGCCGAGAACAATCAGCATCAGGATTTGCGATACCACGTCCAGTACACGTTTCGTATTATCCGACACCACACGGATGGCCGTGAACATCTGATTGTCCTTCAGCTCCAAGTCTGCTGCGGTCAATTCTTCCTCACCGTCGGCGTAATAGTGCTCGGTAATCATCGACACCGATTCGTCCTCTGCCTGTTCGAACACCTGATAACCAACCACGTCGCTGAAAAACGCGGTACCGATCACGTTCATGGACACGTACATAATGGCACACAATACCATCGCCAGCAACACGCGCACAAACAATTTGAGAGAAATACTAATTGTTTTCTTTGTTCGTTTCTTCATAACTGCTCCTAATTATTCGATAACCTCGTCGTTTTCAACCGCCGTAATCATATCCAAGCGGGTTTGGTGACGACCGCCCTCAAAGGGGGTGTCCAGCCACGCCGTCACGATCTCCTTGGCGGTCTCTGCGCCGATAACGCGAGCGCCCATCGCCAGCATATTCGAGTTATTGTGGGCGCGCGTCATCTTAGCGGAGTAGACGTCGTTACACAGCGAGCAACGGATCCCCTTCACCTTATTGGCGACGATCGACATACCGATTCCGGTACCGCAGATAACGATACCGCGGTCGCACTGACCCGAGGCCACAGCGCGAGCCGCACGAGCACCGAAAATGGGATAATGACAACTGTCTTCAGAGTCCGTTCCGAAATCCATATAGGACAGTCCGCGCTCCTCCAGCATCTTAATAACCACAGCCTTCAGCTCCAAAGCTGCATGGTCACAAGCAATGGCAATCATATACTACCTCCATCGTTAAATTACAATGCCGCCGTTAGGCGCCAACACCTGACCGGTGATAAATCCCGCCTGATCCGATACAAGAAACGCCACGGCAGCGGCTACATCCTCAGGAGTACCCAGGCGACACACCGGCGTTTCCTGCGCCAGTTCATCCAACGTACTGTCATCAAAGCCCGACAGCATATCCGTACGGATGACGCCGGGGGCAACACAGTTTACCCGCACGCCGGAGGGACCAACCTCCTTGGCCAGCGCCTTGGTCATACCGATCAGCGCCGCCTTCGCCGTGGAATAGTGCACCTCACAGGAGCCGCCGGTCTGTCCCCACATAGAGGACACGTTCACGATACAGCCGCTACGTGCACGAATCATTGCGGGCAGCACAGCACGGCTGGTATAAAATGCGCCGCTGACGTGCACGTCCATCATCCGCTGCCACTCACTATCTGAAATATCCGTAAATAGCTTCTGTTGGGCAATTCCGGCGTTGTTCACCAGCACGGAAATAGGACCGAACTCCTGCGCCACGTCCTCCACCAGTTGGGAAACCGCGACACTGTCGGCAACGTCACAAAAGAAAGCCTTGGCGGTGCCGCCGGTGGCCCGTATCTGCTCACAGACGTGCTCGGCCTCTGCCACAGAGCGGTTACCGTGCACCGCCACCGCGTATCCGTCCGCGGCCAGTCGCAACGCGATCGCTCTGCCGATACCGCGAGAAGAGCCGGTCACCAATGCTACTCGTTTCATCATCACAGCTCCACCACAATCTCTCTACCGGTCGGTTCGTACTTATCAAAGGTAATGCCGGTCATGCGAAACATCAGTTTGGATGCCTGCACCGAATCGCTGTCACCGTACTTATCCGACAGATACACCACCCGCTTCACACCAGCCTGAATCAGCGCCTTTGCGCACTCATTACAGGGGAACAGAGTGCAATACACCGTCGCGCCACGAATACTGCCACCGCCATAATTCAGAATGGCGTTGAGCTCGGCGTGGCACACGTACAGATATTTGGTGTCCTTGGGTGCACCCTCGCGAGCCCAGGGCATCAATTCGTCCGCACAGCCGGTGGGCATACCGTTATAGCCAACCGACATAATCTTATTGTCGGGACCAACGATACAGGCGCCAACCTGAGTACCGGGATCCTTGCTCCGCTGTGCAGACAGCATAGCAATCCCCATAAAATACGCGTCCCAGCTGAGATAATCTTTTCTCTGATCCATTGATTTAACTCTCCTTGTGCAGAAATCCGTCTAACTGTGCTTTATAGAATTGGAATGCTCCCGGAATGGGATAATTCTCCTTCAGTTCGGCAAAAGTGACCCAACGATATTCCTCCGATAGCGACAGCGGCTTTCGACAGAGAAACAGGTTTCCGTGCATCTGCCATTCAATGTGTGAGAACAGATGCTTTGCAGGCGGTAGTTCGCGCAGAAATTCACAGTGTTCTGTCAATTCCTCGGGCACAGCCGAAAACACATCCGCGCCAATGGCATTAGGAAACTCCCACATACCCGCTAATAAACCGACTTCGCCGCGTTTGCGGAGCAGTACCATCGACGGGTCGCCGTCCCATAGTATCAACGCTACGTTTCGCTCTTCAACACGCCTGCGCGTCTTTTTGATCCGCGTAGGCAGATCGGCAGCAGTACCGCATCGGGCGCCCTCACACTCATTCAGTAGCGGGCAGGCAGAACAACGCGGTGCAGCATTGGGCAGACAGACCTTCTCCCCCAGCTCCATCAGCGCCTGATTAAAGACGCCCGCCTGCTGATCGGGGACAAGGGACTTTGCCAGTTCGGTGAAATGCTTTTTCCCCTCGGTGCTGAGCACGTCAACATCGTCGTTGGTCAGCCGCGCCAAAACGCGCATCACGTTTCCATCCACGGCAGGAACGGAAATATCATAGGCGATAGAGGCGATGGCACCCGCCGTATAGGCGCCGATACCGGGGAGCGACAACAACGCGCCGTAATCCGACGGCAGCTGACCGGCATACTCGCGCACGATGATCTGTGCGGCCTTCTGCAGGTTTTTAGCCCGAGAATAATATCCAAGGCCTTCCCACAGCTTGAGCAATTCCTCCTGCGGCACTTCCGCTAAAGCCTGAACATTGGGCAATACCTCGATAAACCGCTGATAGTACGGCAGAGCGGCCTCGATCCGTGTCTGCTGCAGCATAATCTCGGATATCCATACGTGATACGGTGTGGGGTCCTCTCTCCAAGGGTAGGTTTGCGCATTCTCAAGATACCAAGTTATCAACCGGTTTTGAATTGCTGTGATATCCAAACGCGCACCTCCCCCACTATCATCTATACATAGAGATCATTATATCACACTTACATTATTTATACAATAGAAAAAAACCGCCATTATCAAAAAAAGATAACGGCGGTTTTAATCAATTATTTCGTGCCGAAAATACGGTCACCGGCATCGCCCAAACCGGGCAGAATATAGCCATTCTCATTCAGGCGCTCATCCAGGTTTGCGCAGTAAACCTGCACGTCGGGGTGGCTGTCAGTCAGACACTTCAAGCCCTCGGGTGCGGCGATAATGCACATAAACTTGATGGAACGGGGATTATAGGACTTAATCTGATTAATCGCATCCACGGCAGAGCCGCCGGTGGCCAGCATCGGATCCAGCACAATCACGTCGCGGTCCGAAATATCCTTGGGCAGCTTGCAGTAATAGGGATGCGGAATCAGCGTCTCCTCGTCGCGATACATACCAATATGACCGACACGCGCGGAGGGAACCAACTCCAATGCACCATCCACCATACCCAATCCGGCGCGGAGAATCGGCACAAAGGCCAGTTTTCGACCGGCAATGACGCGACACTTTGCCACGGTCAAGGGGGTCTGCACGTCCACCTCGCAGGTGGGCAGGTCGCGAGTGGCCTCGTACACCAGCAGCTCGGTGATCTCCTTAATCAGTCCACGGAACTGATTAGAGGGGGTGTTCACGTCGCGCAGCATACTGAGCTTGTGCTGAATCAAGGGATGATCGGCGATAAAAGGTTTCTTGTCCATACTATTGTACCTCCTGTGAGTACTTGATATTTACTTACCCAAACGAGCATTCAGTTCGCGTTCTGCCTGGGGCAGACGCAGATAGAGCGGTAATAGCGCATCGGCAGAGACGGTCTCCCCTGCCTCCCATTTCTTCTGCGCCACCACGGCCGTAGCGGCGGCGGTCTGATAGCGCACCGCAGGGGGAGCCAGCGTCACATTCGGCACCTTATCTGCCAGCGCGCTATAGCACATAGCGCTGCCGTCACCCACCAGAATCACAGGACGATTCAGCGTCCCCAAACGATCGGCTAATTCCGCAATGGTGATGGCCTCGTCCTCTGTGATTCGATTCACAACGCCGTTCTTGCGCTCAAACAGAGCCGTATAAACCTGCGAGCATCTGGCGTCCATCACACCGCAGATCACCGCATTCTCTGCGGCGATATTCTCTGACATACATTCCAGAGTGGATACGGAAATACAAGGCAAATTATGTGTCAAGGCAATTCCCTTTACAGCAGAAACGCCGATACGCACGCCGGTGAAAGAGCCTGGTCCGGCGTTCACCGCCACCGCATCCAACTCTCCTACCGAAACGTCAGAGGTCTTAAGCAGGTGTTCCACCATAGACATTAGTGTCTGGCTGTGTGTCAAGTTGCTGTGTGAATAATAGCAGCCCAATATCTGCTCGTCTCGTATCAGGGCGCAGGATACCGGCTTTGCCGACGTATCCAATGCTAGTATCAATGACACCGTTATCCCACCCTTTCTATCAATCGTACGTTTTCTTCGGCTTGTTGAATGCGGATGCGAATAGCGTCCGCGGGCAACGCCGCCTCGACGTTCTCGCTCCACTCCACCACCAGGATCGCGCCGGAATCCAGATAGTCGAAATAGCCGGTGGAATACAGGTCATTCCACCCGGTCACGCGGTACATATCAAAATGAATCAGCGGCGGCTGTCCGCCATAGTTGTGGACAAGGGCGAAGGTGGGACTGGAAACCTCAGCCGACAAACCCAGTCCGTCCGCTATACCACGAACCATAGCGGTCTTTCCCATACCCATGCCGCCATAGAACGCCACCACGTCACCGGCTGCAAGCGTCTGCGCCAGTTGACGTCCGTATTCCTCGGTCATTGCCACCGAATCCGAGCGAAAAATCTCACTCATAGTCAAACCTCAATTCAAAATTATAGCGATTTTTACCCATTATAGCACAACTTATAAAATAATCAAAGAGAAATCTTGCAACATCGGGAAAAATGAATTATAATAGTAAAAAATTAAAGGAGGTGTGAATATGCAATACGGCAAAAACGGCGTAAAAGAGGGTATCGTTTCTTTCCTGCGTTATTCCAATTTGCGATTGATTATCTTATGCATCATAACGTCCGTCTTTGGCTGTATGCTGGTATATTCCGCCTCCTACGGTGTCGGAGAGGGACTCAAGGGTGCATTAATGCAGATCATCGCCTCTGTGCTTGGTTTGACCGCCGCGCTGGTGATATCCCGTATGGATTATGAAAACATCTGCTCCCTGTGGCCTATTTGGAGCGGCATTTCCATCCTGCTCGTATTGCTGACCTTTACACCGTTGGGTCTGAATGCCACCGGCACAGACGATACCGCCTGGCTGGCCATCGGTCCCCTCACCTTTCAGCCTGCCGAGCTGATGAAGATCAGCTTTATCATTTCCTTTGCCATGCACCTCACCAAGGTGCAGGATACCATCCGCAGCTTTAAAACCGTGTTTTTCCTGTGCCTGCACGGCGGCATCCACATTCTGTTGGTATTCCTGCAGGGCGACGACGGAACTGCGCTGGTGTTCATTTCAATTTTCCTGTCAATGATGCTCATTAGCGGTGTGAACCTTATTTATTACGCCTTGGGCTTTTCCGCCATCGCAGGCGCTGTTCCCATCCTATGGACTTTCTTTATGGACGAGGATAAAAAAGCGCGCTTCCTCTGCATCCTCCCCGCATACGTGGATAAGTATCTGGAATCTGCGGGTTGGCAGCAATTCGAAGCGCTGAAATCCATCGGCTCCGGTCAGCTGACCGGCGTCGGCTATCTTGAGGGCGCCAACCCCACCCTATTCGCCCGCAATAACGACCTCATATTCATCGTTGCAGCCGAGGAATTCGGCTTTTTGGGTGGATTAGCCTTGTTGGTAATCATTGGTCTGCTCATCTACGAGCTGTACCGTTGCGCCCGCAAATCCCAGGACGATCTAGGCACCTACCTCTGCATCGGTATGATGGCGCTGATCGGCTTCCAGTCGCTGATCAATCTGGGTATGAATCTGCGGGTGCTGCCGGTTATCGGTATCACCCTCCCCTTCTTCAGCGATGGCGGCAGTTCGGTGGCAACGCTGTATCTGGGAATCGGCTTGGTGCTGAGCGTCTCCTACTCGGAACGAACCCGAAAAGGAAACACGTTATCACGACTATAAGAAAAGCCTTCTGCTATCCGCAGAAGGCTTTCTTTTTTATTCAGTAATAACTTCCTCAGGCGCGGGAGCATCCTCGATCAACTCACCGTTTTCATCGAACTCAAAGGACTGGCAATTGTCGCAGTCATATTCGGCGCCGTTGCGCTCAAAGATGGCTCTCTTCTTAGCGCGAGCGCGCAGAGCGAAAATAACGGCGGTGGTGGCTACAGCCACTAAGGCAGCTACGATAACAACCAGTATCCAGCGAGATTTTCCTTTCATATCCGTTACCTCCTAATATAAACAAACCTTTTCTATATTATAGCGAAATCAGCCGATGGTGTCAAGTCTTGGCAGGATAAACAAATAACCCCCGAGCAAATACTCGGGGGTTATCATATTATTCGCCGGCTTCCGATTCTTCCATAATAGCACGGAATTCATCGCCGTCCATCTTCTCGGTAACCATCAGGCGCTCGGCAACCTTTACCAGTTTATCCATATGGTCGTTGAGTTTTTTCTCGGTCTCGGCGTAGCCCTCGGACAGGATGCGATGCACCTCGGCATCGATCTGCGCGGCAATTTCCTCAGAATGATTACGGGTTTGCGCAAAATCGCGTCCTAAGAACACCTCGTCGCTATCCGAACCGGCGTAGCAAATGGGACCCAGCTTATCGCTCATACCAAACTTGGTAACCATACGACGGGCAATTTCAGTGGCGCGCTCAATGTCGTTGGAAGCGCCCGTGGAGATATCCTCCAGTGTCAGCGCCTCTGCCGCGCGACCGCCCAGCAGCACCTGAATATCCTCCAGCATCTCGCCACGGCGCTTATACGAGCGCTCCTGCTGCGGCAGGCTCATGGTATAGCCACCAGCCATACCGCGAGGAATGATGGATATCTGGTGCACAGGGTCCTGCGTTTCGGAATAATAGGTGACCACGGCGTGACCCGCCTCGTGATAGGCAGTCAGCTTGCGCTCCTTTTCGGTCATAACGTGGCTGCGTTTTTCGGTACCCACTACAACCTTAACGGTGGCTTCCTCAATCTCCTCCATGGTGATCGCACGACGATCCCGTCTGGCCGCCAACAGAGCCGATTCGTTCAGCAGGTTTTCAAGATCAGCGCCGGTAAAGCCGGCGGTGGATTTTGCCACCACAGACAGGTCCACGTCGGGCGCCAGGGGCTTACCCTTGGCGTGAACCTTCAGTATCTCCTCACGCCCCTTCAGGTCGGGCGTATTCACCACAACCTGTCGGTCAAAGCGACCGGGTCGCATCAAGGCATGGTCCAAGACGTCGGGACGGTTGGTGGCGGCGATCATGATGATACCTTCGTTACCGCTGAAACCATCCATCTCTACCAGCAACTGGTTGAGGGTTTGTTCGCGCTCGTCGTGACCGCCGCCCAAGCCGGCGCCGCGCTGACGACCGACCGCGTCGATCTCATCAATGAAAATAATGCAGGGTGCATTTTTCTTGGCCTGGTCAAACAGGTCGCGCACACGGGAGGCGCCGACGCCTACGTACATTTCCACAAAATCGGAACCGGACATGGAGAAGAACGGCACACCGGCCTCACCTGCCACGGCACGCGCCAGCAGCGTTTTACCCGTACCGGGAGGGCCCACCAGCAATACGCCCTTGGGCACACGCGCGCCCAGCTCGGTAAAGCGACGAGGATCCTTCAGGAACTCAACCACTTCCTTGAGCTCTTCCTTTTCCTCGTCGGCGCCCGCCACGTCGTCAAAGGTGGTCTTGCGCTTATCGTCTGCGGCATTCTTAATCTTCGCCTTGCCAAAGCCCATAACCTTGCCGGGTCCGCCATCCATAGAGCCCAAAGAACGGCGCATAGACAGGAACATCACCACCATAATCAGCACCATCAACCCGATCGGGAGCCAGGTAGTGATCCAGGAGGTGTCGGAAATCGGTTTGAAGTCGTACTGGATGTCGTTATCGGGATCGTCATCGTTGGCGACCTTTTCCAGTATGGGATCGATCACGTCGACAAAATGTCCTACGTTGGGCACCGTATAGGCGATCACGTAATCCTTCTCGTCGATCTTACCATCCTCATTCTTATCGGTACGGTAATCCGGTCGCAGAGTCATCTGCATCTTTCCGGACCCCAAGTCCAACGTGAACGACTCAATTTTATTGTCTACAAAATACTGAATGTAATCGGAATACACTTCCTTCTCCTTTTGAGAAGTGCGCCCACCGTTCAGCATCGTAAAAAACGTAAAGAAGATCGCCACAGGAATGGCAATCAGCATAGCAATACGCAAAAGCGCGGCGCCCGGTTTGTTCTTTTTCGGTTCCATCGTTTCACTCCTAACCGTGAACTCGTTGTTTGTTTACATACTCATTATGTTGTCAATTCATCCGTCTGCCATACCAACAAATGTTTGGTAGCATCCGTGATCTTGACTCGCTCATCCACAGCATAGCCCGGCACCATAACGATGCCGTTATCGTCACACAGCACAGGATACTGTTCCCGCTGAGGCGTCGGTATGCCGCATTCATTCATCAGCTTTTTCAGGGTCTTGCCCACTCCACGCCCAACAGGGTGGATCGCATCGCCCTCACAGCGGCATCTCAACTGCAGATTGCCCTCAATTTTATCATAGTCCAGCATTGTATTGGAGAACAAATTGTGAACAATTTCGCTATCCGCACGCTCGACGGTGATGCGATACTTCACTTCACCAAACGTACCAAATGTCGGTAACTCACTTAATCGAACGGGATCGGGGTGCTTTCCACCGGTATCACGGCACACCTGTGCCACGCCTTGCGAAACCGCGAACACAAAGCCGCCGGGCAACAGCACGTTACCCGCACCGACCTGCACGGCACTCTCCGCCGCTACAACGTGAGCCTCCTCAATGCTGGGAACGCCCACATCCCGCATCATCAGCATAATCATACGGCGACGAACGGCAACATGCTCTCGCGTAAAGACGTCAATGCGGTAGCCGTAGGGTTCGTCAGCCTCCCGAAGACGCCGACGCGCCATCGTCAACAGCGCATCCGCATCATCGCGGGCGTGGTCTGCCAGACGGAGCAACGCCTCCTCCACAGATGGGTTCATCGAGGTTAACTGGGGAATTACCTGTCGGCGAATACGATTACGGGTAAAAGCGACGTCGACGTTACTCTCATCGTTCACGTAGGGGATGCCGCGCTCGGCGCAATACTGCTCTACCTCTGCCCTAGTACAACTTAGGAGCGGGCGACAAATACGTCCACGTGCCATGGGAATACCGACCAAACCATCTACGCCGGTACCGCGGATAATGCGCATCAGCGTTGTTTCAGCTCTGTCCGAGGCCGTATGCGCGGTGGCGATAACGTCAGCGCCTACCGACGCCCTCGCCTCCTCAAAGCGCTCATAGCGCAGACGGCGACCGGCTTCTTCGATGGATAAACCGTTACAATCGGCATAAGCGGCCACGTTTTCGTGATACACGACCAGCTTTACGCTATGATTGTCACAATAGTCGCGAACAAACCGCTCATCACGATCCGCATATTCACCCCGCAAACCGTGGTGAATATGTACCGCCGATACCTGCAGACCGTCTACAGGCCAATTCAGCAACGTATGAAGCAGTGACATGGAATCGGCACCGCCTGAAACAGCTACCAACACGTGACAAGGTGCGGAAAATAGCGCATTTTCCTGTGTAAAGGCAAACACCTTGTCACTAAACTTTGGCGATAACATCAATAGGGCTTTTGTTCTAAGGACGTAAACTGCGTAAACTCGCCTGCCCAAGCCAATTCGACGGTGCGGCAGTCACCATGTCTGTTCTTCGCCACAATAACCTCGGCTACATTAGCAGAGGGGGCCGCCGTAGGATCTTGATCGTTATTGGCGTAATATTCGGGACGATACAGGAACAGAACCTGGTCGGCATCCTGCTCAATAGAGCCGGACTCACGCAGATCGGACAGACCGGGACGGTGGTTCGTCTGCTTCTCGGTACCACGGGACAGCTGAGCGCAAACCATAATGGGAACGTTCAGCTCCTTCGCCATAATCTTCAGGCTACGGGTGATCTCGCTCACTTCATTAACGCGGTTTTCGGCGCGCTTGCCGGAGTGCATCAGCTGTAGGTAGTCCACCACCACGAATCCCAAATTCGGGATACGGCGCAAACGAGCCTTCATCTCCGGCACAGTAATGCTGGCGGTGTCATCCAGATAAATGGGCGCCTCACACAGCACGCTGGCTGCGGCAGAGATGCGGCTCCACTCGTCGGGACTCAGGTCGCCGGTACGCAATTTCTTGCTGGACACCCGTGCCTCAGAGGACAGAAAGCGGTTGACCATCTGCTCTCTGGACATCTCCAGGTTAAACACAGCCACTACGCGCTTCTGCAATACCGCCACGTTGCGGGCAACGTTCAACGCAAAGCTGGTCTTACCCATACCGGGACGGGCACCGACGATGATCAGGTCAGAGCGGTTCAGACCGCTGGTCACCTCGTCCAGGGCGGAAATGCCGGTGGGGATACCGACGTACTGATCCCGTTCATCGGACGTCAGCTTGCGGAAAATCTCGTAGTTGCTGGCCAGAACATCCTGAATAGGCATCAGACCGCCGGTCTGTCTGCCCTGTCGAATGTTGTAAATGCGCTGCTCCGCCATATCCAACAGCTCCTCCGCCTCAGAGGCAGGATCCATGGACATCTCGGTAATCTCGCGGGCAGCCTTGATCAGGCAACGCGCCTCATACTTCTGGCGAACGATGGTGACGTAGTTCGGCAGATTCGAGATAAAGGGCACGCTGTTTGCCAGCTTGAGCAGATACGCTTTGCCATCCTCGGAGGAGAAAAAGCCCTCCGACTTCAGTGCCTCCAGAACGGTAACGAAATCGATCAACTCATTACGGGTCATCTTATTCAGCATCACCGTATAGATGGAGCGATGCTCGGGCAGATAAAAGTATTCCGGTTTCAGCGCATCGGCAATATTGTTGATCTGCTCCGGCTCCACCAATACGGCGCCCAAAACAGACTGCTCGGCCTCCAGACTATAGGGCAGACCCAGTCCATCGTTCACTTGTGTGGTTTTATCTTCCGCCATGGCGAAAACCACCTTTCTCTCGTAATTTATTATTCCGTGACCTTAACGGTGATCTTGGCGATGACACCGGTGTGAAGCTTCACCTCGGCAACGTAGCTGCCGTAAGACTTCACGTCCTCCATCGAGATCTTACGCTTATCAATGGTCACACCAAACTGACTGGCCAGGGCGGCGGCAACCTCCTTAGTGGTCACCGAACCGAACAGGCGATCACCGTTACCTTTCGCCTTAATCTCTACGACCTTGTCCTTTAAAGAATCGGCGGTCTGCATTGCCGTTTCCTTTTCCACGCGGGCGTGATAGCGGGCGGCCTCTTCCTTACTGCGCAGTTCGGTCATCGCCTGCGCATCGGCCGGCACGGCCAGCTGACGGGGAAACAGAAAATTGCGAGCATAGCCGTCGGATACGTTGACCAGCTGACCGGCTTTGCCCTGTCCTTTTACGTCTTGTTTCAGAATGACTTTCATCGTGGTATACCTCCCGATTGTTGCTTGTTGGTTTCAAAATAGTTATCAATGGCGGACAGGAGTTCTTCTCTGGCCTGTGCCACCGTTACATCCCTCAATTGCGTAGCCGCCATAGTGATATGACCGCCACCGCCCATAGCCTCCATAATGAGCTGTACGTTACACTCGCCGTAGGAACGGGCAGAGATCTGTATATAATCCTTCATCGGCGTCACCACAAAGGATGCGACCACACCCTGAATCAACAGCATATCGTCCGCCGCCTGCGCCGCGGCAGTACGGTGCTCGGCATAATCCTCATCCGATACGGCGATAGCGGTCTGCTGATACAGTTCCGCCAGCGACAGCAGATCGCTCTTACGCCTGTACAGCTCCAGATCTTCGCTGAACATCTTTTTGACCGTGATGGTGTCTGCACCCAGCTGGCGCAGATACGCGGCGGCCTCAAACGTGCGAACACCGGTGCGGAACACAAAATTGCGAGTGTCCAGCATAATACCGGCCAACAGCGCATCCGCCACGTTACGGGATATTTTAGAATCCGTCAGATACGGAAGCAGTTCGGCTATCAGCTCACAAGTGGAGGAGGAGCCGGACTCGTGATACGTCAGCACGGTATCCTCAATATGATCCACTCGACGGCGATGGTGGTCGATAAGAACCACTCTCTGCGCCATACGACGGTACAATTCCGCCGATTCCAGCATATTGGCCGTATGCGTATCCACGATGATCAGCAACGAGTTCTTAGATACGTTCTTGCACGCGGTAGCGGGATCGACAAAAGTTGAAGCGTCAAAGCGCCGTATCAGCTGAGACGCCATGGTGGCCGATGCATCCACCACCACGGATGACGGTACGCCCAACGACTGTGCAACCATAGCCAATGCAACACCGCCGCCAATGCAATCGAGATCCGACATGCGATGACCCATCACATAAACGTGGTCGGCAGAAATAATCAGTTCTTTCAGTGCATCGGCGATAATGCGCGTTCTGACACGGGTGCGCTGTGCCATACCGCCGGAATGGCCACCGAAGAAGTCATAACCATCCGCCGTCTTTACGGCCACCTGATCTCCTCCACGGCTAAGCGCCATATCCAGCGCCCGCATAGACGCATGCCGGCATTCGTCAAGAGTCTTTTCCTCGCCCACGCCGATGGACAGGGTGATATTACCGTCCACCTCCGGGAATGCGGTTTTCACATTTCTTAAGATAGAAAAGCGATCATCCCGCATCTCTAGCAGATGTCGGTGCTCCACAAATGCCACGAAGCGATCGTTGCTGTATTTCTGCAGATAACCGCCAAAGCCGGTTATCCAGTCCTCAAGCATAATCTCAATAGCACCGGCGATACGGGAGCGTTCACCGGAGCGCAGATGCTCCGTAGCCTCATCCAGATTGTCAATGCATATCTGCAGCATCGCCGGTCGGCTGGCAACGTACTCTGCGGCATCGTTTTTTAGCTGTGTATCGTCCAGCAGATACAGCACGTATCGCAAACGCTTATCCACGCGCAGAGCGGAAATAAAAGCCGTATACTGCCGACCGCGACTGCTCACATCAATGGATTCATTATGCGCGAGTGCGTCTGGGTCGAGGAAATCAAACAGTTGCTGTGCCGGTGAATCCACCAGCGGGGGTACTCCTCCGTTTACCCGTTGTGTAAACAGGTTGTTGGCAAACATCACGCGCCCGTCGCGGTCGATGAGCAGTATCGGTAATGGGAAAGATTCCATCGCGCTCTGCTGTGCGGGGTCAATGCGCTTAGCCAGCCGCGCCGTCCACTCAGTGAACAGGCGCCGATAATTCAAGGCGATGACCGTCACCACCACAGCGACCAACAGCCATACTGCCAACGGAATCCACCAAAGAGCGTGTGAATGAATGGCCAACACAGCAGCGCAGGCGGCACAAAGCAACACGGTCACAACTGCCGCTACGTTCAGCGCTATGGAATAGCGTTTCATATTCACACCTCCCGATTCATAATCAAACGTCCATAATAATGGGCAAAATCATGGGTCTGCGCTTGGTCTTCTGGAACAGCATACGCGACAGATCGTCACGCACGCGGGTCTTCATCGTATTCCAGTCGCAACGGCGATTACGGCAGCAATCCTCCAGGGCGCGGCGAGCCACCTCGCGGATCTCGCCGATCAGGTCCTCTGCCTCGCGCACGTAGACGAAGCCGCGGGTAACGATGTCGGGACCGGAAATCAACTCGCCCGTGGCGCTGTCCACCGTGGCGACCGCCACGATCAGACCGTCCTCAGCCAAGTGCTTACGGTCGCGGAGAACGATACTACCCACGTCACCGACGCCGAGGCCATCCACCAGCACACGTCCGGCGGGCACGGAGGCGACGATCGCCATTTTGTCGGCTGTCAATTCGATGGTCTTACCGATTTCTGTAACCAAAACGTTTTTGGCAGGCATACCCAACGACTGCGCCAGCAGAGCGTGCTTATACAGGTGCTTCTGCTCGCCGTGCATCGGTATAAAGAACTTCGGCTTGGTCAGAGTGTGAATGATCTTCAGCTCCTCCTGACACGCGTGTCCCGACACATGCACGTCGTACATCTTCTCGTATACCACCACACAGCCACGGCGCATCAGCTCGTTGACAACCTTGCCCACCGTTTTCTCGTTACCGGGAATGGGTGTGGCGGAGATGATGATATAGTCGTCCGGTCCTACTTCCACCTTGCGGTGATCGGAAAAGGCCATACGGCTTAATGCGGACATAGGCTCGCCCTGACTGCCGGTGGTAATCAGGGTCACCTTATCCTTGGGATAATGGTTAATAGCATCAATATCAATGAGCAGCCCCTCGGGGATGTGCAAATACCCTAGTTCCTGCGCAATATTGACGAAGTTGATCATACTGCGACCGGAAACGGCCACCTTTCGCCCATCACGGGCGGATGCAGACATAATCTGCTGTATGCGAGGGAGATTGGAGGAGAAGGTTGCCACGATGATGCGCTTATTCTCAGCCTGACGGAACAGGTTGGCAAAGCTCTCCCCCACCACGCGCTCACTGGGAGTATAGCCGGCACGCTCGGCGTTGGTGGAATCCGCCATCAGTGCAAGAACACCCTCGCGCCCCAGTTCGCCGAAGCGACCCAGGTTGATGATGGGACCCATCACGGGGGTGAAATCCACCTTAAAGTCACCGGTATGCACGATATACCCGTGGGGGGTCTTGATGGCCAGTGCCATAGCATCGGGGATGGAGTGGTTTACGGCAATAAACTCCACCGACAACGCGTTGCCGATGCGGATCACGCCGCCGGCCTCCACCACATTCAGCCGCATCTTACCGGACAATCCGTGCTCCTTGAGCTTCGAGTCGATCAAAGCCACCGTCAGTCGTCCGGCGTACACGGGAATATCCATCTGCTTGAGCAGATACGGCAAGGCACCGATGTGATCCTCGTGTCCGTGGGTGATAAAAATGCCGCGCACCTTATCCTTGATCTTGTTCACATAGGTGAAATCGGGCAACACCACGTCAACGCCCAACAGATCTTCGTCGGGGAAAGACATACCGCAGTCAATGATAATGGCGTCATCGCCGTATTCCAGCACCGCCATATTCTTACCGATTTCGTTCAAGCCGCCAAGCACGGTATAATGAATGGGTAATGCGGGCGTCTTCGTGACCTTGTCACGTGATTTCTGAGGATGTTTTTTATAATTGCCGGATTTACGGGCAGGGGACGAAGCCTCTGCCGACTTCGGTTTGGATTTGTTATAATTACGCTTTGTTGGTTTGTTGTTATTGTTATTAGCGGGCATCAAATTCCTCCTTTGTATCAGCCTGTAGAATTACGTCAATGAGCCCCACCGTTCGGTGAGGCTGTCCGTAAATTGGGATGACGTCTGCTGGTATGTAGTTGTGTGCTGAAAAATCAGCGTGATGGGCTCCGCACCCATCGCTTTCCGCAATATAAAAAGGGGCAAACCTTCGGCATACGCCGAAACATCCGATCACGTAACATTGTAATTATAATACTTTAAATAGAAATAAATGTCAAGTAATGGTGTGCGGATATGATAGAGTATGACCATTTTTTTCTGCAAAGTATTGCCACAGAGGAAAATACTTGCTATAATGATACTCGAAATTACGAGTCCGTATGCGGAGGTAACCTATGAAATTTGTAGAACTCTATACCGACGGCGCCTGTTCCGGCAACCCCGGCAAGGGCGGCTGGGGCGCCATCCTGCGATATATGGGGCACGAAAAGGAACTCTGTGGCGGAGAAATGGAAACCACCAACAATCGTATGGAATTGACGGCGGTCATCCGCGGACTGGAAACGCTAAAAGAGCCCTGTCAGGTTCGCCTGACCAGCGACTCGAAATACGTCATTGACGCCGTCACGCAGGGATGGGTCTACAGCTGGCAGCGAAACGGCTGGCGCAAGGCGGATAAAAAGCCTGCCCTAAACGTGGACTTGTGGGAGCAGCTTCTCCCCCTCCTTGAGCGACACCGGGTGGAATTCGTCTGGGTCAAGGGTCATCAGGGTCATCCCGAGAATGAGCGGTGTGACCGTCTGGCGGTTAACTACTACAATAATTTGCCGTAAAAGTATTGACAAATTCACATTTTTCAGTATGATATAACTATCTTCAGGGCGGGGTGCAATTCCCCACCGGCGGTGACAGTCCGCGAACGCTCACACGAGCGCCGAATCGGTGAAATTCCGATACCGACGGTATAGTCCGGATGCGAGAAGATGCACATAGAACGTGTTACGCCCTGCAATGACGTTGCAGGGCGTATTTTGTTAGGAGGTAGAATGATGAACGATAAAACGTGGCGGCTGCGCCGCTTGACCGTAATGGCGATGATGGTCGCCATCTCCTTTGCCGCGGTGGCCTTTATTCGGATTCCCGCGGTAGTGTTTCTGAAATACGAACCGAAAGACGTTCTGCTGACCATCGGCGCCTTTATGTACGGACCTCTGTCGGGTCTGTGTATGTCCGTACTGGTGGCACTGATCGAACTGGTTACCATCAGCGATACCGGCATTATCGGTATGACTATGAACGTCATCTCCTCGAGCTTGTTCGTCTGTGTTGCCTCCGCCATCTATCGTCGAAAGCGGACGTTGTCGGCTGCCGTTCTGGGTCTTGTGTGCGCCGTCGTAGCCATGACCGCCGGAATGATTCTCTGGAATTATCTCATCACACCTCTATATATGGATATTCCACGCGATCAGGTGGCAGGTATGCTGGCTACCGTATTCGCACCGTTTAATCTGCTGAAAGGCAGCATCAACGCCGCTCTGGCCATGCTGCTGTATAAGCCGGTCACCGCCGCTCTGCGCAGCGCACACCTGCTTCCGCCCTCCGACAGGACCGCGCAAAAGACCCGCGCATCCGTATGGCTGATCGCGCTGTTCGTATTCCTTTCTCTGGTTCTGGTGTTGCTCGCGTGGAACGGTATTATTTGACTATTGACAAATCCGTCCCCGTGCTATATAATACATTTCGACAATTTCATACCTTATCAAGAGTGACGGAGGGATCAGGCCCGATGATGTCCGGCAACCTGTGGCAACATAAGGTGCTAATTCCTGCGGTATAACCGAAAGATGAGGATTCACTCAAACGCTCGGTGATAACCGAGCGTTTTTTGATGTACAAAACAAGGAGGTTCCTTTTTATGAACGAAAAGCATTATTTTTCTTCTGAATCCGTGACCGAGGGTCACCCCGACAAGGTGTGCGACCAGATTTCCGATGCGGTACTGGACGCCATTCTCACCCAGGATCCCTCGGCCCACGTGGCCTGCGAAACCGCCTGCACCACCGGTATGGTGATGGTGATGGGCGAGATTACCACCACCGCCATCATTGATATTCCCGCCATCGCCCGTTCGGTGGTTAAGGATATCGGCTACAACGGTGAGGAAGGCAACTTCGACAGCGCCACCTGCGCCGTGATGACCGCCATTGACGAGCAGTCCCCCGACATCGCGATGGGCGTCAACGAGGCCATTGAGAGCCGCGCGGAATCCGATGATTCTTATGACCGCATCGGCGCCGGTGACCAGGGCTTGATGTTCGGCTACGCCTGCACCGAGACCACTGAACTGATGCCGCTGCCCATCTCTCTGTCCCACGCCCTGTGCAAGCAGCTGACCAAGCTGCGCAAGGACGGCACCCTCCCCTATCTGCGCCCCGACGGTAAGGCGCAGGTGACCGTAGAGTACGTGGATGACAAGGCCGCCCGCATTGATGCCGTGGTGGTATCCACCCAGCATAGTGCAGCCGTATCGCTGGAAACTATTCGAGAGGATATTATCACGCAGGTCATTCGTCCCATTATTCCTGCCGCTCTGTTGGATGAGAACACCAAGATCTACGTCAATCCCACCGGTCGTTTCGTGGTTGGCGGCCCCCAGGGCGACACCGGTCTCACCGGTCGCAAGATCATTGTAGATACCTATGGCGGTTACGCCCGCCACGGCGGCGGTGCTTTCTCCGGTAAGGATCCCACCAAGGTGGACCGTTCCGCCTGCTATATGGCTCGCTACGCCGCCAAAAACGTGGTCGCCGCCGGCCTCGCCGAGCGCTGCGAGATTCAGCTAGCCTACGCTATCGGCGTTGCGAATCCTATGTCTGTCCTGGTGGACACCTTCGGCACCGGTAAGGTGTCGGATGCAGAGATTACCGAGGCTGTGAAGGCGGTATTTGATTTCCGCCCCGCCGCTATCATCGATACTCTCCAGTTGCGCCGCCCCATCTATCGCCAGCTGGCCGCCTACGGTCACATCGGTCGTGAGGATATCGACGTCGTTTGGGAGCGCACCGATAAGGTGCAGGCTCTGCACGAGGCTGTCGGTGTATAAATACAACCAAGCCGGAACATTCGATCGAATGCCCCGGCTTTGCCTTTCTTTAATGACCCATACAGAGGTACCGTCAAATCCTATCCCCACTGGTTATGCAATGCTAGATACAAGGACTTGGGTATGCAGTCGATCGCAATTACGAAGTAAACGAAAAGGCCTTTCGTCGATACGAAAGGCCTTTCCCCAGTTTTCGTTTCAATCCTCTTGACAATCCGAGGAAAATAGGTTAAAATACCGCAAGCAACCAAAATATTGGGCTATAGTCTAGCGGTAGGACACGTGACTTTGACTCACGCCGTGATGGTTCGACTCCATCTAGCCCAGCCAGAAAACGACAAGTTTCGACAGAAACTTTTCGTTTTCAGTTATATTCGCCTCAATAGTCATATTGGGTTTCGCCCGGTTTAATATGAAAAACCTTAAACAAAAATGGCGCCCGATCGGGCGCCGTTTTTGTTTTACAGTCTGTCGGCCAGTTCCAAAATCAATTTCTCGGTCTTTTCCCAGCCGAGGCAAGGATCGGTGATGGATTTGCCGTAGATATGCTCACCGGCGCCCTGGGCTCCGTCCTCAATGTAGCTTTCGATCATCAATCCCTTGACCATCTTGCGGATATCCGCATTGTGATTACAGCTGTGCACGATCTCCTTGGCAATACGCACCTGCTCCAAGGGTTTCTTGCCGGAGTTGGCGTGGTTGCAGTCGATAACCGCCGCCGGATTCACCAGATCGGTACCCTGATACAGATTGTACAGCTTTACCAGATCCTCGTAGTGATAGTTGGACACGTTCTTGCCGGCAAAATCCGTATAACCGCGCATAATCGCGTGCGCATACGGATTACCCTCACTCTTAACCTCCCATCCGCGATAGATGAAGGTGTGCTTGTGCTGACCCGCCTTAATGGCGTTCATCATAATGGACAGGTCACCGCCGGTGGGATTCTTCATACCCACAGGCGCCTCAATGCCGCTGGCCACCAGACGATGCTGCTGGTTCTCAACAGAACGGGCGCCCACCGCCACATAGGACAGCAGATCGGACAAATACCGATAATTCTCGGGATACAGCATCTCGTCGGCGCAGGAGAAGCCATAGTCACGCAGTGCCTCCATATGCAAGTCGCGGATAGCCACCAAGCCCTTGAGCATATCCGGATCCTGATCGGGGTCAGGCTGATGCAGCATACCCTTATATCCGTCACCGGTGGTACGAGGCTTATTGGTATAAATACGGGGGATGAGGATGATCTTATCCTCCACCTGCTCCTGCACGCGGCGCAGACGCCCGATGTAGTCCAGCACCGGCTCGCGGTGGTCCGCCGAGCATGGGCCGATAATCAATAAAAACTTGTCGGATACACCGGTGAAAACCGCCTTGATGGCCTCATCGTTTTTCGCCTTTACCGCCGCCATAGCCTCCGAGACGGGGTACATCGCCTTAATATCCTTGGGCACAGGCAGCTTTCTCTTAAAATCCATTCCCATTTCTGACACCTTACACTTTCTTATCAAATAACTGGCGACGTGCGGTGGAAAGTCGCATCATCTCACGAATTCCCTCTCGGTCACCATTCTTTATACGTTCATACAATCGGTCAAAATGTGTCCGATAGCCATCCATCTGCTCCAGCAGGGTCTGCTGGTTCGCCAGAAACAATTCACTCCACATCTCATCATTGATATTGGCGATCCGTGTCAAATCACGGAACGAGTCACCGGTATACCGCTTCATATTGGGGTCGTCGCAGGTACACATCAGCGACACGGCAATACAGTGAGTCAGCTGAGATAAAAAGCCGATCATCTCATCGTGCTTCTTAGGGTTCAGGCACGACACGTCCGCAAATCCCAGCGCGTATCCCAATTCGGTACACAGCCAAATCGCGTTGGTGGTGTTTTTCTCCGTGGGAACGACTATGTAGTTCGCCCCTTTAAATATGGCGTCGTCGCTGTTCTCAACGCCGCCTACCTCACGACCGGCCATAGGATGTGCCGCAATGTATTCCACCCCATCCGGAAGCAGGGATTGCACCTCATACACAACGCTTTCCTTGACGCCGGTCACATCGGTAATCACCTGACCGTTGCGCAGGAGATGTCCGTGCTCTTTGATCCAATTCACAAAAATATGAGGGTACAGCGCAAACACGACCAAGTCTGCCTGCTCTATCAGCGCCGGGTCAACCCGTGTCGTCCCTCTGTCAATGATACCGTTATCCAAAGCATAGTCGATCGCGCTCTGCTCCAGAGTAATGGCATCCACGGCAATGCCTTTCTTTTTCAGCGCCCGTGCATAACTGCCGCCAAGCAAGCCCAAGCCGACGATCAGCACGCGCTTAACATCACTAAATATCATCTGTTATCAACTCAATTCCTAAAGACCTTATCACTCTGAAATAGTCCGGATAGCTCTTGGCCACCGCCTGCGCACCCTCAATAGAGCCACCCGTAATCGAGCACAACAAGGATAGCGCCATCACGATTCGATGATCGTTGTGCCCATAAAGAACCTCCGACGGTTTAGAAAGCGTCGCGGGAAAAATCGTAACGGAATTGTCACCGATTTCGGTTTTGACGCCGAACTTCGCCAATTCCTCCGCCATAGCGGCGCAACGGTCACTTTCTTTAATGCGCAAGCGGGTTGTTCCGGTAAATCGAGCACCGCCGCACACCGCACTCAAAGCAAACATAACCGGTCCCAAATCGGGACAATCGGACAAATCAAATTCGCGTTTTCCCATGGATAAATCGCGGTACATTTGCTTATAAACCCAGTCGCCCTGCGGGGTTTCCGGTGACAAGTTCATCACCTTTACACTACCGCTCAAGAGATTGTACGCATCCAAAAAAGCGGCATTGGAGCAGTCGCCTTCAACCGTGTATTCATCCAATGTCAGTTTGACATCCTCAGATACGATAAAGGCGTTATCCGCCCTCTCAATGGGGCAACCGAAAGCGGATAGCACGTCCGTTGTAATATCTACGTACGAAGCGCTTTCTAACTGATTGACCACCTCTACCCTACTTTTGCCGTGCACCTGAGTCAATGCCAACAGCAAGCCGGTGATGAACTGGCTGGACACGTTGCCGCCAACCGTATATACACCGCCGTCGAGCTGACCGCACACCTTCAGGGTGTTGCCGACCTGTTCGAATGTAAAGCCGCGCTCTCTGCAAAGGGACTCGTAAACGCCCAATGGACGTTCCATCAGTCGTCCGTGACCAATCAGCGTCACCTCTTGATCGGACAGCAAGCATAAGGGCAACAGAAATCGAAGTGTGCTGCCGCTTTCACCGCAATCCAGCAGCGGGTGTTCAGGCAATTTATACGGATTCAACCCACCGATAATTATGGTGTCGCCCTGCATCTCCACCGATGCGCCCAGTGCCTCCAGGCAACGGAGAGTGGCTTGAATATCCTGGGATTGACCGCAGTTGTGAATGGTACAGCGTTCCGTCAAGGCACCGCAAATTAACGCGCGATGGGCGATACTTTTCGACGGTGGCGCCGTAACTATACCCGTTGCCTTGGAAGGAAAAATCGTTACTCGCATAGTATCCCCTCGTACCGTGAGATCAAATAATCAATTGCTTCAAGATAACCGTCAAACCCATGACCCACTATGGTCTTCTCGCAATATTCTCGAACGTAGCTGATCTGACGATAGGCCTCCCGCTGTGATACATCGGAAATATGCACCTCAACGGCAGGCAACCCCACCGCCTTCAGCGCATCCAACAGCGCAATGCTGGTGTGCGTATACGCCGCGGGATTAATAATAATACCGTCCGCTCCATAGGCGTCTTGTATCATATCCACCAGCTTTCCCTCGTGGTTGGACTGCAGGATTTCCACCAACACGCCCTTACTTTCGGCGTATCCGCAGATGCGGTTGCAAAGATCCTGATAGGTCTGCTTACCGTAGATATCCGGCTCACGAATGCCCAACATATTCAAATTAGGTCCGTTAATGACAACCAAGTTTAGCTTGTTCATTACGTCAAATCCTTCCTGATTTGATTAACAACGTCGTCCACGTCGCCGTCCGCAATAATGCGAACGTCACACGCCTGCTGATACAGCGCATAGCGCTCGGCGTAACGTTGCTCCAGCGCCTCGCGCGATGAGGACAGCGGTCTATCGGCGGTGGCGCATAGCAACGAGAGCGACCGATCTAAGAAATAGATACGCCCGTTCTCTTGGAGTAGATCCACATTTTCACGATTGAGGATCGCTCCGCCGCCGGTGGCGATTACACATCCCTGCCGAGCGGAGCAAGTTCGGATAATCTCCGACTCCAATTGGCGGAATGTCGCTTCGCCGTCCATGTTAATAATGTTGGAAATAGCGCGTCCGTCTCGGCGCACGATCTCCTCGTCGGTGTCGATAAAATCGCGATGCAACTGCTGCGCCAGCACTTTACCCACGGTGGACTTGCCACACCCGGGCATACCGACTAGGACTACGTTTTGCTTTTCCGCAAACAATTGTTGGTATATCCGTTCAATCTTCTCCTCGTCAATGCTGTTGCCGGTGAACAGCTCAGCCGCATAGGCTGCCTGCGCCACCAGCATATACAGTCCGCCCACAGCGGTAATCCCCCTCGCCTGAGCATCACACACCAATTTCGTGCGTAAGGGATTATACACCACGTCCACAACTGCCTGCAGAGCGGGAAAATAGGACGCGTCCACCGCGCTCTCCCCTATTCGCGGATACATACCGCACGGGGTGGTATTTATGAGAACCTCCGCATTGGCGTAACTCTGTTTAGCCTGCTCGTAAGTAATGCAGTCGTCTCTCTCGGTACGGGATACCCGAACGATACTGCGACAGACCAGATCCTCCGCCACCGCCGCGGCGGTCTTAGAGGTTCCTCCGCTACCAAGTACCAATACGGTCTTGCCTTTAATAGAAATACCGTTTCGTTCAATTAACGCTTTTAGCCCCAGAAAATCAGTGTTATAGCCATACAGCACACCGTTCCGATTCACTATGGTATTGACCGCACCGATTCGCCTTGCCGCGTCCGACACCTCATCCAGAAGCGGAATTACCTGCTCCTTATAGGGTATGGTGACGTTTATGGATGAAAAATCTCGATTTCGTATAAAACTCGATAACTGGTCAGGTGAAATCTCCTTGAGTTCATAATCGTAACCGCACAGGCGATGATGTATGTCCGCCGAAAAGCTGTGACCCAGCTTTTCGCCAATCAGTCCGTAGTTCATACCTCACCCAACCAATCCGTCCCGTAGCGAGTGACCAGCAGATCGCACAGCGTCAACGCCGTCACCGCGGTCACTACCACGGCGGCTCGGTGAACGACACACGGGTCGTGACGTCCCTTTGTCTGCAGAACGGTCATCTCGCCATTGTCTAGATTGACCGTATTCTGCGGTTTGCCGATGGTCGGAGTAGGCTTAACAGCACAGCGGAACACCATAGGCATCCCGTTGGTAATCCCGCCGTTGATACCGCCGTTGTGGTTGGTGACGGTTGTTACACCGTTCGCTCCCACCGCGAAGGCATCGTTCGCCTCAGAGCCCTGCATATCTGCCAGCGCGAATCCGTCACCAAACTCCACTCCCTTAACGGCGGGGATGGAAAACAGGGCGTGAGAAAGGACACTCTCCACCGAATCAAACCAAGGCTCACCGACGCCGGCAGGCAGACCGGAAACGGCGGTTTCCAATATACCGCCTACGCTGTCGCCATCCGCTTTTGCCGACAAGATCGTCTGCTTCATACGTTCAGCGGCGTTGCTATCCAGTGTCGGAAAATCAACACCCTTCAAGTGGATTATATCCTCATTCAAGCGCTCAAAAGCGCGGTCCTCCACACCACCCAGACGGCGGATGTGGGTACCGATATGGATGCCTTTCCTCTCTAATGCGGGTATCACAATACCTGCCGCAGCCACCAGCGCCGCCGTAATACGACCGCTAAAATGACCACCACCGCGATAATCCTCATACCCGTGGTATTTACAGTGTGCGGTATAGTCGGCGTGCCCGGGACGTGCCAGCCGATTATAATCGCCGGAGCGCGTATCGCAATTAGGTATACGGATGCAGATGGGGGTGCCGGTGGTTCTACCGTTAAATACACCACTTTCGATCACAAATAGGTCCGCCTCCTGTCGGGCGGTGGAAATCGCACCGGCGGGACGACGCTTGCTCAACAGCTGAGCAATATATCCCTCGTCCACAGGCAAACCCGGTGCAAGACCGTCTATTACACATCCGATGCTGGGTCCGTGGCTTTCACCAAACAGAGTAATGGACACAGCGTTTCCAAACGTGTTTTTCATACTTCCAGCACCTCCCGCACACGCAATTCGTACTCATTAAAGGACATGGTGGTTATTTCGTAACGCCCGATTTCGGGCACCGTTACCACGGTCACCGTATCACCGGACGCCTTCTTATCGTGGCGAGAAGCCTCCACCACATCGTCTACATTACAAGAAACATCCGTAGGCAGATCAAGACGCTTTAATACCGGCAATACCCGTTCACCTACGGCATCGGAACACATCGGCACCATGCCCAGTGCCACACATTCACCATGGTACAGACCCGTAACGGTTTCAATCCCGTGACCGAGGGTATGACCGAAATTCAGCACCCTACGCAGACCGCACTCGTGCTCATCCGCCTCTACCACCTGCTTTTTTACCTGAATGGATCGGATAATCACCTCATCCAGTACATCGTCGGTCAGTTCCTCATTCTCCAGCAGTGCGAACAACTGCGGGTCGTGAGTGAGCGCCATTTTCAGCGATTCGGCGAGACCGTTGCTCACGTGACGAGAGGACAGAGTCGCCAGCACACACGGGTCGATCAGCACCGCCTTGGGCGGATAGAAGGCACCCACCAGATTCTTATAACCCAGAAAATCGACGGCTGTCTTTCCACCGACGGAAGAATCCACCTGCGCCAACACCGTAGTCGGAACGTTGTAGAAATCTACACCTCGCATATAAGTGGCGGCGGCAAAGCCTGCCATATCGCCAACCACGCCGCCACCGACTGCCACTATGCAATCGGTACGGGTAAAGGTGTTCTCAGTCAACGTCTGCAGGATACCGCAGTATGTGTC
This sequence comes from Acutalibacteraceae bacterium, assembly GCA_045542015.1. Taxonomy (GTDB): domain Bacteria; phylum Bacillota; class Clostridia; order Oscillospirales; family Acutalibacteraceae; genus UBA5905. Next base: position 86,056 of record JAZQKF010000055.1, read on the forward strand.
CATATTCTTGGATGCTTCTCCCTGCTCAAACATAAATACGACCGCCTCGGCACATTGGCTGGCAACCGTCATATAGTACTCTTCGGGAACACCTGAATCCGTCACGATCAGCACCTTGCGGTCCAGGTTAAACACCTCTCCCGCCCGCTGAAGCAGACCGCGCTCAATATGGATATTGTAATCACCGCCGGATGTTTTCACATTCAGGGTCATTCAAACCACTCCTTAAATCCGGGTTTCTTTTTCGTAGCTGCCCAGAATCTTTACGTTGCTGCAGCATTCCTTCAGCTCTCGCAGCATAGCCTTACCGTTCTCACCGGTCAGGTCGCCCTCACCCTCGGCATAGAAATAGTAGTCCCACACCAGTTCCTTGGTGGGACGGCTCTTCAATGCGCGTAAGTTAAAGCCATGTTCGCCGATCACCGAAACCGCTCTGCCTAACGAACCGGCGGTGTTATTCACCGTGAACAACAGGATAAACCGTGTGTCCTTGGGACTGGGGGCACGCCGAGCGCGGGAAAACACCGCGAAACGTGTGGTGTTCTGTCCGCTCTCATTGATGTGCCCCTCCAGCTTAGTCAAGCCGAACTTTTCTCCGGCCTCCACGCTGCCGATGGCGGCAATATCCTTACGCCCGATCTCCGCTACCTGTTGTACTGCCACGGCGGTATTCACCGCCTCAACGGTGTTAAAGCCGTAATGCTTAATATATGCGGCACATTGGCCCAACGCCTGAGGGTGACTGATCACCGTCTTAACGTCCTCCAGCGTGGTACCGGGCACCACCAGCAGATTCTGCACGATCTCAGCCTCATACACGCCCGTCACGTACAAATTGCCGAAGAAAGCCAGATCCAGCACCTTGCCCACGTCACCGTTGTGGCTGTTCTCCACCGGTAACAGAGCACAGTCGCAATCCCCATCCGCCACAGCGCCATAAGCGTCGGCAAAATCACTATGGGATATGGCTTTGGCATCGGGGAAAATGCGCTCTGCCACGATATTGGCGAACGCGCCCTCTACGCCACTGTAGGCCACCCGCATACCGTCCAGCAGACGATGCTGATAGTTCTTTGACAGCTCCATAGCGGAACGGAGGAAACTGACGTAGTAGGAGCGGTAGTCCTCATTCTCTACCAGCGCGGCATTTTTGCGCACGATGTGCTCCTCACGGGCGGCGTCCACTACGGGGATGCCGTGCTCCTTTTTATACTCTGCCACCTGCCGAACCGCGTCCATCCGCTGTTCAAACAGGCGGACGATCTCGCGATCCGTATCGTTAATGGCTTGTCTGGCTTTATCCAAATCGGACATAGATATCACCCCTTGTGATAGTCGTTATACAGCGCTTCAAACGCCGGAATAGAACGGCGGATCTGATCGTTGCTGACGCAATAGGCGATCCGCACGTACCCACTCACACCGAAATCGTCGCTGGGCACCAGCAACAGTTCGTACTTCTTAGCTCGCTCACAGAATGCATACGCATCCTGCTCCAGCGCCTTTACAAACAAATAGAAAGCACCGTCGGGTCTAACGGCCTCATAGCCGATGTCGGTGAGGGAATCGTAGAGCAGTGCACGATTCTCTTCATACGCCGTCAGATCCGGCGGCGTGCCGTCACAAGCACCCACCGTCAGCTGCAGCAGGCTGGGGGCGCAAACAAAGCCGAGGCTGCGTCCGGCGCCGCAGATGGCGGCGAACACGTCGCCAGCATCCGCCATGGCGGGCGGCACCAGAATATAACCGATACGCTCACCGGGCAACGACAAGGACTTGCTGTAGGAATAACAAACCAGGGTGTTATCGTAATAGCAGGGAATATACGGCACCTCAACCCCGCCGTACACCAGCTCACGGTATGGTTCATCCGCAATAATGGCGATAGGGTGACCGTATTCCGCAGACTTGGCGGTCAACAATGATGCCAACTGACGAATGCACTCCTCGTTCAGCACCACGCCGGAGGGGTTATTGGGTGAATTCACGATCACAGCGCGAGTATTCTCGTTTATGGCGGCAGACAGCGCCTCAAAATCAATGTCGAACACACCCTCGCGCCCCGACACGATTACCGGCACGGCACCCGCATTACGCACGAACACCTGATATTCCGGAAAAAACGGCGCCAATAGGATAACCTCGTCCCCCGCGGAGCACAGCGCCCGCAGAGAGATGGTCAAGGACGCGGCGGCGCCACAGGTCATATAAATCAGATTGGGATTGACCTTCAGCCCAAATCGCTCCTCTACGTGGGCGGCAATGGTGCTGCGCACGCTCATATCACCGGGAGCCGAGGTATAGCCGTGGAGCAGAACGGGGTCGGTGCTCTCCAGCAATTTCCGCATCGTCTCCCCCACCACCTGCGGCGCAGGAATGCTGGGGTTACCAAGGCTGAAATCAAACACGTTTTCAGCGCCTATTTCCGCGCGACGCACCTTGGCATATTCAAATATCTCGCGGATAACCGAGCTCTTTTTGCCCAATGCCAGCATCTTTTTCGATACCATTTCGTCTCCTCCTAACAATAAAAAAATCCGCCTCCTACTATGCCCCCAAAAGCGGCACAAGCGGTAGCGGACTGTCCGTCGATCTTTGTCGCCCCAAAGTGAAATCACTTTGAAGCCAGAGAACACAGACAGTCCTTGTTAAAGAAATAAAAATAAAAAGCATTAAAGAACATACCTGTGCGCTCCTTTCAATAAGATTGTCACTATTTTAACGCCGTAGCGTACAAAAGTCAAGTAAATACCACAAAAAAGTTCAAAAAAGCGGTGTATCGAAACCGATACACCGCTTGATTTTTAGGATACCAGCAAACCGCCGCACCAGACGGTATCGCCGTTGGGAATGATCTCTATGATATGCTCACCCGCCTCGGCATCATCCAGGATGACGAAGTTGGTGAAAATGCCGCCGCGGATGATGTACTCGGGCAGAGCCTTCTCCACGCCATCCACCTTAACAGTCATCTTCAGGTCGTCGGAATACGGCGTACAGATGGGCAGGATGATCCGCTTGCCGGTTACTTTGATAACCAGAGGCTCCTCCCCCTCGTTCTGCCAGGAGCAACACTCCTTGGTAAATACCTTAAAGCTACCCATAGACACGGGGGTGGTATTCTCGCAGTGATACCACTTCGCATTCTCGTACACGTAGGGACGATAGGGCTCCGGAATCGCCGGCATCTCGGCGGGAATGGTATCCAGCGCCTCGTATACGTCGTTGAGATAGGTGGTCACCAGCTCGCCTACGATAGCGTGACCCTTATCGGTAGGATGGACCCAGTCGGCGCAGATCTCCTCCCACAGATACTGACCGTCGGGATTCTGCTCGGTCTTGACCTCCGGCCACACCGCGTCACGGTAACTGATCATCGGCAGGTCATAGTGGGCGCAGATGGGCTGCTGATCCGCCTGGGCATTGATACCGCCGTTGTTCATCACAAACAGAACCATCACCGCAGGCGCGCAAGGTGCCGTCAGAATCTTATGGATCAGGCTGGCATAGCCCTCCGCCTGGAAATCCTGAATGATGTCGTTGACGCCGAACTCAACCAGTACAAAGTCGGGGTTGTGGTCCAGCAGGAACTCGTTGACACGATGCACACCCAGCAGGCTGGAGGTGCCGCTGTAACCGGCGTTGATGTACGAGATAGTGGACATAGGGAACGTATTCTCCCACCATTTACGCAGAATACCGGCATAGCTCTTTTCCTTAACGGAAGCAGAAGCACCGTGGGTAACACTGCCGCCAATGACTCCAATGGTGATCCGCTGACCGGACTGTGCCTTTTTCATCACGGCAGCGATTCTAGCGGCGTTGCCCGCAGACACCAGGGCGGTATCCAGCATATCCTGACGGATACCAAGAGCTTTTGCATTTTCAGATAATTTCATAATCAGCACCTCACAATAGGAGTTTTAGCTAATTATAGCATATTGACTAAATATTGCAAGACAATACGTGAAGAAAAATGAAAATCCCCGATTTTATTTCGGGGATTTTTCATTACAGTATTATCTTCTTGATGACCTGACAATTGAGCGTCTCGCTTTTAATGTTACCCTTTACCTTAATCTTGTCAGCGTGAATATCCACGGCAGAAAGGCTACCGCCGCAGTTGATGCTCTGTGCATCCAGATTGTGACAGCTGACGTTGGAACCGCAATTGATGCCACCTTGGATATCTCCGCCACAAGATATATTGTCGCCGCAATTGATACCACCGTGGTGGTAACCACCAATGGTAATGTTATTTCCGCAATTCAAGCCGCCGTTGACGTAGCCCCCAATGCTGATAGAACCGCCCGCTTTACAGCCACCGTCCACCGCGCCTTCAACGGTCAGATTACACTCGGTTTGCACCGCCTTAGCGTCACCGTTTACCACAAAGGTGAATTTGTTTGTCATATTATCTTTGACTGTAAGAATCTTATGGCCGTGGCATACCACGCCGCGAATTACGTCGTCATCATCCCAAGGAAACGCTGTGCTATAGGAGCCAACAATAATTGCAGAATCACGGCAAAACAGGCCGTCAATAGAACAACCAAACACATCTGCCAATTGTGGTAAAAAGAAAATGTCCGGAGCGGATTTGGCGTTTTCCCACTTGGACACCGCCTGATAGGTTACACCCAGTTTATCGGCTAATTCCTCTTGGGTCAGACCCTTTTGTTTGCGAAATTTTTGAATATTCTCAGCCAAAATTACATTTATATTGTCCATTATATCCTCCTGATTGCGTAGTTAAAATACCAACACCTGCAGTTGTTGCTTTGAGTATAGCAAAAATGCGACAAAATGACAATAAAGGATAGGTTGAACTTACTCAACTGTGAGTTGAAAATGCGCATTATACCGCTGACCGGGATCTGAACCGTGGAGAATTGCTTCGCAAATCTCCCTCAAATTTGCCTCCGGCAAATTTAACCGCTTATTCACAGCAGTCGCCGACAAGAAACACCCCCGACCCACGGGTGTGGGTCGGGGGTGTTTGTATCTCGTGTCCAAAAAGAACGGGTCGAAAAACCTGATTTCTTTACTTTTTAATTATATCCTTGCACACAATATTTCCGCAACTATTAATTTCGTATGCGTAAATATCGCCCTCTGTTCGAATATCCCCATTAATTTGATGACAATCAATTCTTCCATGACATACAACATCCCCATTTATGCTACTTTCACATGTAATATTACCCAAAACCTCAACTTTGAAATACTGCCTTGTCGTCTCATTACAATTTTTAGGAAACGAAACATCAATACAAGAATTGCTTTCTTGCACTTGGATGATTTTTTTACCTCTTGTTTGTAATACTCGAATTACTTCATCATCATTCCAAGGTAATTCCGCACAATGGTCATAGTGAATTTCTGTTTTTATTTCACGAGAAAAGAGTTCATCAATATGGCATCCAAACAGATCTGCCATTGTCGGCAAAAACAATATGTCAGGAGCGGTTTTTGCGTTTTCCCATTTTGAAACTGCTTGAAAAGTTACGCCCAATTCTTTTGCAAGTTCATCTTGTGTTAATCCGCACTTTTTGCGGTATTTTTGTATATTAGCCGCTAAAACAATATTCATGTTATCCATCAAATCATCTCCTTTGCTGATATAATTGTAACAGATAACAAAAATGCACGCAATAAAAGAAAAGTTGATATTTTTCAACTACAGGTTGAAAGTGATATTCTGTGCTGTCGCACAGAGTGATATTATGCCTTACGGCATAGTGATATTTTTGCTGTCGCAAAAGTGATATTATATTCGCCACTAAAACTCGCAAAGCGAATATCACCTGGACGAAGTTCAAATATCACTGCGAAGCAATATCACTCGCCGAAAGGCGAATATAACTGAAAAAACTCTTGTTCTTTCGAACAAGAGTTTTTTCTGGTGCCGCTGACCGGGATCGAACCGGTACGGTATCGCTACCGAGGGATTTTAAGTCCCTTGTGTCTGCCAATTCCACCACAGCGGCATAGCCGGGGCGTAGCATAAACTACGCCCCATATCATATCTTTTTTAAGTCCGTTTGTCAAGTATTCTTCGGTTGTTTCATGGTCAGACCGATCCGCTTTTTCGAAATATCCACCGACAGCACCCACACTTTAACAATATCGCCTACCTTCAGCACCTCAGAAGGGTGCTTGATAAAACGGTTGGTAATCTGAGAGATATGCACCAGACCGTCCTGATGGACACCGATATCCACAAACGCGCCGAAATCAATAACGTTGCGCACCGTGCCGGTCAACTCCATACCAGGCTTTAGGGACTCAATGCCCAAAATATCGGTGCGGAGCAAGGGCGCCGGCAGCTCGTCACGCGGGTCACGACCCGGGTGCTGAAGCTCGGCAATAATGTCCGTTAAGGTGGGAACACCCACCCCCAGCTTCTCCGCCAGATTGGCGATGCCGAAGGCATCCACCTTCTCCTGCAAGCCACTCACGTTCTTGACAGTCACACCGCAAACCTCCAGCAGTTCCTTTGCCACCGGATAACTCTCGGGATGAACGGCGGTGTGATCCAGCAGATTCTTACTCTCCGGCACACGGAGGAAACCCGCACACTGCTCGAAAGCCTTGGGACCCAGCTTGGGCACCTTTTTCAGCGCCGCGCGGGAGGTGAACTCGCCGTTCTCCTCGCGGTAGGCGACGATATTCTTGGCCACGGTGGCATTGATGCCCGCTACCTGGGACAGCAACGGGGCCGAGGCGGTATTCAGGTCCACGCCTACGGCGTTCACGCAGGATTCCACCACACCGTTAAGGGTCTCGGACAACTGGGACTGGGGCAGATCGTGCTGATACTGACCCACACCGATGGCCTTGGGATCGATCTTCACCAGCTCGGCCAGGGGATCCTGCATACGGCGGGCGATGGACACGGCGGAGCGCAGGTTTACGTCATAGTCGGGGAATTCCTGCGCCGCCAGCTTGGAGGCGGAATACACCGAAGCGCCCGCCTCGCTGACCACCATATACGAAACACCGGTCAGATTGTTCTCCCGAATCAGGTCAGCGGTAAACACCTCGGTCTCGTGGGAAGCAGTACCGTTGCCGATGGCGATCACCTCGACCTTATGCCGTTTAATAAAACCCAGCACCGTCTTCTGCGCCTGCTCCATGCGCTTAAACTGCGGGACGGGATAGATAATGCCCGTATCCAACACCTTGCCGGTGGGGTCGATCACGGCGCACTTACAGCCGTGCTGGTAGCCCGGGTCCAGGCCCAGGGTCACACGCCCCTTGACGGGCGGCTGCATCAGCAGCTGACGCAGATTGACACCAAACACCTTAATGGCCGATTCACCGGCTGCATCCGACAGCATATTGCGCATTTCGCGCTCCAGCGAGGGAAATATCAAACGGTCGTAGGAATCCTCGGTAGCCATCTGCACCTGTGCGGTGGCAGGGCAATCCGCCTTCAAATGCTCGGAATAGACAATGCGCATCGCATGAGCGGGGTCAAACTCCACGTGAACCTTGAGGAATTCCTCCCGCTCGCCGCGGTTGATAGCCAATACACGGTGACCGGGAACTTTGTTCAGCGGTTCGCGGAATTCGTAGTAGTTGGCGTAAACGCTATCTTCTTCCTTCGCCGCCTTGGAGGTCAGGAAACCGTTAGCAAAACATACCACTCGCAGGCGCTTACGGACGTTGGCGTCGTCGGCAATCAGCTCGGCGATAATATCGCGTGCGCCCGCCAGGGCGTCCTCCACCGTCGGCACCTCTTCGGTGATATATCCCTCCGCCAGCGCGTAGGGGTCCTCCCCCTTCGGCTCCTGGGCGTAGAGAGCGTCCGCCAAGGGCTGCAGACCGCGCTCTTTAGCGATGATGGCACGGGTACGGCGCTTAGGACGATAGGGGCGATAGAGGTCGTCCAGTTCGGTCATGGTGACCGCCGCATCCAGCGCCGCCGCCAACTCCTCGGTCAGTGCGCCCTGTTCCTCTATGGTCGCGCGGTATTTTTCACGGGTCTCATTAAGATTGCGCAGATAGGTCAACCGATCCGCCAATTCACGCAGCACCTGATCGTCCAGCGATCCCGTCTGTTCTTTACGGTAACGGGCGATAAACGGGATGGTGTTGCCGTCGTCCAGCAGAGCGATCACATTCTCTACGTGTTGGGATTTTAAGTGAAATTCATTGATTAACGTTTGCAGAATATCCATAGATAACTCCTTTTCCCGGGTAATGATAACATTATATCCTTTTTGTAGGTGAGTGTCAATTGACGAAGCGCAGATTTTGTGATAGGATATACTCATCAACGAAAGGAGGATAGCCATGCTGAAAGTATACGTAGCGGACTGTTCTCCTTTGTTATCTCCGCAGGAATTGGCACACGCGCTCCCATATATTGACCCACTGCGACAGGAGAAGATCCACCGACTGGTCACAGCAGAAAAAAAGGCCCAATCCGCCTGCGCAGGACTGCTGCTGAATCATCTCTTTGGCAACACTTCATACGAATCGGGCGCTAACGGAAAGCCGCACCTGACTGCAGAGGCTTGTGTGCGTTTCAACCTATCCCACAGCGGCCAATACGTGGTCTGCGCCGTCAGCGACACCGACGTGGGTGTGGATATCGAAAGTATCTCCCCCATTCGCCCTGCCGTCATGCGCCGTTGCTTTCACGAGGAGGAACAGCAGTGGATCGGCGACGATGCATCCCGCTTCACGCGGCTATGGACAATGAAGGAAGCCTATATGAAATTACTAGGGACAGGGTTTTCGCTCCCGCCCAAGGATATATCGCTGACCGTTCCGCCGAAAAACGGATACGATTCCGCGCTGAATTGCCACTGGCAGCTGTTGGAGTGGGACTACCCCATCACCGTATGCTGTGGAGCGGGCGAATCCTGCGAAATGATCCATATAAACGTAAAAGACCTGCTGTAAAGCAGGTCTTTTTTGCTAGTTCTATGAACAGATGGCATTTGTCATCCATTCAGGATGTCCTGTTGTTTTTTCTTGCTGAAGCTCGCAAGAATGAGCGCATAGGATTTATCGGCTAACTCCCTCAACAATTCATCGGGAACTTGGCCATCCGGTTTAATGGAATTCCAGTGAACCTTATTCATATAGAACCCAGGGACAATATCCTCATACTGCTGTCTTAAGAATTCTCCCTCCAGCGGCTCCAGTTTTAACGTTATGTAGTACGGCTTATCGTCATCGTCAAGGCAGATAGCCAAAAACATTTTTCCGCCGATCATATACCGAATCCAGTTCCAGTTCTCGGTATTCTTGGTAACACCCGGTTTGTTCATCAAATACTCATCCAGCCAAGGATATTTCATAGTCGATTCCCCTCATATTCATCGCGCTTATGCCACCGTCCGATGACAATTATTGCCGCTTCGTGTAATAGCAAATGATGGATTCTGTTTTTCCGTTCAGTTCGTTGTAGCCGGTAAACAGGGCGCCGCCCTTTGACATCAATTCGCCGCACTCTACTGTGGAGATATCGCGATTAACGAATACGTCTCCTTTTTCGGTGTTAATGAACACGTGTCCGTTAGCGGTGTTGATGCGCCCACCGCGACCCAGACCCTCCTCCTGGGGGATGCCGTTCTCGTCTATGTATCGCCGCGCGACCAGAGTCAGCTCTTTGCCGTCCAGCCGCAATGCGGTCTCGCTGACGGGAGTCGTCTTTTTCCGCTTCCAAAACATTCCTCTCACCTCGCGTCTATTGTACGGAAATCAAAAAGAATTGTCAAGCGCACTTGTATTTATCACGACTTTGTGATATGATACTGAATTGAAATACAAATGGAAAGGAGTGAGCACCGTGGCAAAGTCAAATCGCTATAAGCAATTGTTCTCGTTTACGCTGATTTTGGGTATCGGCACCGTTATATCCAAGCTGATGACCTATGTGGTGCTGACTCCCCTATACACCGCCTATCTAACCCCTGATGAATTCGGCATCGTAGAGCTGGTGGTACAAACCGCCAATCTGCTGATGCCGCTGGTATCTCTGGGCATTAACCAGGCTGTTCTGCGGTTCGGTATGGACGGCGAAACCGACCGCGGGTCGGTACTTACCACCGGCTTGGCCGTTAACCTGTTAGGCTTTGCCGCGTTCCTGCTGTTCTACCCTCTGGTGCGTATGATTCCGGCATTCGGCGAATACGCCCTGCTGGTCTATCTGTTCATTTTCTGCTCCATCACCCACTACCTGTTCGCCTACTGCATCAAGAGCATGCACCGCGCCAAGTTATTCACCATCTGCGTAATCATCGGCACCCTCATCACCGTGGTGCTGGACGTACTGTTCCTGGCCGTGCTGGATATGGGCATCGTGGGCTATATCCTGGCCATTGCCCTGAGCGATGCCATCTGCTCGATCATTCTGATTCTCTCGGGCAAGCTGTATAAGCTCATTCGCTTCAAAAATCTAAAGAGCGCTATCATCAAAGCGATGCTCAAATATTCCATCCCGCTGATCCCCAATTCGGCGCTGTGGTGGATCACCGACTACTCGGACCGCTATATGGTCACGCTGTACGTGGGTGAGGCGGCCAACGGTCTGTATTCGCTGGCTTATCGTCTGCCCAATATGCTGATTATGGTGTGCGGCATCTTTATGGATGCGTGGCAGATGTCCGTTCTGAGCGAAAAGAGCCGTCTGGAACGACAGAAATTCTTTACCAATGTGTTTGCCATGTACCAGTCCATTATCTTCGTGGGTGCCTCTGCCCTCATTGTTGGTGCAAAGCTGGTGACCCGCATTATGGCCCACGAGAGCTACTTCGATTCCTGGCAGTACATCCCCACACTGGTAATGGCAACAGCGATGTCCTGTTTCGTGACCTTCCTGGGTACCATTTACATCGTGGAAAAACGGAGCAAAAGCTCGCTGGTCACCACCGTCATCGGTACCGTGGTTAACCTCATCGGCAACTTTATCCTGATCCCCCGTATGGGTGCCCACGGTGCGGCCCTATCCACCGCCGGCAGTTACGGCTTGGTGGTGGCGCTGCGCGGATTCCACACCCGCAAGTTCATTCCCATCGGATGGGGACTCCCCCGCTTCAGCCTGAATATGATCCTGCTAATCAGTCAGTGCTTTGTGATGGTGTTTGAGCTGACCGGTTGGGAGTACATCTGCTCAGCCATCTTCATTTTGGTGCTGATTATCAATTTCCGCAACGTTCTCGGCAGTGTCCGTCAGGTGATCGCCAGCCGCAAGGAGGGATAACCGATGAAGCGTTGTCAAAGCATTGAACGAAGCATCATAAAAAAATACCGCAAACCTATTTGGAACAATTTTATCGGCGCGCTCAAGGACTATCGTATGATCTCTGCCGGCGATAAGATCGCTGTGTGTCTGTCCGGCGGCAAGGATTCATTCCTGCTGGCAAAATGCCTGCAGGAACTCCAGCGCCACGGCAGCGAGGTCCCCTTTGAGCTGGAGTTCATCGTGATGGATCCCGGCTACCGTCCCGAGAACCGTCGTCGCATTGAGTTGCTGCTGGAAGAGCTGCAGATTCCGGCGCATATTTACGACAGCCCCATTTTTTCGGTAGTAGAGAAACAGACCGAATCCCCCTGCTATCTCTGCGCCCGTATGCGCCGCGGGTATCTCTACAAATACGCGCAGGAGCTGGGATGCAACAAAATTGCGCTGGGGCACCATTTTGACGACGTGGTGGAAACCATACTGATGAGTATGCTATACGGAGCGCAGATGCGCACCATGATGCCCAAACTGCACAGCCTCAACTTCCCCGGCATGGAGCTAATCCGCCCGCTGTATCTGGTCCGCGAAAAGGATATTGAGGCGTGGGTGCGTTACAATGATCTGGAATTTCTGCGGTGTGCCTGTTCCGTCACCGACCGCGTTCAGGAGGATTACGGCTCCAAGCGCGCTGAAATCAAGGCACTGCTGGCAAACCTACGCCGCCAAAACAGTCAGGTGGATATTAACATCTTCCGCAGCGCAGAGAACGTAAACCTAGAAACCGTCATTGGCTATCACAAGGGGGACGAAATCACCACGTTCCTGGATGAATATGAAAAAAGGACAGTCATCTGACTGTCCTTTTTTATTACTTATCCAGAGGTTTTGCGCAGAATTTGCAATACACGGCATCCGAAGGATTCGTGGCACCGCACTCGCACACCTTGCGATTGCAGAAATGGTCGATCTCCGCCTGCAGAGCCTCATTGGAGGCGTTCAATTCATCGATCTGGCAGAGCAATTCCTCCACCAGCGACTCGTCTAGCTCCTTGCCGCCGCGGCGATGCTCGTACAGCAGCTGACCCAACGCCTCCATTGTAATGCGTATCGTGTGGTCGTTATCCAATATTTTTACCTTTTGCTTGGTTACGCCGGCCACGTCCCCTACCTTTCGTCCTGCGGCGAGGACCAGGTCGCGGGTGGTGTACAAAATATCATCCCAACTAGCCATATTCATCGCTCCTTTTTGAATCTACTATCATTATACGATATCATCACCGATTTGGCAATGGAAATCAGCGACAAAACTTTTCATAGAATGTCGGCACAGCATCCTTGCGCGCCAGCATTTCCTCCAGACCGGAATTATACTCATAGGGGAACTTATAATTGAAAATGCGTTCCAGATAATCCGTTCCCGGTTGCTTCAGCTTACTGACCGCACCTGCGCCACAGCCTAAAATGGTGTGGGTTTCGTCCATAATATAGACGTTATAAAGTCCTTCACAACCGGGTTTAGACCAGCCCACGTTCTCCTGATTCCCCACCGTCCGACTCTGTCGATACAGATAATACGGAGCATAGCCGAACTTCGGCAATAAGTCCGCTGACAGCCGTACCATGCGCACGGCATCATCCACCACTCCAAAATCGGGACGGTGCTGAAGCATAATGTTGGAAGCGCGCTTCATAGACAGGGTGTGCACCGTAACGCTCTCCGGGGAAAGTGTGAGAATCTTGTCCATGGTATCGGCAAAACCATCGTAGGTATCCCCGGGTAAGCCCGCGATCAGATCCGTATTGACGTTGTCGAACCCTGCTTTGCGCGCCATATCAAACGCATCGTAAAACTGCTCCACCGTATGCTTACGACCGATACCCTCCAGCACGGCGGGCTGCAGCGTCTGCGGGTTAATGCTGACGCGACCCACACCGGCAGCACGGATGGCGGCCATTTTCTCGGGGGTGACCGTATCCGGTCGACCGGCCTCTACGGTATATTCACGCACCGTGGAGAGGTCAAAAGAACTCTCCACCGTACGGAACAGCGCCGTCAGCTGTTCCGCCGACAACGTGGTAGGCGTGCCACCGCCGAAATACACCGTCTCCAACCGCAATCCAAGGCTCTTGGCGAGCGCACCGGTATGCGCGATCTCCTGGCAAAGGCACTCCACGTAGCTGGGGATCAATTTCTTCGCCTGTACCACCGTCTGGGACACGAAGGAACAGTAATCGCAACGGGTCGGACAGAACGGGATGGAAACATACAGACTGAACGATCTCGGCTCTGACAACGCCAGCAGACGATCCTCGTTTTGCAGTGTGGTGCGACAGAGTTCACGCTTTTCCTCTCCCACCAACAGCTTATCGCGGAAATACGTTAGCGCTTGCTCCGCGCCCATTTCTCGTGTCAGGCGGCGCAGGAGCTTCACCGGACGGACACCGGTAATCAGACCCCAGCCGTGTGTAAAGCCGAGAAGCTTTACAAGTAGATTGTACAACAATGTGCACAATTCCAACTCGCAGGTATCCCGATATTCCGCCACATCGTTACTGACGGTAGACTCCAGAGTATGGTCAAACCCGTCCAAACAAACGCGGCAGGATAAATATGTATCATCACCTTGAGAATGTAAACAACAAACGACGATCAGCCCTTCGCCATCATCGGCATACTCCTCGTGGTGAGTGATGATCTTTTCAAGGGGCAGAAATAAACGGCACACGTTTTCCAGTTCAAAGTGAAAATCGTGCCCTTGCAGATACAGATGCATACAATCTCCTTATCGCAAATATGGATTTCCGACAATTTCTTGACCGATGGTGGTCTTTTCCCCGTGTCCGGAATACACAACGGTATCCGGCGGAAGCTGAATTAGCCGTTTCAGCGAGGTGAACATCTGCTGCGGGTCACCGCCGGGAAAATCCAGACGTCCGATACTGCCGCAGAACAGCGTATCACCGGAGAACAGCACGCCGTTACCCAGCAAGCAAATGCACCCGGGGGTATGTCCCTGCGTTTCCATCACGGTCCAGGTAGTCTCACCCACCGCAATAACGTCACCCTCCGACAACGCACGGTCGGCTGACAAGGTGACAGGGTGATTCGGCGAAAACCAGCCGGAGAGGTTGCGTATCGGGTCGGATAACGCCTCGGCGTCACCGATGCCCACATAGAGTGGCGCGCCTAAGCGGTCGCGCAGCTCCCCCGCCGCCAGCATATGATCAAAATGGGCGTGGGTCAGCACCACCGCCACGGGGGTAATATGCTCCCGCAATACCAGCGAACAGATAGCGTCCGCATCGTCTGCTGGATCAATGATCAGTCCTTGCCCGTTTTCGGCGCGGAGAACGTAACAATTGGTCTCCAGTTCACCCAATACCAAACGATGAATGGTCAACGCTTGTCCCCCCGTTTCCAGGTGTCGGTGTCCAGCAAAATGGTGACGGGTCCGTCATTTAACAGCCGCACCTTCATATCCGCACCAAAACGACCCGTCTGCACGTCAGCCACGCCGTTATTGCGCAGATACTCCACGAAGGTATCAAACAGCGGACTCGCTATGGACGGATGAGCGGCAGACATAAAGTCGGGACGACGCCCGCGGGAGGTATTGGCGCACAGTGTAAACTGCGAAACAGCCAATATGCTACCACCGATATCCAGTACCGAGCGATTCATTTTGTCGTTTTCATCGCAGAAAACCCGCAATTCAGCCACCTTTTTGGCCAGAAGTGCCGCCTCCTGCTCCGTATCGCCGTCGCAGACGCCCACCAATAGCAGAACGCCCGCACCGATGGCGGCGATCTCCTCGCCATCCACCGTTACGCTGGCTTCTGATACTCTTTGAAATACCGCTTTCATCGTTTCTCTCCTATCAGATGACGGTTCGCTGCACGTCATCCACACCGGGAATAGCGCACAATTTCTGTATCACGTATTTCAGGTGCTCTACGCTGTTGACCGCAATGGTCATGGTCACCACAGCGCCCACCTCTTGGTCGCGGGCGTTAATGGAATGGACGGGGACGTGCAGGTTAGACAGTGTCGTTGCAATCTTCAGCAACAGGTCAACCTGCTCGCTGGCCTGAATGCGCAGGTTAGCGTTGAATTCCGTATTTACCGACTGTTCCCAGTTGACAGAAATCCACCGCTCTTTATTCGGCGCGTTTTCGATATCCGCCGGTACGTTGCTGCAATCTCGCCGATGGACGGAAACGCCGTATCCGCGAGTGATAAATCCGATAATCGAATCGCCGGGGACTGGGTTACAGCACTGGGCGAATTTGACCAGACAATCGTCCAGATCGTCGATAATGACGCCGCCCATATGGCGTCGTTTGGACGGGACGATCATCGGCTTCAGCGGTGCGGCAGCCAGCTGCTCCTCTTTTTGCATCCGATTGTATTCATCCTTGATACGCGGGATCAAACGGGACAGCATCACGCCGCCGTATCCAATAGCAGCATAGAAATCGTCCAGGGAGGCACAATGCTGCTTCTTAGCCTGATTCATCAGGAATTGCTCCATACGATCCTCAGGCAAGCGAATCAGATTGCGCGACAGCTCGCGCTCCAGGTCAGCCTTTCCCTGCTGAATATTCTCTTCGCGCCGTTCTTTCTTAAACCAGCTACGAATCTTGTTGCGCGCTTCACCGGTATGAACGATGGTGAGCCAATCGCGGCTGGGTCCGTGACCCGCCGCCGAGGTGGTCAGCACCTCCACGATCTCGCCGGTCTTCAGCTTATAATCCAGTGGTACGATACGACCGTTCACCTTGGCGCCCACCATACGGTGACCCACCGCGGTGTGAATGGAATAAGCGAAGTCGATGGGGGTACTCCCCTCCGGCAGGGTGATCACGTCGCCCTTGGGCGTGAACACAAAGACGTCCTCGATATCCAGATCGGTCTTGATGCTCTGGACAATATCCTCGGCATCGTCCACATCCTGCTGATTCTCGATAAACTGGCGCACCCACGCAAGGCGCTCCTCAAGCTTATCCTTTTTCTGGATGCCGGCCTTATACTTCCAGTGCGCCGCGATACCGTACTCCGCCGTATAGTGCATCTCCCAGGTGCGGATCTGCACCTCAAAGGCGATCTTCTCCTTACTCACCACGGTGGTGTGCAAGGACTGATACATATTCGGCTTCGGCGTGGAAATATAGTCCTTAAACCGATTGGGGATCGGGGTAAACATCTCGTGAATGATGCCCAATACGTTATAGCAATCGTTCACGTTATCCACGATCACGCGAATGGCATAGATATCGAAGATCTCGTCAAAAGCACGACCCCGCATATACATCTTACGGTAGATGCCGGCATAGCTCTTTACCCGTCCGGAGATGTTGGATTCCAATCCGTATTCTTTCAAATTCTCGCTGATACGCTGCTGAATGCTATTCAGAAAAGCCGTGCGCTCGTCGGCGTGCATCGCCAGATTATCCTCGATCTCCTTACACGCAATCGGGTCCAACACCCGCAGAGATAGACTTTCCAGCTCTTCCTTGATGGTGCGAATACCCAAGCGATGCGCCAAAGGAGCGTAAATGTCCAGCGTTTCTCTGGCCTTGTCCCGCTGCTTCTGGGGCTCCCAGCCCTCGCTGGTGCGCATATTATGCAGACGGTCCGCCAGCTTGATGATCATCACGCGGACGTCCTTGGACATCGCCAGAAGCATTTTACGCACGTTCTCGGCCTGCTGTTCCTCGCGGGTAGAAAACTCCATCTGGGTGATCTTCGTCACACCGTCAACCAGTTCTGCTACCTCCTGACCGAAACGGCGACTAATCTCGTTAAGCTCAATCTCCGTATCTTCCACAACGTCGTGGAGCAGAGCCGCTATGACAGCGTCCGTATCCATCCCGATCTCAACCAATATGCAGGCAACGTGTAACGGATGACACACGTATTCCTCACCGGAACGGCGCATCTGTCCGTCGTGAGCGGAAATAGCCAGTTCGATGGCCGTATGGATGCGCTCCACGTCGTATATCTTGTCGCTGTTTTCCAGCAACGTATCCAGTTGTTCAATAATGGTTTCTTTCCGTTCAACCGACATTCTGCGCATCCCCTTTCATAATGTATTTCCACAACGGCGTGGAGGTTAAGTCGACTTTGCCCTGCGGCGGTATTACCTTAATGCGCAGGCGCTCACCGCAGTCGTGCCATTCGATCAGACCCGCCTGACGCCACAATTCCAGTGCCGTCAGCATCGCCAGATAGCTCGGCGCTTTTTCGCCCAGGGCGTGATGCAGCTGCTCCACAGAACCCTGCCACACCTCACAACGGCGGAGCAGGTTGTAAAAATGAGCCAATTGCTCGCGGGTAGCCAGCGCCGCATCGGGCGCAGGGTAATATTCTTTTCGCAACAAACGACCGAAATTCGTAATCTCTGCCTGCAACAAATCCCGATCCGTATCCGCAAAGGAAACATCTCTGACGCGGATATTTACCATCGTGTTGCCGCGAAAAACGTGTTTCTCCAGCGACACGACACAATTGATGACCGAGCCGCACGCCACCGGAAACTCCTCCGGCGCTACCTGGAACATCATCGCATTGATGCGAACACCGTCACGGCTTAAGGACAACCGCGTGTGCTTACCATTTCCAACACCGGTGATATTATCCAAACGCATACGAAACAGCCCAAACAACGGCGTCGGGTTGCCGCAGCCAAAGGGCTCCAACACGTTAAGAAGCTCCAGTTTTTCAGCATTGATCTGGTCGGGGCGCAACCGAACGGCAATGTTCAACTGTGCCACCGGCATAACGGGTACCACCTCCGCCGCATAGCGGTTGATAGCCGTTCGGAATTCGTCCACGCGCTCCACCGACAGCGTTACGCCCGCCGCCAGCTCGTGACCGCCAAACTGAGATACCAAGGAAGCGCAGGACGCCAACGCATCGTAAATAGAGAATCCGTCCAGACTGCGGCAGGAGCCGTGAGCCAAGCCATCCTCACCCAGTGACAGGGCAATCGTGGGCTTACCAAAGCGATCCATCAGTCGTGCCGCAACCAATCCCAAAAGGCCTCCGTGCCATCCGTCACCGCAAACGACCAGCACGCGGTCGCGCAACCACTCGGGGTGACACTCCAATTGACGCTCTACCTGCTCCAGAATATCGTTGGTGGCCTGCTGGCGCTGTGCATTGAGTGTCTGAATCTCCTGCGCCAGTTGTTCGCATTCGTCCTCGTCATTAGACAACAGTAGTTGAAGCGCCAGCTGGGGATCCGCCATCCGTCCGGCGGCATTCAGGCGCGGCGCCAAACCGAAGGACACGTTGCTGACCGTCATCGCCTTATCCAGCATACCCGCGACCTTGCGTAAAGCAACCATACCGGGACGACCGCTCTCCTCCAGCAGCACCAAGCACCGACGCATCAGATTGCGATTAAAACCGGTCAGCGGCATCATATCGGCCAATGTACCCAATGCCAGCAGATCGCCGTATTGGGTGAAAATGCGCTCGCTGTCGCCGTCCAGGGCGCAAAGCAGCATAAACGCCACACCGACGCCGGCAAACTCCTTAAAGGTGCTTTCGCAATCCACACGATGAGGGTCAACCACAGCCACCGCCTGCGGCAGCTGTTCGCCGGGCTGATGGTGATCGGTGACCACCACATCGATACCGACCTCGTTCGCCAGAGCGATCTCATCCAGCGCCGCCACACCCGTATCCACAGTAATAATTAGGTCGACCTGTTGTTCCTTAGCCCACGTAATCGACTCGGAGTGCATACCGTAGCCTTCCTCACGGTTCGGCAGGCGATAGAGAACTTCCACGCCCTTGCGCTGCAAATAAGTATATAACAACGCGGTGGAGGTTATTCCGTCCACGTCGTAATCGCCGTAAATCAGCACCTTTTCCTTGTGGTCGATAGCGCGCTGAATGCGATCCACCGCCTTTTCCATATCCGCAAAGGAAAAGGGGTCAACCTCTTCTTCATATCCGACAATATAGCCGAAAACCTGCTCAGGGGAATCCATTCCCAGAGCCGTCATCATCAGAGCCAAAAAGGGGTGTATTTCACACGCTTCGGCCAATTCGGCAGCCAATGTGGTATTCGGTTTTTGCTCATTCCAATGCCGTATCTGCACAAAAAACACTCCCCTTTCTACTTAATTACCTATTATTGTAACATTGTTCGAGGAATTATTCAACAGTGATTTGATGTTTATGCCGAGAAAATACAAAAAAATCCCGTATCGCGGAGGTTTTAATACCGCGATACGGGATTTACCGTATTATTCCTGAGTCGTACAGGCGATGCCCAGCTCAGCCAGCTGCTGCTCATCCACAGCAGAGGGACAATCGGTCATCGGCTCGGTCATATTCTGCACCTTGGGATAGGCGATCACGTCACGCAGCGTGCTGGCACCCAGCATCTGCATAACCAGTCGGTCGAGACCGATGCCCATACCACCGTGAGGCGGAGCGCCGTAGCGGAACGCATCCAGCAGGAAACCGAATTTCTGCTGTGCCTCCTCCTGGGACAGACCGAGAGCGCTGAACATATGATTCTGCAGCTCCGGGTCGGTGATACGGATGGAGCCGGAAGCCAGCTCGATGCCGTTGAGCACCAGGTCGTAAGCCTTGGCGTACACCTTATCGGGATCGGAATCCAAATATGGAATGCTCTCGTCCAGCGGAGAGGTGAAGGGATGGTGCATCGCCACCCAGGTCTCGCTCTCCTCGTCCCACTCGAAGAAGGGGAACTCGGTAATCCACAGGAGATTAAAGCCCTCACGAGGAATATCCAGCTTGTTGGCCAGCTCCAGACGGAGGGCACCCAGCGTGGTCAACACGTGCTTCTTAACCGTGTCGGCAACGATCAATACCACGTCGCCCTTTTCAGCGCCGGCGGCGGTCAACAGCGCGGTCATCTCCTCCTCGGTCAGGAACTTACCGAAAGAAGACGCCGGTGCATCCTCCACCCAGCGGACCCAAGCCAGACCCTTGGCGCCGATTCCGCGAACGAACTCGGTCAGCTTATCAATTTCCTTACGGGACAGGGTACCGGCGGCACCCTTGGCGGTCAAGCACCGCACCGTTCCACCATTCTCAACAGCGGAAGAGAATACGCCGAAGCCGCAACCCTTAACAGACTCGGTCAGGTCGATGATCTCCATACCGAAGCGGGTATCCGGCTTATCGGAACCATACCGCTCCATGGCGTCGTTGTATTTCAGACGAGGCAGGGCGTCGGGCAACTGAACATCCAACACCTCTTCGAACAGTGTGCGCATAAAGTCCTCGCCCACCGCCAGAACGTCCTCCACATCAACGAAGGACATCTCCAGGTCGATCTGGGTGAACTCGGGCTGACGATCCGCACGCAGGTCCTCATCGCGGAAGCAACGGGCCAGCTGTACGTAGCGATCAAAGCCGGCCACCATGCTCAGCTGCTTGTAGAGCTGAGGCGACTGCGGCAGTGCATAAAACTCGCCCTGATGCAGGCGGCTAGGCACCAGGAAATCCCGGGCGCCCTCGGGAGTGGACTTGATCAACATGGGGGTCTCCAGCTCAATGAAGCCGTTCTTATCAAAGAAATCGCGAATCACTTTCGTGATGCGATGACGCATCAGGATGTTATTCTGCAGGTCGGGACGCCGCAGATCCAAATAACGGTATTTCAGACGGGTCGCCTCGGCGGTGGAGCAATTCTCGACGATCTCAAAAGGCGGCGTTTCCGCCTTGTTGAGAATGCGCAACTCCTCCACGGCGATCTCAATGTCACCGGTGGGAATGTCCTTGTTACGGGAGGAGCGAACACGCACCACACCGCGGGCAGCGATCACATACTCACTGCGCAGAGTAAAGGCTTTCTCAAACACCTCTTTATCCGTATCTTGGTCAAAAGCCAGCTGCACAATGCCGGTACGGTCGCGAAGATCCACAAAGATCAATTGACCAAGGTCGCGCTGACGCTGTACCCAGCCAAACACGGTCACCTCCTGACCGGCGTGATGCTCACGAAAATTGCCGCAGTAATCCGTGCGGCGCAGTCCTTTAATCGTTTCTGCCATACTGTATCTCCTCGATTCTTTGAGATTTATACCATTTCGGCAACGCTGCCAAACAAATCCGCCATACCGGCCAGCTGACTGTCCAGCAGTTTCTGGCGCAGTACCATGTACAATCCCTCGTCCAGGGGGACCTCCTCCACCGCGCCGGTAGTCATATCCTTCAGTTGAGCGCGACCGGTTTCCAACTCGTTGTCACCGACAACCACCGTGTAACGGGCACCCAACTTATCCGCATACTTCATCTGCGCCTTCAGCGAGCGACCGACTATGTCGCATTCCACAGCGGCACCTCCCTCGCGCATAGCCGTAGCCAGCGCAAAGCACTTCTGTGCCGCCGCAGAGCCCATGGACACAAAATACAGATCACAGGTCGGCGCATCGGGGAACCGAACACCTTGCTCCTCCATGGTCATCAGCAAACGCTCGATACCCATACCGAAACCAAGACCGGGCTGTGCCGCGCCACCCAATTCCGATACCAGACCATCGTAGCGACCGCCACCGGCCACCACCAATCCCTGATCCGACACAAGTTCGAACACCGTGCGAGTGTAGTAATCCAAGCCACGCACGATGTGTGTATCGATGACGTACTCAATACCGGCGGCATCCAGACAACCTTTGACAGCATCAAAATGCTGTTGGCAGTCCTCGCACAAATACTCCAGCATCACCGGAGCCTTAGCGGCAATTTCGTGGCACACCGGCGACTTGCAGTCCAAGATACGCATAGGATTGCGCTCCAGGCGGCTCAAACAGGTACCGCACAGTTCATCAACATGGTCGGTGAAGAACGCCTTAAGCGCCTCGTGGTAACGGGCACGGCATTGGGGACAGCCAATGGAGTTGATGTGCAACGCCACGTTATTCAGACCCAACGTCTTAATAATCAGCATCGCCAGAGAGATGACCTCGGCATCCGCTTGAGGAGCAGAAGCGCCAAAACACTCTACACCAAACTGATGGAACTCGCGATAGCGCCCTTTTTGGCTCTTTTCATAGCGATAGCAGGATGTCAAGTAGGAAACCTTTACAGGCAGCGCACCCGCTAACAGACCGTGCTCCAGCACCGCGCGGGCGGCACCGGCCGTTCCCTCAGGGCGCAGAGTGATGGAGCGACCGCCCTTATCCTCAAAAGTGTACATCTCCTTCTGCACCACGTCAGTGGTCTCGCCTACCGAGCGCTGAAACAGGTTGGTATGCTCAAACACAGGGGTGCGAATCTCCTGGAAACCAAAGTCGCGGGCAATAGACAGAGCCGTCTGTTCGACGTACTGCCATTTATAACTGGTTCCCGGCAGCACGTCCTGTGTGCCACGGGGAGCCTGAGTAATCAATGCCATAGTGAAAAATCCTCTCTATACGATTATACAAGGCAAAAGGGCACACACACGTGCACCCCTTTGCTAATCAGCGGTTACGGGGATTGACGATATTACGCCAATCCAGATCACCACGCTCCAAGCCGTGAATCAGCACCTCAGCCGTAGCGATGTTGGTAGCTACGGGGATGCCGCGGATGTCGCACAGACGCAGCATATCCGAATCGTTCGGCTCGTTGGACTTAACCGTCATCGGGTCACGGAAAAACAGAAGCAGGTCAATCTCATCGCACGCAATACGGGCGGTAATCTGCTGATCGCCGCCCTGAGCGCCGCTCATATAGCGCATAATCTCAAGACCGGTGGCTTCGGAAACCAGCTTACCGGTCGTACCGGTGGCGCACAGTGTGTGACGGCTCAGAATACCACAATAGGCAATACAGAACTGAACCATCAGCTCTTTCTTAGCATCGTGAGCAATCAACGCAATATTCATAACAAATTACCTCCCTCTAAACAGATGTCAATTACATTTTCTCCAATTTTGCCAACGGCACGTTGCCTCCCATAAATCGACGAGCGATATTGTTAAAGCAAATAGCCGCGTTACAGTCAGCCGGTAAGGGTCGCGCATTGGCACAGGCCACCGCCACCTCTTCATCCTCAGGCAGAATGCCCAACAGCTGGATACCGGCCGTATCGATGATTTCATCCACGTCCGGCATAGAACCGTCCATAACCTTATTGGGACGCAGACGGTTGATGATCAAATGAGCGCGCATCTTACGCTCGTCCAGCAAATGACCCAGGATTTGCGCATCTCTGGCACACACCATATCCGGCGTGGAAACCACTAGTGCGCGATCAGCGGCGGCCACAGCCGTCTCAAATCCGGGTCCCAGTCCAGCCGGACAATCGATGATAACCTGTCCGTAATGGGCCGCCAGGCTACGGCACAGAGCCCGCATCTCGGCAGGAGAGCACATCTCCTCTAACCGTAAGGGTGCCGGCAGAACGAACACGTTTTGAAACACCGGTGACGAATAAAT
Source organism: Acutalibacteraceae bacterium (assembly GCA_045542015.1). Lineage (GTDB taxonomy): Bacteria > Bacillota > Clostridia > Oscillospirales > Acutalibacteraceae > UBA5905. The sequence goes on from JAZQKF010000055.1 coordinate 109,671, forward strand.
GGCGCGAACAGGATCGCAGTTGCCGGACAAGACGTCCGACAGGTCGTACATGGTATTACCGCTGACGCCCAGCATCAGATCCAGGCTGCGCAGTCCGGCGTCGGCGTCGATGAGCAGTACCCGCTCATTATGACGGGACAGAGCATAGCCCAAACCGGCAGTAACGGTGGACTTACCGGCGCCACCTTTACCGGATGTGACAACACAAATTTGGCTCATACTCTCCCCCCTCGTCCTACATCACAAAATGTTAGTTAATATTATAACATAGTTAATCCTAAAAGTAAACAAATTTTTACAAGAAATATCACGGGATCAAAACGCCCTCCGGCACACGTCCCTCGCCGCTGTCTTTGCCTTCAAAATAGGCGTCCAGCACCTTTCGCGCCACACCCGCGGATGCGGAGGACGTGCCGTTCTCCACAACCACGGCAATCGCAATTTCGGGATTCTCTGCGGGTGCATAAGCAATAAAGGTGCCGTGATCCGACTGTCCCTCAATACCTGTCTGTGCCGTACCTGTTTTACACGCTATTGTGTAGGGCGCGTTGGCAAAGGACGCGCGGGCGGTACCGGTCTTGCCCACCGCAATCATACCCTCACGAACCGCCGACATGGCGGACTCGCTCCAATCCACCTTGGCAGCCACCTCCGTAGGAATAACCTCATCCTTCGTGCCGTCGTAACTGCGAATCGACTTAATAAAATGCGTCTTATACCGCACGCCGTTATTGGCAATCATCATAGCATAGGCCGCCAATTGAATAGGCGTATAGGCACCCCGCTGACCAATCGCCAGCTGCAGATAGTCACCGCCAACCCACGTTCCGCCGACGGCACGCAGCGATTCAGGCGTGTGCTGTGTACCGGCAGACTCGCCGATCTCAACGCCGGTTTTCTGACCGAAGCCATAGAGCTTAAGGTAATCAAAAATACTGTTACCCATCAAACGACCGACTTCGTAAAAATAATAATTGCACGACTTTTCAATAGCGGTCTGTACCCGCAAATTTCCGTGACGCGACATACACTTCGGCGTGTAGCTGGGGGCATAGTAAGTGTACGTAAAGGTGCAGTTGATATGCTGATCCGGAGAAATAACGTTGTCGGTAATGGCGGCCAGCGCCACACCCGGTTTAAAGGTAGAGCCGCAAGGGAACGCACCGTTAAGGGCACGATTAAACAACGGGTTATCCGGATCCTTGATCAACTTATTGTAGTTTTCGGAATAGGTGGCCAGGTCGTAATCCGGCCAGGATGCACAGGTAATCACGCCGCCGTTTTTCACGTCCAAAATAACAACGGCGCCACTTTTCGCGTCTCTACCCTTCCCCTCGGGAGCCGTCGTGCGCAGTTCGGTAATCTTATCCGCCAGAGCAGACTGCGCCGCCTGCTGCACGTTGGAATCAATACTCAGCACAACCGTATGTCCCGGTTCAGGGGATACGGTGACAGGGTCGGACACAACGACACCTTGGGCATTCTTTGTCAGAATCCGCTTGCCCGCAGTACCGCGCAGGGCATCCTCTGCCGCCGCTTCAATACCGCTCTTGCCCACCGTATCGTTGTAGGAATAGCCCTTGTCCTTGAGCTCGGCGTACTCTTCGGCGTAGATCGGACCGACGGCACCGATAATGTGACAGGCGGTACTACCGCTCACGTACTCACGTACGGGAACGGTGATGACGTCCACACCGGGAAATTGTAGGCTGTTTTCAACGATCTGATACTTGACCACCGACGTCACGTCGCTGGCAAGGGTATACGGCACCTTTGCCGAAAAGCCGGCGGATTCCATCTCGTAATGGATGCCCGCCAACCAGCGCTGTTCCTGCTCGCTGTAATCGCTGAGATAATACTTTTCAACCAACTGATTGACGCATTGCTCTGCCGTGGCATAGTCGGCCATGCGAAGCATCTCCTTCAGCTTGGCAATACCGCTCTCACGATCCTTTTCGAAGGTATAGGGTGCCTTCGAGCTGATGGGTAAGGAATCGATCCACTCTTCCTTGTTTTCCCGCAGCAGCTTCACCAGCTTCAGCAGGCACTCATTCTGCGCCTTAATATCCTCTTCACGGTTACCGTGAGGGAAATAGTTATAGTCGAGGGAAACGGCATAGCTGGTACGATTTGACACCAACGGAATCTGATTACAATCCACGATCTCGCCACGGGAGGCGGAAATCGGCACCACCGTTTTATAACTCTCATCCGCCAGACGGGAATACTCCTCGCCCATAACGATCTGAATCTGGAACAGGCGCACTGTGAACAGGGATAGCACTACAGCCATAATCAGCAGCAATGCCGTTGCACGGCGAAACCGTATACCGGGTGAATTCAATTCGTGAAGCATCTATGCCACCTCCCTTCTTTATTCATCAGAGGGTTATCAGCGCTTTCTCCGTCGCCGCAGAAGGCGCGCCAAAAACAACGTGAGTAAGTACATAATCGGGGACAATAGCAGCGTATACAGCGCATTGGGTAAATACACGTCTACCGCCACAGTCCAGGTCTCGCTGTGCATAAACAGCGCATAGAACAGCAACCACTCCAAGAAAGTGTGCGCCAGTATGCCACCGGAGCATAACAGCATACCGGATATAAAGTTGGTGCGCAGAATCCATTGCACCAGCAGACCTACCGCCACACCGATGGACATCAGTAGTATCGCATGCAGACCGAATACACGGAAAGAATACATGTCCCACAGCAGACCCGCAATAGCGCCGATACCGGCGCCGAAATACGGTCCCTCAAACATAGCTACACACACCACCAGCAACACCAACGGCGTGGGACGAGCATTCAGCACCACCGGGAAAAACCGCGGTGCCATCTGGAACAGCACCAGCAAAAATGCGCTCAAGCCGTACACGATCCAAGACAGCGTGTTTTGCGACCGAAAGAAGCCGGTAGTTTGTTTAGTTTTCATATTACCGACCTCCCTCTATGTCGGGTTATTCTCCGCCCTGACCGGCAAAATAGGTGATCACCATCACCTGCTTAAGATTATAGATATCTGTAAATAATTCAACGTTGGCATCCAGCGTCATACCGTCAGTAGCATTGGATATCTCCTTGACCGAGCCGATCAGCAGTCCGCTGGGATAAACGCCGCCGATACCGGACGTTATCACGTAATCGCCGACTGCCGCGCCGGAAGAGCGCTCCAGAGTAGTCATACGCAAAGCATTCTGACGCGCCATATCCACGGTACTGCCGTTAGTATAAGCGGTGTCTCCCGTTCGACTGATCTGGGAGGCTACTTTAATGGACGGGTCGAGAATGGTCCGCACCTTGGCATAGGTCAGACCGACCTCCTCCACGACGCCGACCAACGAACCATCGGTGGATACCACTGGGTCGTTCACGGCCACGCCGGCGTTCTGACCGGCAGAGATGGTGAAATTGCCGTAAAAATCTGACGGCTCACGACCAATGACACGACCTGCCGCAAAGGTATACTCGGGATTCTCTTCGTGCAGACCCAGAATCTCGCTGTACCAATCGTTTGTCTGTTTCAGTTCGTCGTAATCAACCATCTGCTTACGAAGCTCTGCATTCTCTTCCTCCAGTTGATCGATCCGCTCCTGCAATTCCCCGGAGCCGGTCAGCTGACTGAAAAAGCCGGACACACCGTTGGAAACCGAGGTGGTAAAGGACTGAAACGGCGTGACGAAAATACCGGTCAAAGTCTCAGGGATGGTGGCGAAGCCACCGCTGACCGCACTGTATATCATAACACCGATCAATATCAGCGCCAACACACCTACCGAACGGGTCAGGACGCTTTTTAAGAAATTCTTCAAACGCATTCACCTACTTTATGAAACGGAAAAAGCGGAAGACGTATCCGTCCTCCGCCGGTTTCCTATTATCTGCGATTGGAACGGAAGTTGCTGGTCATACCCAGATCCAGGCATTTACCGGTGCCGTTCACGACGCAATCCAAGGGATCCTCAGCCACGTGGACAGGCATACCGGTCTCACGGTTGATCAGCGTGTCCAAACCGCGCAGCAAGGCGCCGCCACCGGTCAGCATAATGCCGTTGTCAATGATGTCGGCGGACAGCTCGGGCGGAGTACGCTCCAGCGTAGACTTGACAGCGTCCACAATGGCACCCACGGGATCCGCCAGTGCCTCGCGCACCTCTTCGGCGGTGATGATGATGTTCTTGGGCAGACCGTCCACCAGGTTGCGACCCTTAACGTCCATAGAACCCTCGTCCTCATAGGGGAACGCAGAACCCAGTTTGATCTTCAGATCCTCAGCGGTGCGCTCACCGATGAGCAGGTTAAACTTTTTCTTGATGTAGGAGATGATGGCCTCATCGAAATCGTCACCGGCCACACGCACAGACTGAGCGGTCACGATGTCGCCCAGAGAGATGACCGCCACCTCAGAGGTACCGCCGCCGATATCCACGATCATACAGCCGGAGGCGTCGGACACGTCCAAGCCGGCGCCAATGGCAGCCGCCATAGGCTCGGTGATCAGCTCCACCTCACGGGCGCCTGCATTACGAGCGGCCTCGTTAACAGCGCGACGCTCCACCTCGGTCACGCCGGAAGGAATGCACACAATCAGACGGGGACGGCTGAACAGGTTATTCTTCAGGGCGCGCTTAATGAAATAGCGCAGCATGGCAGAGGTCACCTCGAAGTCGGCGATAACACCGTCCTTCAGAGGACGCACAGCAGAAATGGAGCCGGGAGTACGGCCGATCATCTCTTTGGCCTCACTACCCACAGCCATAACCTCTTCTTTGCGCATATCAACGGCGACCACGGAGGGCTCGCGCATCACAATACCTTTACCGCGCACGTAGACCAGCGTATTCGCAGTACCCAAATCAATACCGATATCACGATTCAAAAACATATCAAACATCTCCTTTTTTGTAGCCGCACAAACGGCAGCCGACTCAAAAAATCCTTAACAAAAACTATTATATACCGAATTATTTAAAATCTCAATATCAAATTATAAAAAAATACAGATTTTTCCATCATTTTTCGGTATCGTCGATAAATTGCGTCAGGAATCGCAGCAAAGGACCTCCCGGGAGACCCATAACCGTGAAATAGTCACCGCGAATTCCTTTAACAAACCTCATGCCCAAGCCTTGAATGCCGTAGCTACCCGCTTTGTCCATCGGCTCGCCCGTAGCCACGTATTCTTCGGCCTCATGGCGAGAAAACCCGTAAAAATCAACCTCCGTCACGTCTGTAAAGCCGGATGACTTTACAGCCATTCCGGCGCTATCTGTCTCGATCAACCAGACGCCGGTCATCACCTGATGGGTGCGACCCTGCAGAGAGAGCAGCATATTCACGGCATCCTCTTCATCACGGGGTTTGCCGAGAGGTACGTCATCCAGCACCACCATCGTATCCGAGCCCAAAATCAGGCTATCGGGATACAGTGGAGCAATTTGCTCTGCTTTGCTGCGCGCTAAGGCGCAAACGTGATCAAACGGCGCTAACCCTTCGGGCGCGTATTCATCTTTCGCCGGATGAACTGTAAACGATAATCCGGCGGCGGACAAAATCTCCTGTCGCCGAGGGGACTGAGATGCCAACACAAGCGGCTTATTCAAGTTCACAGCAACCCCTCCTCGTCCATACGAATCACCTCAGCGCACAGCCGAGCCAGATCCTCCATTGTGGTAAGAAAGCCTGCCTGCTTGCGAAGTTGAGCCGCACCGCGCATACCGCTGAGATACCAGGCGGCGTGTTTGCGTGCCTCTAACAGGGCAACCCTCTCCCCCTTATACTGCGTGGTCAGCTGCACCTGCCGCATCAGAACAGACATCCGTTGCGCCATACCGGGCTCGGGCAAGATAGCCTCGTGGTTGAGATAGGCCTCAATTTGCTGGAAAATCCAGGGTTTTCCCAGAGCGCCACGCCCCACCATTATCAAATCACAGTCGGTCTGCTCGTACAAGGCGGCGGCTGATTTGGCATCTACCACGTCACCGTTACCGATGACCGGCACCTTGACGGCGTGTTTCACCTGACGGATAATGTCCCAGTCCACCGGAGGGGCATACATCTGGTCGCGGGTGCGACCGTGGACGGTAATGGCATCCGCGCCGCCAGCCTCACAGGCCAGCGCCACCTCGACGGCGTTGACCTCGTCCTTAGCATAGCCTTTGCGAATCTTTGCCGTCACCGGAACAGCCACGGCATCCTTCACCGCCTGCACAAGTTGACGGCATAATTCGGGCTCACGCATCAGCGCACTGCCGCAATGATTTCCGGCAATTTTCGGCGCAGGACAGCCCATATTAATGTCGATCCAGTCGGGTTTAAACTCCAGTGCCTGCTTTGCCGCCGCCGCCATAATAGCAGGATCGTCACCGAACAACTGAATGGCGGCAGGACGAATATCCTCATCCAGTTCCAGCAGTTCCGAACTCTTGCGGTCGCCGTAGGTAAATCCTTTTGCGCTGACCATTTCACTAATGACGCAGGCCGCACCGAAGTCCATACATATTTTACGAAAAGCACGGTCCGCCACGCCTGCCATAGGTGCCAACGCCGCTTTTCCTGTAATTTCCACGTTTCCGATACGCACCTGCGTCACCTCACTTTCAAATACGTTCCCCATTATACACGAAATATAAGCATTTGACTAGTACTAACTTGTAAAATTGTGAAAGTTGTTTTATAATGGAGAAAACCGCTTCCGAGAGGGTGATATTGTGAAGTTGTTTTTAAAACGAACTTGTCTGTTTTATGCCTACAATACGCTGGCGATCTTTGCGGGCGAACTAACTGCCGCAATTCCGATCGTGATATTACGTGCCTTTTTCGAACTTGACGGATATACCGTGGGAAGCAACCTGCTTACCGGTATCATCTGTTATCTTTGTACGGTGAGTTTCCTACTATTCCTGATGCACCGAGACATCTACGAAAATCGAAAATTCACGTTTACGACGGTCGTTCTCCCCGCACTCTGTGTCTGCGTTATTCGATGGGTAATCTGGTATTTGTCCCACGGAAAGGCCGCCTTTTGGGTTACCGGAGGCGCCACCTGTTTCACAATGATTCTCTTTCCTGACACACTACTTGATTGGGGGAATCCTGCATATGTACAATATCACCTAATCAGTACCATTATTTGCGATCTGCTGATTACGATGCCGGCCTTCTTGCTGGGTGGTTATTGGGGATATAGACACCGCATCAACGAAAACAAGAAAATGATAGCGGAGCACGAAGTGAAGACACAATAATTGCAAAACGGCAGGGTTTCCCCTGCCGTTTTCATTTAAGACGGTTTTGTTCAAGATATTTCTTCCGCATATGCGTACAATGGCATTGTAAAAGCGCTTTTTCAATACTGTTCAAGGAGGTTACTATGGAAAACAAAGAATTGATTCTCAAAGCCATTCGTTACGCAAAGCACCACTTCAGCGACACCGCTATGTCTGTGGAAAATGTGGCAGACCACGCCGGTTTTTCAACAGACTATTTCAACCGTATCTTTCTCGCTCACACCGGTTATACCGTAATGTCTTACGTAAATCGTATGCGCTGTCAAAAGGCCATTCTTTTGCTTCGAAACACGGACAAAACCATTTTGGATATCGCCTTAGAGGTTGGCTACGACTCCCACGAAGGCTTTATTAAAGCATTCAAGAAAATCTATGACATCACCCCCAGCGACTATCGCAAGCAGAAGAAAGACACAATCCTATCTTGGAGCGAATTAACCGACTCTGACTGTGTGCATCGTTTTCTCCATGAGCATACCGACTTTCAGCAAGTGGATACAGACATCATCATTGACCATCTGCTGGAAAAGGATTGGAAACGGTACGGCTACTTCTGCACTACCATTAAAAATATGGGTTTGGCCATTGTCGCGCCCAACGGCGACTATCAAAAAGGCCTGATTGGCATCGGCGACAACCGCGACGGCACTCTGTGGTTAGAATTGGTCAGCGACAACCTTAATTTGCTCCGCGAATGGGTTACCCGCTTTTCTGCTGAGACGGTGATTCATTCTGTCGTTGACCCCACCGAAATGCAACAGATTTTGCCGTACGGTTTCACCGCCACACCGCAAGCCCTCTATCTCGGCGAGCCTCTTCCCTACTCGTTGCCGTCCAATATCCATATTCGTCCGCTCATTTACACAGACAAAGATGCTATCGAAAAATGGGCAGGCGGAAGAAGGGACGGCTATGTTCTGCATTTACTCAATGAACAGCACTACAACGACCCTGCCATGGTGGAATACGGCGTATTTGACGGCGATGAACTGATTGCGATTGCCGGCGGTTGGATCGACAGCATTCGAGGACTGCGTGTGAACAATTGTTGCAGCATCCGCTTTGCTGACGGCAAAGGCACCGATGCACTGTATCGCACCGTGTTTGCGTACGTTACCAACGACCTTTTGGATAAGGGCGTTGTTCCTTTCGACGACATCCAACACAGTGAATATGCACAAGTCCACGGCAATTTTGCCGCAGCAGATATGGGTTTCACTACCATCAATTGGCGTTATGAGGTAGAGAACCGATAAGGAGGTTACAATGGGAGCAAAAATTGCTTACCTACGCAAACAACAAGGAGTTACTCAAGAACAAATGGCTATCGCCGTGGGCGTCTCCACGCAAGCAGTCAGCAAGTGGGAACGCGAGAAAAACTATCCCGACATAACTTTACTCCCAATTATTGCTAGCTACTTTGGCGTTACTATTGATTATTTGTTCCAGTAAAGGAAATCGCCACACGCAAAAAGCCCCTTGCTGATTACCTCGGCAAGGGGCTTTTCTATTTAGCTTATGCTATCCTGTAAGGATTACTGCACGTTCTGAGCGTACAGATCACCCAGGCGCACCAGGTGCTCGTAACGAGCCATGGCGGTATCCTCGGCCTTCTGGAACAGCTCCTCGGCACGCTCCGGGAAGGAACGGGTCAGAGAGGCGTAGCGGGCCTCATTCAGGATGAAGTCGCGATAGCTGGTGGTGGGAGCCTTGCTGTCCATGGTGAAGGGGTTCTTACCCTCAGCCTTGGCAGCAGGGTTAAAGCGGAACATATTCCAGTAGCCGCAATCCACAGCCTTCTTCATCTCGGCCTGGCAGTTGACCATACCACCCTTGATGGAGTGCATCTCGCAGGGAGAGTAGCCGATGATCAGAGAGGGACCCGGATAAGCCTCAGCCTCGGCGATAGCCTTGATGGTCTGGTTCATATCGGCGCCCATAGCGATCTGAGCAACGTACACGTAGCCGTAGCTCATAGCGATCTCGGCCAGGCTCCTCTTGCTGATAGCTTTACCGGCGGCGGCAAACTGGGCCACCTGACCGATGTTGGAAGCCTTAGAGGCCTGACCACCGGTGTTGGAGTACACCTCGGTATCGAAGACCATCACGTTGACGTCCTCACCGGAAGCCAGCACGTGGTCCAGACCGCCGAAGCCGATGTCGTAGGCCCAGCCGTCGCCGCCCATGATCCACACGGACTTCTTGTTCAAGAACTCCTTGTTCTCCAGGACGTACTTGCAGGCCTCGCAGTCGCAGTTCAGAGCTTCCAGCTCAGCAACCAGAGCGTTGGTAGCAGGCGTATTCTTCTCGCCGTCGTTGACGGTGTTCAGATACTCGGCGCAGGCAGCCTTAACGGCGTCAGAAGCGCAGTCAGAGGCAGCAATCTCCTTAACCTTAGCGATCAGGTTCTCACGCAGAGCCTTCTGACCCAGATACATACCAAAGCCGTGCTCAGCGTTGTCCTCGAACAGGGAGTTAGCCCAAGCGGGACCATGGCCGTTGGCATCGGTGGTATAGGGAGAAGTAGCGGCGGGACCACCCCAGATGGAAGAACAACCGGTGGCGTTGGAGATGTACATACGATCTCCGAACAGCTGAGTGATCAGACGAGCGTAAGCGGTCTCGGCACAGCCGGCGCAGGAGCCGGAGAACTCCAGCAGAGGCTTCTTGAACTGGCTGGAGATAACGGTCTTACCGCACACCTCGGGCTTCTCGGAAACCTTGGCCACGCAGTAGTCGAAGACCTCCTGCTGGGCAGCCTGGCTCTCCTGAGAAACCATCTTCAGGGAGTTGGTGGGACATACGCCGACGCAGACGCCGCAGCCCATACAATCCAGCGGAGAAACAGCCAGAGTGTAGGTGTAGTTGGTCTTGATGACCGGCTTGGCAGCCTTCTTCATCTGAGCGGGAGCAGCAGCAACCTCATCCTCATTCAGAGCGAAGGGACGAATGGTGGCGTGGGGGCAAACGAAGGCGCACTTGTTACACTTGGCACAGGTGGTGGGATCCCACTCGGGAACCATCACGGCCACGCCGCGCTTCTCATAGGCGGAAGCACCCTGCCCGAAGGTACCGTCGGCATGATCGATAAAGGCGGAAACAGGCAGGCTGTCGCCGTCCATCTTGCCCACGGGCTTCATGATGCTGTCCACCATCTTCACCAGCTTGGCGGGACCGTCGGCGGACTCGGCAACAGCGTTATCCTCGGCATTGGCCCAGTCAGCGGGAACGTCGATCTTAACAAAAGCGGTGGCACCGGCATCGATAGCCTTGTGGTTCATCTCCACGATGTCCATACCCTTCTTGGAGTAGGACTTGGTGGCGGCATCCTTCATGTACTGGATGGCCTCCTCCTGGGGCATAACGCCGGCCAGGGTGAAGAACGCAGACTGCAGGATGGTGTTGGTACGCTTGCCCATGCCAATCTCGATAGCCAGGTCGATGGCGTTAATGGTGTACAGCTGAATGTTGTTCTCAGCGATGTAACGCTTCGCCTCGGCGGGCATATTCTTGTTCAGCTCCTCGGCGTTCCACTGGCAGTTGATCATGAAGATACCGCCGGGCTTCACGTCGTTGACCATCTTATAGCCCTTCAGGACATAAGAGGGGTTGTGACAAGCGACGAAGTCAGCTTTGTTGATGTAATAGGGGCTCTTGATCGGTTTGTCACCAAAACGCAGGTGAGAAATGGTGATACCACCGGTCTTTTTGGAGTCGTACTGGAAGTAAGCCTGTACGTACTTGTCGGTATGGTCGCCGATAATTTTGATGGAGTTCTTGTTAGCGCCAACAGTAAGTCGGATCGTAGCCATGTCGTTC
>JAZQKF010000056.1:0-23424 GCA_045542015.1 Acutalibacteraceae bacterium
TCTCGTCCACCACAACCACAACCTCGTTGTAGTCATTGGGCCAGGAGCCGTAGATCAGGTCATACTGCTTCTGCAGCAGGGGGCTGATGGTCTCGCCATCCTTGCCGGTGAGCATCTCCTGCCACAACACCACCGACGGGCCCATGCCGCCGCCGGGCATCATGGCGGACATGCTGGAGGGATCCACGCCGTAGGTGGCGGTGATGTTCATCATGGAGGACAGGTCCATGCCCATGAATTCCAGCATCAGCTCCTGCATCAGCACCTGGGAATCCGCCTGGATGATCGTGCCGTCCACATTCTCGGTGTAGGCAGTCAGCGGCACGCCGTAGGTATACTGCACGCCGTTGATGGCGCCGTAGAGTTCACCCTCCGGATCGGTCATTTCCTTTTCCAGATGGGCCTTGAAGGACTTGAGGTCGTTGGTGGTCTCCTCCATGGAGCCAAGGGCGTTGACCAGATCGTAGATCATAGTCTTCTCATAGACAGCGTCGTTCTCATGGGGCTCGGCGGAGAGGGCGTTGCCGATGAAGGTCGTCAGGAGGGAGCCCATGTTCATTTCGCTGGCCTGGAGCGTCAGCGGATAGGAGGACAATGTGTCCTCCTGCACCATGTCGATGTAGGTGGTCATGCCGTTGGACACGGCGAAGATCAGCGCGATGCCGATGATGCCGATGGAGCCCGCAAAGGAGGTCAGCAGCGTGCGACTCTTCTTGCTGATCAGGTTCTTCAGGCTCAGCCCGAAGGAGGTGACCAGGGACATGGAGGGCTTCTTTTCCTTCTTCGCAGCGCCGTTTTGCCGGGCCACGCGGGCGTCCCGGGCCTGCTTTTCCATCTCTTCCATCTCGGAAGCGGTCATGGGCATGGAGTCGCTGGTGATCTCGCCGTCCAGCATGCGGATGATGCGGGTGGAATACTTTTCCGCCAGGTCGGGGTTATGGGTAACCATGATGACCAGCCTGTCGCGGGCAACCTCCTTGAGGATGTCCATGACCTGCACGCTGGTCTCGGTGTCCAGGGCGCCGGTGGGCTCATCCGCCAGGATGATGTCGGGGTCGTTGACCAGGGCACGGGCGATGGCCACCCGCTGCATCTGACCGCCGGACAGCTGGCTGGGTTTTTTGCGCAGCTGATCCCCCAGACCCACGCGGACCAACGCCTCCTTGGCGCGGCGACGGCGTTCCTTCTTGGACACACCGGACAGGGTCAGCGCCAGCTCTACGTTGCTGAGCACCGACTGGTGGGGGATGAGATTATAGCTCTGGAACACGAAGCCGATGGTGTGGTTACGATAGGTGTCCCAGTCCCGATCCTTAAAGTGCTTGGTGGATTTACCGTTGATGATCAGGTCGCCGGTGGTGTAGCGGTCCAGACCGCCCACCAGATTCAGCAGGGTGGTCTTTCCGCAGCCGGACTGACCCAGAATGGATACGAACTCGCTGTGGCGAAACGCCAGAGACACGCCGCACAGAGCGTGGACGGCGTTCTCACCGGATTCGTATACCTTGGTGATGTCTTTGAGTTGCAGCATAGGCACATCTCCTTAAAATAAGAAAAATTCCACATTTTACGTGTATAGTATACCATATATTTTCCATTTGTCTATGAACAGATTGTAAAACTCTGCCTGTGGGCGGATTTGGTGATTGACATTTTTTGTACGGCATATTATAATTAGGAGGAAGTAAATTGTCGTTCTGACGAAAGGACGTGTGTGATAATGGAGAAAAACAGCAATAGCGTATGGAAAGTGGTTCTGACCGTGGTGTCCATCCTGATGGCGTTGGCGGTGGCGTGTGCGGTGCTGATCCGCACCGAGCGTCGTATGCGCCGCCTGCTGGGCATTGTGGAGGGCTATCTGCCCCGTAAGCAGAAGAATGCGGAGATTCGTGTCGATCTGTAAAAACTTTTTTGCTTTAAAGTGTTGACATTGTGGTTTTTCTGTGCTACAATGCGTTCAAATTGATAACGGCGTTGACGAAGACGGCCGAAGCGATGTGCTTTCAGAGAGTCGATGGTTGGTGTGAATCGACAGTGCAGCGTTTCGTATGGCCCATCCCTTCCGAGCCGGAGCGGTGAATCCCCGCAGGGGGTAGTAACCTCTCCCGTGACGGCTGCGTAAAGGCCCGGGGATTGTCAGATCCCGCAGAGTGGCGGCGTAATGCCGCAAATTGAGTGGTACCGCGAGTGTATTAACACCCGTCTCAATGTTGAGACGGGTGTTTTATTTTCACCAAAAGGAGTGAGGCAAGATGGCAATGACAGACAACCTGAAATTATACGAGGTGGCGCTGCGAATCCGCGAGATGCGCGAGATTCTGGAGTGGTCGGCGGCGGATATGGCCGACAAGACCGGTGTCACCGAGGAGGAGTACCGTCTGTACGAAACGGGCACGGTGGATTTCCCCTTTAGCTTTATCCATAAGTGCGCGTTGGCCTTCGACCTGGATATGACCGACCTGCTGGAGGGTCGCAGCGCCAACCTGCTGACCTCCTACACCGTCACCCGTAAGGGGCAGGGTCAGCAGACCGCCAAGGAGGACGGCATCGACATCGCCCACCTGGCGCCCAAATTCCGCGATAAGATCGCCGAGCCCTATTGGGTGCGGTATGAATATGACCCCGCCCTGGAGCAGAAGCCCATCCATTTGGCTACCCACTCCGGTCAGGAGTTCGACCTGGTCATCAGCGGTAAGCTGAAGGTGCAGATCGGCAACCACGTGGAGGTGTTGTCCGAGGGCGACAGCATCTACTACGATTCCTCCACCCCCCACGGTATGATCGCCGTGGACGGCGAGGATTGCGTGTTCTGTGCGGTGGTGCTCCCCGGTGAGGAGACCCGCGAGGAGGAGGTCCGCGCCAGCATCGTCACCGCCAAGAGCTCCGAGCCGCTGGTGTGCGAGCGCTTTGTGGACACCACCGAGGACGAGAACGGCGCCCTGCAGTCCATCGAGTTCAAGAATACCGACACCTTTAATTTCGGCTTCGACATCGTGGACGGCATCGCGGAAAAATATCCCGATAAGCTGGCGATGCTGCACCTGGACGTCAACCGCAACGAACGCCGCTTCACCTTTAAGGATATGAAGCAGTATTCCAATCAATGCGCCAACTATTTCACCTCTTTGGGCATCAAAAAGGGCGACCGCGTGATGCTGGTGCTTAAGCGCCACTATCAGTTCTGGTTTGCCATGGTGGCGCTGCATAAGCTGGGCGCCGTGGCCATCCCCGCCACCAACCAGCTCAAGGAGCACGACTTTGAGTACCGATTTAACGCCGCCGGCGTGACCGCGCTGGTGTGCACCGCCGACGGGGATACCGCCGACATCGCCGCCGCTGCCGCCGCCAAGCTGGATTACCCCCTGACCAAGATCCTGGTGGGTGGGCAAAAGGACGGCTGGCACGATTTCGATAAGGAGTTCGGTCTGTTCTCCCGTAAGTTCGTCCGTACCGCGGACTCCTCCTGCGGCGAGGACACCGCCCTGATGTTCTTCACCTCCGGCACCACCGGCAACCCCAAGATGGCGGCCCACAAGCATACCTATGCGCTGGGTCATTTCGTCACCGCCAAGTACTGGCATTGTTGCCGCCGCGACGGTCTGCATTTGACCATCTCGGACACCGGCTGGGGCAAGAGCCTGTGGGGCAAATTGTACGGTCAGTGGCTGTGCGAGGGCGCGGTGTTCGTGTACGATTTTGACCGCTTTGACGAAAACGACATCCTGCCTATGTTCCAGAAATATCAGATCACCACCTTCTGCGCGCCGCCCACCATGCTGCGTATGCTCATTCGTGGCGATCTGTCCAAATACGATCTGTCCTCCATCCAGCATATGACCACCGCCGGTGAGGCGCTGAACCCCGAGGTGTTTAAGCTGTTTAAGGCGGCCACCGGACTGGAGATCATGGAGGGCTTCGGTCAGACCGAGACCACCCTGGCCATCGCCAATCTGGCGGGTACCGTGCCCAAGATCGGCTCTATGGGCAAGGCGTCACCCCAGTTCGATCTGGATATCGTGGACGCCGACGGCAACCCCGTTCCCCCCGGCGAGACCGGCGAGATCGTCATCCGCACCGACAAGGGCGTACCCTGCGGTCTGTATGCCGGCTATTATCGGGACGAGGAGAAGACCGTCGAGGCGTGGCACGACGGGATGTATCACACCGGCGACACCGCCTGGCGGGATGAGGACGGCTATTTCTGGTACGTCAGCCGCGTGGACGACGTGATCAAGTCCTCCGGCTACCGCATCGGTCCCTTTGAGATCGAGAGTGTGATTATGGAATTGCCCTACGTGGTGGAGTGCGGCGTGTCCGCCGTCCCCGATGAGGTGCGCGGTCAGGTGGTCAAGGCGTCCATTGTGCTGACCAAGGGCACCGAGGGCACCGACGCGCTGAAAAAGGAGATCCAGAACTACGTCAAGGAGCACACCGCTCCCTATAAATACCCCCGTGTGGTGGAGTTCCGCGACAGTCTGCCCAAGACCATCAGCGGTAAAATTCAGCGCAACAAACTTTGATATTCGCGAAATTTCAAAAAAAGTTGACAAGCCTGCCGTAATGTGCTAGAATGAGTCCATACTTTAATACTTTAAAGGCATTGACGAAGAGGGCAATTTCCACGATCCCTACAGAGAGATGGCGGTTGGTGCGAGCCATTGGGAGCGGGCAATTGTTTGTAGCTTCTGAGCCGAGGGAAAGAACGCCGTACGGTTAGTAGAATCCCTCCGTGTATGCTGCGTAAAGGCATAGGAATTGTATGATTCCGAAGAGTGGTGGCTGTATAGTCGCAATTTGAGTGGTACCGCGGGTGCTGTTGTGATTTCAACACTCGTCTCAAAGTCAACTAGCTTTGGGACGAGTGTTTTTCATTTCCGTCCCGTGATTGGAGAGGTGCTTTATGGAACCCATTACCGCATTAGATTATAAAATTAGGGAGATGGCGGCCCGTATACGGGAGCTGCGGGAGATTGTCGGCTACACCCCCGAGGTGATGGCGGACAAGACCGGTGTATCGGTGGAGGAGTATAACCGCTGCGAGACCGGTAAGAGCGATCTGAACTTTGCGTTCATCTACCGTTGCGCCTCCGCGCTAAACGTCAACGTCACCGACATCATCGAGGGCTACAGCCCCAAGCTGAAGTCCTTTACCGTCACCCGTAGGGGACAGGGACAGCAGATCGCCCAGGCTCACGGTATGACCTACTATAACCTGGCCTACGCCTTCCAGAACCGTATTGCCGAGCCGCTGTACGTGCGCAGTGTCTACGACCCCGCCGCCCAGCAGCAGGACATCGAGCTGACCTCCCACGACGGACAGGAGCTGGATCTGGTGCTGGAGGGTCAGCTGATGGTGCAGATCGGCGAGCATCGGGAGATTCTGGGCCCCGGCGACAGCATCTACTTTGACTCCGAGACCCCCCACGGTATGATCGCGGTGGGCGGTCAGGACTGCGTGTTCTACGCCATCGTGCTGAATCCCACCGGCGAACCCATCCCCGAGCTGGCACCCACCAAGACCATCGTGGATCTGCCCGCCGATAAGCGGGACGACACCGGTCGTATCTATAAGCAGTTTATCGACGTTCAGGAGAATGAAAACGGCACCCCCACCTCCATCAAATTTAAAAATACCGATAACTTCAATTTCGCCTTTGATCTGGTGGACGCGCTGGCGGACAAAGATCCGAAGAAGCTGGCGATGCTGCACGTGTCGCGGGATCATACCGAGCGCCGCTTCACCTTCAAGGATATGAAAAAGGCATCTAACCAGTGCGCTAACTATTTTAAATCCCTGGGCATTAAAAAGGGCGACCGCGTGATGCTGATTCTCAAGCGTCACTATCAGTTCTGGTTTGCGATTCTGGGTCTCAACAAGCTGGGTGCGGTGGCGATCCCTGCCCCCAACCAGTTGCTGGAGCACGACCTGGAGTACCGCTTTAACGCCGCGGGAGTCACCGCGGTGCTGTGCACCGCCGACGGCGATACCGCCGCGCAGGTGGACTTGGCGGCGGCGAAATGCCCCACCGTCCAGCATAAGCTGATCGTGAACGGCACCCGTGAGGGTTGGCGTACCTTTGACGAGGAGTACACCCTGTATTCCACCCACTATAAGCGTACCGCCGACGCCCCCGGCGGTGACGACCGGATGCTGATGTTCTTCACCTCCGGCACCACGGGCTATCCCAAGATCGCGGCGCATAACTATAAGTACGCGCTGGGTCACTTCCACACCGCCCGTTATTGGCACGACGTGGATCCCGACGGTCTGCACTTTACCATCTCGGATACCGGCTGGGCCAAGGCGATGTGGGGCAAACTGTACGGTCAGTGGCTGTGCGAGGCGGCCACCTTTGTGTACGATTTCGACCGCTTTGACGCGGCGGACATCCTGCCTATGTTTGCTAAGTATAAGATCACCACCTTCTGTGCGCCGCCCACGATGCTCAGAATGATGATCAAGCAGGATATTTCCAAGTATGATTTCTCCTCGGTCAAGCATATGACCACCGCCGGCGAGGCGCTGAACCCCGAGGTATACCGCCAATTTGAAAAGGCCACCGGCCTGCAGATCATCGAGGGCTTCGGTCAGACCGAGAGCACCATGATCATCGGCAATATGGTGGGCGCCTCCCACAAGATCGGCTCTATGGGCAAGCCGGCTCCCATCTACGACGTGGAGCTGGTGGATCCCGACGGCAACCCCGTCGCCACCGGTGAGGTGGGCGAGATCGTGGTGAACGTGAAGAACGGCGCCCCCTGCGGTCTGTTCACCGGATACTACAACGCCCCCGATAAGACCGCTGAGGTCTGGTACGACGGCTATTACCACACCGGCGATACCGCCTGGCGTGACGAGGACGGCTTCTTCTGGTACGTGGGTCGCGTGGACGACGTGATCAAGTCCTCCGGCTACCGCATCGGTCCCTTTGAGATCGAGAGTGTGATTATGGAGCTGCCCTACGTGCTGGAGTGCGGTGTCTCCGCCGCCCCCGACGAGGTGCGCGGTCAGGTGGTCAAGGCCTCCATCGTGCTGGTACCCGGCACCGAGGGTACGCCCGAACTGGTCAAGGAGATCCAGACCTACGTTAAGGAACATACCGCTCCCTATAAATACCCCCGTATCGTGGTGTTTAAGGACTCCCTGCCCAAGACGGTCAGCGGTAAGATTCAACGCAACAAGCTGTAATAACCGCTTTAATCAGCGGTTATGTAAGAGGTGATGCCCCTATGTTTTCCGATAAACGAATCACCATTTTCTGCGGTCACTACGGCACCGGTAAAACCAACGTGGCGGTGAATGCGGCATTGGCGCTGGCACAGCGCCACCCCGTGACCGTGGCGGATCTGGACATCGTGAATCCCTATTTCCGCACGCTGGATTCCGCCGCCGCCTTTGAGGTCGCAGGCATCCGCCTGATTTGTTCCAAATTCGCCAATTCCAACGTGGACATTCCGTCCCTGCCGCCCGATTTGTACGCCATCACCGACGACAAAAGCCGCCGTGTGGTGGTGGACGTGGGCGGCGACGACAGCGGCGCTATGGTGCTGGGTCGTCTGGCGCCCGCCATCACGGCAGAGGACGATTATCAGATGCTGCTGGTGGTCAACCGCTTCCGTCCCATGACCCCCGACATTCCCTCCACCGTGGAGGTGATGGGGGAGATCGAGGCGGCCTCCCACCTGCATTTTACCGGCATCGTCAACAATCCCAACCTGGGGGAGGAGACCACCCCCGCCGACGTGTTATCGTCGGTGGACTACGCCGCCGCCTTGTCGGCGGCCACCGGTCTGCCCTTGGTGGCCACTACGGTAGCAGACCACCTTTATCCCGACTTAGAGGGACAGATCGACAATCTGTTCCCCTTGACATTACAGCAAAACAAACCCTTTTAAGAAAGAAGGCAAAACCTATGGCAAAATTAACGTTCAAAACCGACCGCTGTAAGGGCTGCGGCCTGTGCGTGGACGCCTGTCCCAAGCACATTCTGCACTTGGCGGCGGACAAGATCAACAAAAAGGGTCACCACCCGGCAGAGCTGACCGATGAGGCCGCCTGCGTGGGTTGCGCTGCCTGCGCGATGATGTGCCCCGACTGTGTGATTACTGTGGAAAGATGAGGTGAGTGATATGGCAGAGAAAGTATTGATGAAGGGCAACGAGGCCATCGCCGAGGCGGCGATCTGCGCCGGTTGCCGTCACTATTTCGGTTATCCCATCACTCCCCAGACCGAGATTGCCGCCTATATGGCGAAGAAAATGCCCAAGATCGGCGGTTGCTTCCTGCAGGCGGAGAGCGAGGTCGCGGCCATCAATATGGTGTACGGCGTAGCCTCCACCGGCAAGCGGGTGATGACCTCCTCCAGCCCCGGAATCTCTCTTAAGGCGGAGGGTCTGTCCTATCTGGCGGGCGCCGACCTGCCCGCCTTGGTGGTGAATGTCCAGCGCGGCGGCCCCGGTCTGGGCGGTATCCAGCCCAGCCAGTCGGACTATTTCCAGGCCACCCGCGGCGGCGGTCACGGCGACTATCGGATGATCGTCCTCGCCCCCGCATCCGTGCAGGAGATGGCCTCCCTGACTGTAAAGGGATTTGACTTGGCAGACAAATACCGTATGACCGCTATGATTCTGGCGGACGGCACCATGGGTCAGATGATGGAGCCGGTGTCCCTGGACTTCCCCGAGCCCACCGTCATCGAAAAGCCCTGGGCCACCACCGGCACCGAAATGAAGCGGGAGCACAACATCGTCAATTCCCTGTTCCTGCAGCCGGATGCTCTGGAGAAAACCAACTTTGAGCGTTATGAGCGGTATGCCTATATTGAGCAGAACGAGGCACTGTACGAGGAGTACTTGATGGAGGATGCCGAGATCTGCGTCACCGCCTTCGGCATCGCCTCCCGCGTGGCGAAAAACGCCATCAACGAAGCCCGCAAGATGGGTATCAAGGTGGGTATGATTCGTCCCATTACCCTGTGGCCCTTCCCCGTGGCGCCCTTTAAGGCGGCCGCCGATAAGGTCAAGTCCTTCATGTCGGTGGAGCTGTCCATGGGTCAGATGATCGAGGACATCAAACTGGCCACCGACTGTAAAAAGCCGGTTACCCTGTGCAACCGTGCCGGCGGCATCATCCCCTCGCCCGATGAGGTGCTGGCCGCCATTATCAAAGCCAATGAGAACGGAGGTGACCTCTAATGGCTGTTGTATTTGAAAAACCCCATGCCCTGTGCGACGTGCCGCTGCACTATTGCCCGGGCTGTACCCACGGCATCATCCACCGTCTGGTGGCGGAGGTCATTGACGAACTGGGCATCGAGGGTCGCACCATCGGTGTGGCGCCCGTGGGCTGTTCGGTTATGGCCTACGACTACTTCAACTGCGATATGATCGAGGCGGCCCACGGTCGCGCTCCCGCCGTCGCCACCGGCGTCAAGCGCGCCGACCCCGATAAGCACATCGTCTTTACCTACCAGGGTGACGGCGATCTGGCCTCCATCGGTATGGCGGAGACGGTGCACGCCGCCGCCCGCAACGAGAATATCACCATTATCTTTGTTAACAACGCCATCTACGGTATGACCGGCGGTCAGATGGCGCCCACCTCGCTGCCCGGGCAGGTCACCCAGACCTCTCCCTACGGTCGTGACGTGAATCACTGCGGCTACCCCATCCGCGTCTGCGAGATGCTGTCCGAATTGGAGGGCGCCACCTATCTGGAGCGGGTGACGGTCAATAACGTGGCCAACGTCCGCAAGGCGAAAAAGGCCATTAAGAAAGCCTTCCAGAATCAGATCGACGGCAAGGGCTTTTCGCTGGTGGAGGTAGTATCCACCTGTCCCACCAACTGGGGTATGACCCCCTCGGACGCCCTGAAGTGGCTGGAGGAAAATATGTTGCCCTACTATCCCTTGGGCGTGTATAAAGACAAAACGGCAGAGGAGGATGCACAATGAGCCAGACCCAGTATTTGTTTTCCGGTTTCGGCGGTCAGGGCATTCTGTTCGCCGGTAAGTTTCTCGCGTATAAGGGTCTGATGGAGGACCGCCAGGTGAGCTGGTTGCCCTCCTACGGTCCGGAGATGCGCGGCGGCACCGCCAGCTGCAGCGTCATTTTGAGCGACGACCCCGTGGGCTCTCCCATCGTCACCCGTCCCGACGTGCTGGTGGCCATGAACCTGCCCTCTCTGGATAAGTTTGAAGACAGCGTCGCACCCGGCGGCATCATTTTCGTGGACTCCACCCTGGTGGAGCGGAAAGTAAACCGCACCGACGTGACCACCTACTACATTCCCGCCACCAAGCTGGCTGCCGACTATAACCTCGGCAACCTGGCCAACATCATCATTATGGGTAAATTGCTGTCCGTCACCGGTCAGTACGACCCCGATAGCATCGACGTCACCTTGGGCAAGATCATCTCCGCCCGCAAGGCCAACCTGCTGGACGTGAACCGCACCGCCCTGAAACTGGGCGCCGACTTTGAGTAAGGAGTTGGAAATTATGCAAATCTCTATCACCAAAACCACCAATCCGGCGGCGAAACCCGCGCCGGACACCTTGGGCTTCGGTAAGATTTTTACCGACCATATGTTTATGATGGACTGGACGGAGGGTGTGGGCTGGCACGATGCCCGCATCGTGCCCTTCGGCCCCTTGTCCATCCATCCCGCCTCCACCGTTCTGCACTACGGCTCCGAGATCTTCGAGGGTCTCAAGGCCTACCGCCGTGCGGACGGTCAGGTGCAGTTGTTCCGTCCCATTGAGAATATCCGTCGGATGAACAACTCTGCCGAGCGTATGTGCCTGCCGCCAATCCCCGAAGAACTGGCATTGGAAGCGCTTACAGAGTTTGTCAAAGTGGAGCAGGATTGGACCCCCTCCGCCCCCGGCACCTCTTTGTACCTGCGCCCCTTTATGTTTGGTAACGATGAGAGCCTGGGTGTGCACGCGGTGCACAACGCCACCTACGTCATCATCGCCTCTCCCGTTGGCTCTTACTACAAAGAGGGCATCAACCCCGTCAAGATCATGATTGAGACCGAGGACGTGCGCGCGGTGCGTGGCGGCACCGGTGAGGCCAAGTGCGGCGGTAACTACGCCGCCTCCAACCGCGCCGGCAAGCGGGCGGAGGAGAAGGGCTATTCTCAGGTGCTGTGGCTGGACGGTGTCCACCGCCAGTACATTGAGGAGGTGGGCGCCATGAACGTGATGTTCAAGATCAAGGGTGAGATCGTCACCCCGGCGCTGTCCGGCTCCATCCTGCCCGGCATCACCCGCAAGTCCATCATTGAGGTGCTGAAAGACAGGGGCTACACCGTGTCCGAGCGGCTCTTATCCATCGACGAGCTGACCGCCGCCATGGCGGACGGCACGCTGGAGGAGGCTTGGGGTTGCGGCACCGCCGCGGTGGTGTCGCCCATCGGCGAGCTGGCCTATGAGGGCAAGCAGTACCCCGTCAACGGCGGCGAGATCGGCCCGGTCACCCAGATGCTGTACGACACCCTCACCGGCATTCAGTGGGGCAAGACCGAGGACCCCTACGGCTGGACCGTGCAGTTGTAATAGAGAAGCAAAAAAAGAGACCCCGTGACGCAATTTACGTCACGGGGTCGTTTTAGTTATTTGAGGTGTCTGATATAACCAAAGATATCGGAAAGCTGCGCGGCGCTGTGTGCATCCAAATTGGCGTTTTTCGCAAACTCCCCAAGCGTTTCTAAGGCTTTAAGTTTAATATCTTGAGGTTTTAAATCATCATACAATCTTTCATAGAAAGCGATCAACCGTTGATTGGTGGTTTCTCTCGCTTTAACAATATCGCCGATCGCTTTGGTTTGCTCCTGAGTGCCAACGTCGCCGGGACCGGTGGATTTGATCTGGCTGATCGTGTCGATGGCTTCGTGAATATGGAACGTATCATTGGCGATCTCCTCGATCTTGCCAAGTATGTATTCCATTGTAAGGACCGGTTGTTCATTAACAATGGTTTTTTCTACGGCGGTTGCCTCGGTGACATTGGCGCTTACGTTTTTATTCTCAGACATAATATTATCCTCCAATTCTGTATGTGGAGGGCACGCAAGGCATATTTTGTTTTCTTCTATGAAGCGTGCCCTGCCGTTTTTCACAAGACCTTTTGCCCGTTTCGGGTAGGTCGCCTCATATTCGTTTCCCAGTTCGTCTACAACAATGATGTTTTTTTCGATGGGTGTCATCCCCTTTGCCGTATTCTGTTTGGTTGTGTGTGAATCCGTTTTTTGTTATGGGTGCCGTCCCCGTTCACAGTTTCAGTGTAACATAGATAGCCGGCTTTGGCAAGTGTTTTTATGTCTCCTCACGGTAATACCTGTCCAATGCCCACTTTCGGGGATTATTCTCGATATATTCCCATATTTCGTCGTAATCCTTTTGGTTACGAATAATATGGTCGTGATAGGAACGTTGAAATACCTTACTACCGCTTGTCCCGAACTGTTGGTTGGCTTGTTTCGTAATGCTGTATTTGTACCACGCAACTACAGTTCCCACCGTAGGGGACGGGTTTCCCGTCCCGTCATTCTCGACGGACAGCAACAAATGAATGTGATTGGGCATAATCGCATAGTTGTCAACATGGACAGAAGGGTATTTCACGGAAATTTGTTTGGTCACGGTACGAACGATAGTGCCAATTGGTTTCGGGACGGGAAACCCGTCCCCTACAATATCACACAAGGTTTTTTGCTTATCCTTCGTGCATATCGTCACAAAATAGGCGCCGTTCTTTCCGTAATGATAGTTTTGTAAGCGATTTTTCTTTCGTTCTGGTAAATTCATAGTTATCACCGCATCCACCATAGCACAACCTTTCACGAAATGCAACAGGCCTATAATGCGTTGGGCCTGTTGCAGTCGCTTGCAACACACGGAGCGGTGTGGTATAATGAAATCGATATATTGAGTTGGATGGAGGAGTGTAGTCGTATGAAAATAGTAATTCAGCCGAATGGACTATGGTATCACGGTTCGAATAAGGTTTTTGCTGAATTGAAAACAAACAGTACAATTACACAGTGGAGAGAACTTGCAGAAGCATTTTCACATCAACCAAGTGGGTTGGGATATGATGACGATGGTGTGATTAGTCATAACGGAACAGAAAAAGGGTATTTGTATATTGTTGATGAGCCTATTACAGTAGGAGTCGATATATTTCAACATCCAAGAACTACAATGGACGAAAATGCGGAATTCTTAACAAAGAGACCATTAAAAGTGAAAATGATTTGTGAACTATAGGTTGGGATTTGTCTCACTTGTTTTTGGGATAGTTTTTTACCACAAAAAATCTCACCGCCCCACTTGACAAACGGGTGGGGCGGTGTTATAATCCCTTTAACACTTTAACTTGTGAAATGCGTTGACGGAGAATTTCCCGTTCACCCGACCGTTTGCAGAGAGTCGCCGTTGCTGTGAGGGCGATACGGTCCGAATGAGAGTCTGGCTCCTGAGCAGAGTGCCCCAACCCGTTTGGCAGTAGGGTATTACGGCTTGCCCCGTTACCATGGCAGGAGGCTTGTTGGAGCCTTGCAGAGTGACCGCGTATGCGGTAATTAGGGTGGTACCACGGAAACCATTTCGTCCCTAAGGCATATTGATGCCTTGGGGCTTTATTATTTTTGGCGTGCCAACACGCGCACACAGAGGAGAGAGTTTGTATGAAACACATCCGCATCGCCGACACGACCCTGTGTCAGGGTAACTACACCTTTAAGGAAAAGATTGAGATCGCCCGCCAGCTGGAAAAGCTGGGGGTGGACGTTATTGAGCTGCCCGCCATCACCGAGGTGCGCTCCGACACCCTGTTGGTGCGGACCATGGCCTCCTTTGTGAAGAACGCCACCCTGTCGGTGGCGGCGGGGGTCACCGCCGAGAGCGTTCAGCTGGCGGCGGCGGCTCTGGAGGGGGCGACCAAGCCCCAGATCCGCATCCAGTTGCCCGTCTCTCCCGTGGGGATGGAGTATACTTGTCATAAAAAACCCGATAAGATGCTGGGTTGGATCTCCGAGATCGTTGCCGCCGCCAAGCAAAAGGGCGTGGCGGTGGAATTCTGCGCCGTGGATGCCACCCGTGCCGACGACGGCTATCTGCAGGCGGCCATCGATGCCGCCACCGCGGCAGGCGCGGACTCCGTGTCCGTGTGGGATTCCACCGGCGGCCGTCTGCCGGACGATTTCGCCGCCTTTGTGGGCGGTGTCGGCACCGATCTGCCCCTGGGTGTTGCCTGCGATAATCAGAACGGTCTGGCCGCCGCCTCTGCCATTCTAGCGGTGCAGGCAGGCGCCGACTGCGTTAAGACTGCCGTTGGCGGCGACATCACCGACCTGGTGACCTTTGCTACCATGTGTAAGAATTGCGGCGACAGCTACGGCTTCGCCACCGGCATCCGCTACACCGAGATGGGTCGTATTGCGGGGCAGATCGCCTGGATTACCGACCCTGCCCGCCACGAAAAGCCGGCGGGCGTCACCGCCACCGCCACCGAGGACATCCGTCTGGATGCTAAGGATGACCGCGATGCTGTAGCCGCCGCAGTGGCGCGGCTGGGCTACGATCTGTCCGAGGAGGATTCCGCCCGCGTATACGAGGAATTCTGCCGCGTGGCGGAGAAAAAGGCTGTCACCGCCAAGGATCTGGAGGCCATCGTGGCCAACGTGGCCATGCAGGTGCCGGACGCCTATCAGCTGGTCAGCTACGTCATCAATAGCGGCAACATCATCTCCGCCTCCGCCCAGATCACCCTGGAGCGGGACGGCAAATCCCTCCAGAGCGTGTCCATCGGCGACGGTCCCATCGATGCCGCATTCAAGGCCATTGACCGGATCATCGGTCACCACTATGAGCTGGATGATTTCCAGATTCAGGCGGTCACCGAGGGTAAGGAAGCGGTGGGTCAGGCGCTGGTTAAACTCCGCGACCGGGGTCGCCTGTACTCCGGCACCGGTATCTCCACCGACATTTTGGGCGCGTCGCTGCGGGCGTATCTGAACGCCGTGAACAAAATCATCTACGAGGAGAGCTGATTATGAAACTCTCGTTTTCTACCAAGGGGTGGCACACCCCGAATTTTGAACAGTTCTGCGACGTGGCGAAGGACCTGCGCTTTCAGGGCATTGAACTGCACAATATTTACAACCGCCTGTTCACCGATAAGGACGGCGCTTTTCACGATTACGCCGCCGCGGCTACCCGCCGTCGGCTGTTCGAAAAGGGTCTGGACATCCCCTGCATTGACACGGTGTGCAACGCCGCCGACGGCCCTACGACTAAGGCTGTGGAGGAGATCACCCGTTGTCTGGAGATTGCCGCCAACCTGTCCATCCCCTGCGTGCGGCTGAAGGCCGCCGCCGCCGAGGATGCGGCCGCCGCTGTACAGCGGGTGTCCGCTCTGGTGGAGCGGATGCTGCCCACCGCCGAGGAGCAGGGGGTCATCCTCATCATCGAGACCTCCGGTCTGTTTGCGGACACGGCGGTGCTCCGTGACCTGCTGGACAGCTTTGCCAATGATTACGTGGCGGCGCTGTGGCATTGGTCCGCCGCCTATTTCACCGGCGGTGAGACCCCCGAGCAGGTCATTAAGAATTTGGGCGCCTACGTGCGCCACGTCCACGTCAGCGACGCTACCTGCAAGGACGGCCGGTTGGAATACTGCCTGATGGGGGAGGGCGACCTGCCTATTAAGGAAATGATGCTGGCTCTGCGCTCGGTCAATTACGACGGCTATCTGTCCTTGGTATGGGACCCCGCTTGGTGTCCCGAGCTGGATGATATGGAGATCATTCTCACCCAGTTTGTCCACTATATGCGCCAGTTCGGAGATACCTCCCGCAACGAGAGCGCCCTATACTGGAACCGTGCCCACACCGGCAAATACGTGTGGGAGAAGGATCGCCTCATTGATTGCACCTTCTCCCAGGTGCTGGATCGGATGGTGGAGGAATTCCCCGACCAGTACTGCTTCAAATACACCACCCTGGACTATACCCGCACCTATGCCCAGTTCCGTGACGACGTGGACGAGTGCGCCCGCGCCCTGATATCGGCGGGTGACAAGGCGGGCACCCACGTGGCGGTGTGGGCCTCCAACGTACCCCAGTGGTACATCGCCTTCTGGGCGACGGTGAAGCTGGGCGCCGTGCTGGTGACGGTGAACACCGCCTATAAGATTCACGAGATCGAATACCTTTTGCGCCAGTCGGACAGCCACACCCTCATTATGACCGAGGGTGCCAAGGACTGCCATTACGGCGAGATCGTGGCCGAACTCTGCCCCGAGCTGGAGACCCATAAGGCGGGTCAGCCCCTCCACGCCAAGCGTCTGCCCTTCCTGCGCAACGTGGTGACGGTGGGCTATCGCCAGACGGGTTGTCTGGAATGGAACGAGTTTATGGAGCGGGCGTCCCAGACCCCTCTGTCCGAGGTGCATCGGATGGCGGCGCTGGTGAATAAGGACGACGTGTGCAATATGCAGTACACCTCCGGCACCACCGGCTTCCCCAAGGGCGTTATGCTGACCCACTACAACGTGGTGAACAACGGCAAATACATCGGCGACCATATGGAATTGTCCACCGCCGACCGCATGATGATCCAGGTGCCTATGTTCCATTGCTTCGGTATGGTGCTGAGCATGACCGCCAGTATGACCCACGGCACCACGATGCTGCCCCTGCCGTATTTCTCCCCAAAGCCGGCGCTGGCCTGCGTTCACAACGAGCACATCACCGCCTTTAACGGCGTGCCGACCATGTTTATCGCTATGATGCAGCACCCCGACTTTGAAAAGACGGATTTCTCCTATATGCGCATCGGCATTATGGCGGGCTCCAACTGTCCCGCCGACCTGATGAAGGAGGCCGCAAACGGACGGATGGGGATGCGGGAGATCGTGTCGGTATACGGTCAGACCGAGGCGTCCCCCGGCTGTACCATGAGCAGCTACTACGACTCCCTGGAGGTGCGCACCGAGACGGTGGGCAGCGCCTTTGCCAACGTGGAGTGTAAGGTCATCGACCCCGAAACGGGGGAGGACTGCCCCGATGGGGTCAACGGCGAGTTCGTGGCCCGCGGCTATAACATAATGAAGGGGTATTACAAGATGCCCGCCGCCACCGCCGAGACCATCGACGCCGACGGCTGGCTGCACACGGGTGACCTGGCCTGCCGCCGTCCCGACGGCAACTATCTCATCACCGGTCGACTGAAGGATATGATCATCCGCGGCGGTGAGAACATTTACCCCAAGGAGATCGAGGAGTTTATCTACACCTGCCCCAAGGTGCGAGACGTGCAGGTCATCGGCGTGCCGGATGAGCGGTACGGCGAGGAGATCATGGCCTGCATCATCCTCAAGGAGGGTGAGCAGATGACCGAGGCGGAGATGACCGCCTATATCGCCGCCCATATGGCACGGCATAAGGTGCCCCGCTACGTGCGCTTTGTGGAAAAATTCCCCATGAACGCCGCCGGCAAGATCCTCAAGTACAAGATGCGGGAAGAGGCCGAGGAATGGATCAAAGCAGGTGAGCCTAAATGATCGGACAGTATAGAGTAATCGATGCCCATTGTCACGTGTATCCCGCCGCCATCGCCCCGAAGGCGGTGGGGGGGACCGACGCCTTTTACGGCGTCACCTCTGCCCACGACGGAACGGTGGATACCCTCATTGAAAAAGAGATGTCGGTGGGCGTGGATCATTGTATTATTCAGTCGGTGGCCACCACCCCCAAGCAGGTGAAGAGCATTAACGAGTTTATTGCCCGCACCGTGGCCGAGGGGGAGGGGCGGTTTACCGGTCTGGGCACCCTCCACCCCGACAGCACTGACCTTAAAGGGGACGTGGCGCATATTCTGGAGTTGGGTCTGCGGGGCGTTAAGCTCCACCCCGACATTCAGGCGTTCAAGATCGACGACTATCGCTGCCTTAAGATCTATGAGCTGTGCGAGCAGAATCGCTTGCCGGTGCTCTTACACACCGGCGACGATCGGTACGATTATTCCAACCCTAACCGCCTGTTGCCGGTGCTGGAGATCTATAAGGACTTGACCTTTATCGGCGCCCACCTGGCGGGGTATTCCATCTGGGAGGAGGCCTGCGATAAGCTGGGTCACGCTCCCAATTTGTACGTGGACTGTTCCTCCTCTTTCTTCCGCCTGTCCACGGAAAAGGCGGAGGAGCTGATGTGCCGCTGGGGTGCGGAGCGGGTTCTGTTCGGCACCGACTATCCTATGTGGGATGCCCAAAAGGAGTTGACAACTCTGTTGTCGATGCATTTCACCGAGGAGGAGTTCCGCAAAATTCTGTGGGATAATGCCTATAATTTATTTGTGAAATAGTTTTTGAGAACGAATCCCTTGCCTCGCCCTTTGGGAGAGGTGTCACGCGAAGCGTGACGGAGAGGGTGCAAAAAAAGCCGAGGCGTCAGCCTCGGCTTTTTTTAGCATATTTACATTATTTAACCTTCCCCTTGAGGGAAAGGGGGACCGCCGAACGGCGGTGGAGGTTTTGTTTCACAAATACTATCGCGTGGCGGCGTGCCGTTGCAATTCTTCAACAATGTGCTTGAATTCCGCATCTCCCCGGATGAAATCATAGATGCTGTCATTCATCTCATTCAACTGATGGAGAGAATTGTTTTCATTATTCCCATAAAAAACATTCTGATATTTATAGCCGCGGACAATCAAACTCGTATGGGCTAGTATAGAATTCGGTTCTGTTTGGTCGTTGCGAATGGCTAGTTCTTTTGCAAGGTTTAAATAACGAATGGTCTCGTCGCAATTTCCCAAGCGGGCATAGAATGAAGCAATGTTGAGATGGTACTGCGTAAAATACATGCTATACAATGTGCCGTAATCTCCATCCTCAAACACTGTATTTAAAATCTCGATAGCTTTTTTGTTTAGGGTAATGGTTTCCTCCAAAGAATAAGGTCTTGATCCGTCATCTAGGGGTGCACAGTTACAAGTGATACCGAGAAGCGTTTGCTGAAGATGGAGGAGAAACGCCTGTTGCATACGCCGATACCGTTTGGTTTTATCGGAGATGGATACCAGCAGATTTTCACAGCACTGGTGCGTGTGCGGCATAGTCTGAGCAAGTTCTTCGGCTTTTTCCGTCATATTCAGTTCTTTATACACATAGCAAAGTAATTGAGTAGCATCATAACGCAGTGCGGTATCTTTTGAATTAGTGAGGACGTCCTCCTCCAGTGCAACGATTTCACGAAACTGTGCTTGCCGCTCATCATCGGATATAGTTTCGATTTCCGACGATAAACCGTATAATGCGAACGCCAATTCACTGGACAGCGCGTGCGCCGACGGGTACTTATGCAGGGCGTCACGCAGAATTTCGATACCTTTCAACCACAACCCCCTGGAGGTGTATTCACGGGCGGTGTCGATGATTTTATTGATTTCTTTTTCCTTGCTGGAAATATCCACTTCCAAGAGATAGTCGGTGGTGACATCAAAATAATTGGCGATAGCAGGCAACAGAGAAATGTCCGGCAGGGCAGTGTTTGTTTCCCAACGACTAATTGCCTGTGGTGAAATGGATAGTACATCGGCCAGGTGCTCTTGTGTCAAATTGTTGTCAAGACGCAGTTTTTTAATGATAGTTCCAAAACTCATAATACAAACTCCATTCTGTAGATTCAGCCGATCGAACTGTAATTTAATTATAGCGGATGCTTTAGAATAAGTCCACCTCTCGCTAGTTGAGAAAAAATCAATTTTGAATTGAGCGGGCGGATGTGGGCATCCGCCCCTACAATCTTACACCGAGGTTGGATAGAACTTGTAGGGGTCGATGCCACATCGACCCGCAAAAAAAGCCGAGGCGTCAGCCTCGGCTTTTTCACGTTATATTCCCAAATCCTCGCGGATGGTTTGTTCTGCTCGTTGTGCCATATCGGTGGTCTTGTGCTCCCGCACGTAGTCCTCCTCCATCACGTCCAGTATTCTCAGCTCCACCGCGGCGGGACACAGCAGTCCCCGCTTGACCCGCACAGAGGCCACCACCACGGGACAGTCCGCCAGCTTGGCGATCTTAAAGCTGCCGCCGTGGAAGGGGAGCATTTCGCCCTCGCCCACGGTGCGGGTGCCCTCGGGGTAGATGCCCACCGAGCGCCCCTGCTTCGTAATGATCTCGGCGGCGTGCTTGATGGCGGTGACGGCGTTGCGGGGATTCTCCCGATCGATGGGGAAGAAGCCGGCGCGGCGCATGGCGGGTCCCAGCACGGGGATCTTAAACAATTCCGGCTTGCACACGAAGCACATATTCCACCGCTTAAACATCGCCAGCGTGGACACGGGGTCAAAGGCGGAGCGGTGGTTGCACACCAGGAGATAGGGACGGTCCGTGGGGATCTTTTCCACCCCCACCAGTCGGCGGCGGACGCCCAGCAGCACCATCAGCCAGCTGAGAGTATGTACCTCGCACCGGTGATAGAAGCGCATCAGGCGGGGAGAGGGGTCGGTGCCGTCGGTCAGCAGGATGGTGGTAAACAGCCATATGACGTACACCACCGCCGCCGCCGCGTAATAGGCGGGTATCAGCAGCAGTGCCCACCACAGGGACAGGCCGTCACACAAGGCATAGGTGGCCGCCGTACCGGCTATACCGGCCAACACAAATATTGAGGTCAACAGCACGGACAATCATCTCCATTCGGTTGCAATGTTTAATATTTTACCATAAACTGTCATTAAGTCAAGTCCGGGGTGGGACAACACGCCCGACTCCTCTTCACAGCGATAAGTATATCGCTGTGAAGAGGGCTTGTTGTTTCACCCCATACCAATGAAAAAGACCGCCCACAAACTGTGGACGGTCTTAGTCAACTCAGTATGATTAGTTCTCACCCTTCATGCTGGCGAAGCACTCGCTGCAGTAAACGGGGCGATCCTCACGGGGCTTGAAGGGCACCTTGCACTCTGCGCCGCAGTTGGCACAGACAGCATCGTGCATCTCGCGCTCGGGACGGCCGGCGTTCTTGCGGGCGTCACGGCAGGGCTTGCAGCGCTGGGGCTCGTTTACGAAACCCTTCTCAGCGTAGAACTCCTGCTCACCGGCGGTGAAAATGAACTCATTACCGCACTCTTTGCATACTAAAGTCTTGTCCTCGTACATTTGGTCTTACCTCACTCTGATAGATATATTGCAACCGGCCTCATGCCGTTATTGCCGAATTTTGCGCCGCAGACGCTGCACCGCATTGTCCACAGCCTTTTTGGTGATGCCCAGTCGGGCGGCGATCTCCTCATAGGAGCATTCGCTCAGCCGCAGCAGCATCACGGTGTACTCCAGCTGGGTCAGACGCTGTCGCATCAGCTGCAGCAGCCGCTTGGCGGCCTCCTGCTCCTGCAGGCGCAGGGCGGGGTCGTCGGTGGAGTCGGATAGCTCCTCTTCTGCCTCCAGCGGCACCTCTTGCACCCCACGGGGCTGGCACCGACGGGCGGCGGACAGCAGACGGTTACGGATGCAGGTGGTGGCATAGGTGGTAAAGGCGGCACCGCCGTCGGGGCGGTAGGTGCGCACCGCATTCAGCAGACCCACCAGAGCCTCCTGTGCCAGATCCTCGTCCTCGGTGCCGTCACAGCGGCAGGCGTGTATCTGACTCTGTATCAGCGGCTCCATACGGCGCACGATGAGGCGAAACGCCTCCTGATCGCCGTGGGCGGCGGCGGTGATGGGCAGTTGTTGGTTATCCATGCCGATCCCTCCGACTCACCTGACGAAATGGGCGCACCTATCCATACGGGTAGTGCGCACAGATTATAATATACCTTTTATCAGACCGGTTGTCAACACCCATTTGACGAAAAGTTAAAAAAATATACGAAAAGTCCAATTATTATCGTGCTTTTTCTACAAAATGGACAAGTTTTCTTCCGATTTTCTTTGGGCAAATGGGGTTAGCGGTTGACTTTTTTGCTGATACATATTAGAATAGTTAAGAATATTGCCGGAAAGCCATTCCGGATGAATATGGAGGGTTATATGATGAAAAACACCGAGAAAACTATGGAAAAAATCGTGACCTTGTGTAAGGGTCGCGGTTACATCTTCCCCGGCTCCGAGATCTACGGCGGTCTGGCCAACACCTGGGATTACGGCCCCTTGGGCGTGGAGCTGAAGAACAACGTTAAAAAGGCGTGGTGGAAGAAATTTGTCCAGGAGAATCCCTACAACGTGGGTCTGGACGCCGCCATCCTGATGAATCCCCAGACCTGGGTCGCTTCCGGTCACCTGGCGGGCTTTTCTGACCCGCTGATGGACTGTAAGGAGTGTAAGGAGCGCTTCCGCGCCGATAAGATCATTGAGGATTGGTGCCAGGAGACCGGCTTTGAGCTGCCCAAGCCCATTGATGCCTTCTCCCAGGCGGAGATGAAGGACTTTGTGGAGGCAAACAACATTCCCTGTCCCACCTGCGGCAAGCACAATTTCACCGACATCCGTCAGTTCAATCTGATGTTTAAGACCTTCCAGGGTGTCACCGAGGACGCCAAGAATACCGTGTATCTGCGTCCCGAGACTGCCCAGGGCATCTTCACCAACTTCGTGAACGTCCAGCGCACCACCCGTCGCAAGCTGCCCTTCGGTATCGCTCAGATCGGTAAATCCTTCCGTAACGAGATCCCCCCCGGTAACTTCATCTTCCGTGTCCGCGAGTTCGAGCAGATGGAGCTGGAGTTCTTCTGTATGCCCGGCACCGACTTGGAGTGGTTCTCATATTGGCGTGAATTCTGCCACAACTGGCTGAAGGCCATCGGCCTGAAGGAGGAGAACATCCGCCTGCGCGACCACGATCCGGAGGAGTTGTGCTTCTATTCCAAGGCGACCACCGACTTTGAATTCCTGTTCCCCTTCGGCTGGGGCGAGCTGTGGGGCGTGGCGGACCGTACCGACTACGACCTGACCCAGCACCAGAACACCTCCAACAAGGATCTGACCTATTTCGATCAGGAGTCCGGCCAGCACGTGATCCCCTACGTGGTGGAGCCCTCTCTGGGCGTGGAGCGCACCGTGCTGTCGGTGCTGTGCGACGCCTATGACGAAGAGGTGGTGGACGCCGAGAAGAACGACGTGCGTACCGTCCTGCGCCTGCATCC
Organism: Acutalibacteraceae bacterium; assembly: GCA_045542015.1. Taxonomy (GTDB): domain Bacteria; phylum Bacillota; class Clostridia; order Oscillospirales; family Acutalibacteraceae; genus UBA5905. Next base: position 23,154 of record JAZQKF010000056.1, read on the forward strand.
CGCTCTGGCTCCCTTCAAGTGCGCCGTTCTGCCCCTGTCCAAGAAGCTGGGTGATAAGGCCCGCGAGATCCAGCTGGAGCTGTCCAAGTACTTTATGGTGGACTATGACGACGCCGGCTCCATCGGCAAGCGTTACCGCCGTGAGGACGAGATCGGTACTCCCTACTGCATCACTGTGGACTTCCAGACCGTCGGTGATGACAACACCCCTGCCGACAACGCCGTCACCGTCCGTGACCGCGACACCATGGAGCAGGTGCGTGTGCCCATC
>JAZQKF010000057.1:0-2252 GCA_045542015.1 Acutalibacteraceae bacterium
ACCTGCCGCTATACTCCAACGTACAGAACGCGCTGGGCGTGGATAACCCTCTGAGCTTCATCCTCTACGTAGCGGGCTTTACGCTGGCATCCTGGATCGTGCTGCTTATTGCTATGGGTATCCGCAGGCTGATCCTGCGCAAGACCACCGCTAAGGAAACGGTGGCCGCCGCCCAATAACAAAAAATAACCGCCTCCGTATCACGGGGGCGGGTGTTTTATTCTTCGGTCTTTTCCGCATCGGGAATGTATTGCATAATATCGGCCACCTGACAATTCAGGATGCGGCAAAACGTCTCGATGGTGTGGGTGCTGACGCTTTCGTTACGCTTGAGCCGCGTGATCTGAGCAGGGCTGATGCGATACTTCTTGATCAAGGTGTACTGCGAGATATTTCGCTCTCTCATCACGTTCCATAGATTATCGTAAGAAATCATATTGCGCACCTTCTTTCACTTGACATCATAACCGAATGTGGTGTATAATGATATTAACCAATATCGGTTATGGTTATACCGAGAGGTGAGGAGCCGCGCGCGGCAGGACGTCGTTTTGTAAATGCCTAAAAAGGCTTGACAAACGATAGTGTAAATTGTACTATTGCACATAGACAGTTGTGTGATGCAAAGGAGCGTTGACGTATGTTGAAAAAATGGCTAAGTATCGTGCTGGTCACTCTGTTTACCGTGACCGCGTTAACCGGTTGTTGGACGGATGCATTTGAGGATATCAGTGACGCCATACGGGTGCAGTCCACCACCTCGACTACTGAGAAGACTGCCAAAAATTCCAAAACCACCACAACCACCACCGCCGAAGCAGGCGCCTCTTCTACAACGACGGTTAAGCAAAAGACCACGTACATCCCCACCACTACGACCACCAATAAAGTGGTTATCATTGGCACCACCACGACTACCACGACTACCACCCACACTACCGCCGCCACGACAACGGCCACCGCCCCCAACGCCTACACCTCCCAGTGGACCGGCGCCACGGGCAGTCGTTTTGCCGGTGGTGACGGCACAGCCAACAACCCCTACCGCATCGAAACGGGAGAACAGTTGGCCTATCTGGCCAAGCAGGTCAACGAGCAGGGTCGCTCCTTTAACGGCGACTATTTTGTGCTGAGCAACAACATTAATCTTAAATCTCACCCGTGGACACCCATCGGCACCTCCGACAGTGTGACTTTTCAGGGCATTTTCGATGGCTGTGGCTACACCATTTCCAATCTGTCCATCACGACTCCCCGCACCTACTCCACCTCCTCGTCCACCACGGGAACCGCCGGTCTGTTCGGCTCCTGTGAAAACGCCACCATCCGCAACCTGACGCTAGATGGCGTCAAAATCGAGTTCAATTATCGTACCGACTATATGTACGTGGGCGCGTTGGCGGGCCGCTATTACTGCACTTCTTCGGCGGACATTACCAATGTGTCCGCAACGGGCGTAAGTATCACCCTGCAGTACAGTAAATCGAGTTACTACTACGGTGGCAATTCTTTCCTCGGCGGTATCGTCGGTATTGTCAATACCAAAAACGGCGGCTGGTGCGAACTGCGCACATTGGAGGCCACCAACTGCAACATCACCATTAAAAACAACGGCGGCTGGTCGGGCTTGGGCGGCATTGGCGGCTCCATCAGCAATAACGGCACCGTGACGGTGCAGGATTTTGCCTGCTACGCCAAAATGGTTCACCCCAGCCAGTTGGGTGACAATGTCTCCGGCGCCTTTGCGTATGTCAACAATACCTCCGGCAGTATCCGACTGGAGAGAGGTTTCTCGGCCATCACCACCAGCAACACGACACAAGCCAACGGTCAACTGCAATCGGGCGATACCTATTCCATACGCGCGGCGGCTATCGTAGGCTACGGTCCCCGTTTCAAGGAAAGTAAGGGCGGCTACCAGTTATCCAACGTCTACGGCTATATTGCCCCCCATTATGGGCTCCGGGATAGTTACCTCGGCTTGCATCGCATCAGCGATGGATTCAGCATTACCGAGCGCAACTGTGTGGGCTGCACCTCGTTACCTGCGGGACACGGCTTGGATTCCACGGTGTGGGATCTGCGCTCCCTGTCTGAGCCGCTGCTGAAATAATCCACAACCGCCTCCGTATCACGGGGGCGGTTTTTGACATTCTGTATAAAAATATAGCAAAGCAAAAAAAGTGCTTTACATTTGCAATCAACTGTGGTATAGTGTATTCTGCCTGTGAAGGGCATTCGGCTTCTCGGAT
>JAZQKF010000058.1:0-3361 GCA_045542015.1 Acutalibacteraceae bacterium
CATCGACATAGAGTCCGTGATACTCCAACTCCGCCTTCATCCTCTCCATGAATAAGGAATCGATTGGGACGGTATAAAGAGAATGTCGTAAGATGGACAGAATCGGTGTAAATGTGTATTCCGTCCGTGGACAATTCAGAGGGGGTGTAAGAAAGGAGACAGACCCCGAAGGGTCTGAAGGTGTTTCAATTAGGATCAGTTGCGAGGCGTGGTCATCAGGAGAAGGACCATGGCGACTGCCGCACCCACTGCGACAGCCACTGCAGCGACCTTCTTCTTCTCCTCTTCCTCTGCCTGCTCCTGTGCGAGACGCTCAGCCTCTGCCTTAGCGGCCTGCTGTGCAAGCCACCAGTCGTACCAGTCGTCATCGTCATCCTCCTGGATGGGGAGGTTGACGGCGTCACCGCACATGGAACAGACCTTCTGGTGTCCAGAGATCCTGTAGTCGTGATCTGTGGTTGCCAGGGTAGTGGTATCACAAACAGAACAGACCCTGTTGATACAGGTTGCTGTCGAACCGAACACGTGATCCGCCGTTGCAGGCATCTCGTCACCGCAGTACATACATACGGTATCGACACAGGGGTCGTCGTTCTCACGCTCGTGGGAACCAGCCTGCAGAGGCGTCAGACATACAGTACACTTAGTTACCTCACAGGGGTTGTTGGAATCGGGAGTATGATCTGTAGGTGTCAAAGGTTCATCACATGCAGTACACTTGGTTACATTACAAGCATGAACGGAGTCAGGGGTGTGGTTTCCAGTTCCAGCCTCCCTGTAATCAATACAGTTGATGCAATACCTATCGGCACATGTTGCGGTTGTGTTCATCACATGTCCTCCTAAACCAGGGATGGTTACATTCGGAACACAGACTGTACAGACCGTATCCTCACATGCGACAATATGTCTGTGAACATCTATTCCATAGAATACATCATCAGAGACATCTACAGCATCACCCTTCAGAATTGCTACAAGGCCTGTATCCTCATCAGGAATGGTTCCCGTTCCCTTGTACTCTGTCTCAGATGCCACGAACCAAGCTTCAGGACTTGTTCCATTGTATTCTGCACTGATACTTCCAGAGATATCTATAGGTCCGGTGACTGAAGTGAAAACAGTACGTAAAACCACAGGTACAGGGGCAGTTATTCCAATATCCTTCAATTTAAGGTTCCATGCTCCCCATCCATCATTAGGACTTCCTCCCAGACGGATACCGTAGGTATCAGATTCAACGTATATCGTATCAAAAGACACCGTGCCTCCGGATGTTCCCGTGTGTAATCCTTCCTTGGAACCTTCTGAGTATATCTCTGTGAATGAGACGTTAGTACATCCTGTCATCCACACAGGAAGAGCCCCATTGTAGAACTCACAATTGGATATTGTGAAATCATATCCCTGCCTAATCTTGATTCCGATAGATTCCTCATCTACAGGCATCACAAAGGTGCAGTTATCTATTGTAACTTTGTGGGGGTATCTCTTCAACGCATTACCTCCATCATTCAATGCGATGAATACATGATCACATCCAGACTCACTACTACAATTGACATCTCCGGTGAATGAGAATCCTGTGATGAGCAAGGATTCCGGTCCAGTTGAACGACTCTGTCCATAGATCGCAATCTGAGCTGTAAACTCCTTGTCATCTCCGTTCAATTCGAGGTTCTTATTAGCCCACTGCTTGACTATGTATGTCGTAGTGGGCTTGTTGATGTTCTCAAGGAGGGTAATGGTGTAATCTCCGGTAGAAGGATTAGTATCATAAGCAGCAAGGGCATCTTCGAGTTTCCAATAGGTCGATGTTGTGTTGTCCGGTAAAGTCAGCTCGGCAATCTGAACCAAGAATCCTGTAGCCCCAGTCGTATCGAGGCTTGTATCATTGAAATTAACCTTGACATCTCCTGTAAGACTATCTTTAGAGACATCGGGGTATTCCTGCGCACCTGCGGCGAACCAGAGTCCGTCAGTATTGGTTCCGACCATGTCGTTGGTTCCTTCGAACGTGATCTCCATGTCCTTTCCATCGGTGATATCACGGACGACAACGGGGATTCCTGCTTTGATTTCACAGTCTTCAATGACCACTTCTGTTGCTTCGTCCTGGAAATCACCATCCATACGGATACCGTACTTTCCATCCGCAGCTTCAATAATACAATCTGAGATCTGAACATTCATCGAGTTTCCTGTAGCGATTCCCCTGTTACAGTACACATCACATCCTGTAATTGTCAACCCTCTGGTAGATTCTATCTGTGCCAGACTGTGTCCTCCAATGATTGGGTCGTCGTTCGCATCGAAACCACCGCAGGCATAACATCCCTCAATGGTTATGTTTTTGGCTTGTTTCATTTTGATGCCTACTAAACCATCGTTTGCAAGTTCAAAAGTACAATCTGAAATCGTGACATTGTGAGGGTAGCGTAGAACACCTTGACTATCAGCGGACCATATGTATGATTCAAAAGTTGAGATAGGGCCAGTGAGACCTTTGAAGTTGAAGTTGCGTATGGTCAGGCTTTCAGGAGAGACCTGGTCGGTACGTCCGTCTATCCTGAGTATTCCGCAGAAATCATTGTTGTTTCCATCAAGTATGAGATTCAGACCTTCAAGTTGTTTCACAAGAAACACACTGCTCGTATTGGTCACAGATCCATTCAACTCGATGAGATAATCTCCGGCACTCTGCCCGTTGTATGCTGTAAGGGCTGAATCGAAATCAGCGTACTCACCCACTTGGTTATATGTAGACCCGTCCGATACATACAGGATCGCCACAGGAGTTGCGGCATCAGCCTCCTCCATAGGTGCTATGAGGGCGAAGCCCCCGATCAGCATGAGGAGTGAAATGGCTAATGCCACCACTCCCCGTTTACTTTTTAGAACGGTGGGAGAGGTCATTCCCCCCCCCCCCCTTACGCTATGAATGTGCATCATACACGCTCGCCTGGGAGTGTGGTGTATATACAGATTACGGAGCATTGGATGATAATCCACGCCGTTAAGTTTTCAGTACACGCACCTGGTCCTCTCCTTCAACCCTCCGTTGTAGGTGATCTCGTTGTACAGGACCATCCTCTCGGTGGCATCCGACCACCTGCCGGGGAATCCCACCGTATCCCCTACCTCCATGCTAGGGTCTCCTGTCCACTCTACTTCTAGCTCCGCGTTGTGAAGTCTGGAAAGGATCCTATTGGCCACGGACACCGCCTCCTCCCTCGTCACTATCAGGGGGTTGTTCACGTAGAGCTGGTTGGCCGCCACGCTCGCCGTTGTCCTCAGGTCCACGTCGTAGGACTCCCTACCGCTGTCCCCGTACCTAACGGTGAGGTAGTTGTAGGAGGTC
>JAZQKF010000059.1:0-3111 GCA_045542015.1 Acutalibacteraceae bacterium
GGCCTCCGACTTGTTCTCCCGAAGTTCAGATCGCGGTTCTTACCGAGCGCATCAACAACCTCACCGAGCACCTCCGCTCCAACAAGAAGGACCACCACACCCGCCGCGGTCTGCTGAAGATGGTTGGTCATCGCCGCAACCTGCTGAACTACTTGACCAAGAAGGATATCAATCGGTATCGTGCCATCATCGAGAAGTTGGGTCTGCGTAAATAATTTTGCTCACTTGAGGCAGGCGGATTGCATCCGCCTGCCTCGTGTTGCGAAATAGAGTCCCTATTCACCCTGCCAAACACGGAGAAAACGGATCATTTTAGCAACGAAATGAGTCCCGAAAGCTTGCTTTTCGAGGTTGATTTCATTGCTAAAATCCGTACCTCTCCGTTTGGAATATCAAATTTTTAGGAGGTAAACACTATGTTCGAGAGTTTCCGTAAGTTTGAGACCACTCTGGCCGGTCGTCCTCTGGTCATCGAGACCGGTAAGATGGCTCAGCTGGCCAGCGGCTCCTGCCTGGTGCGCTACGGTGAGACCACCATTCTGTGCACCGCTACCGCTTCCGCCAAGCCCCGTGAGGGCGTGGATTTCTTCCCCATGTCCGTGGACTATGAGGAGAAGATGTATTCCGTGGGTAAGATTCCCGGCTCCTTCCAGCGCCGCGAGTCCCGCCCCAGCGAAAAGGCGATCCTGACCTCCCGCGTCATCGACCGTCCCATTCGCCCCCTGTTCCCCAAAGATATGCGTAACGACGTGACCCTGGTCTGCACCGTCATGAGCGTTGACCCCGACTGCCAGCCCGAGACCACCGCGATGATCGGTGCCTCCACCGCCATCGCCATCTCCGACATTCCGTGGGATGGTCCCATCTCCGGCGTGGTGGTGGGTCTGGTTGACGGCCAGTTCGTCATCAACCCCACCGCTGAGGAGGAAAAGCGCTCCGAGATGCACGTGACCGTGGCCTCCACCGCCGACCTGGTGGCTATGATCGAGGCCGGCGCCAACGAGGTGGATAACGACACCATGTTCGACGCCATTATGAAGGGTCACGAGGCCAACCAGCAGGTGGTCGAGTTCATCAACAGCATCGTTAAGGAGATTGGTAAGCCCAAGTTTGACTTTGTGTCCAACGATCCCGATCCTGCTATGTTCGAGGCCATCAAGGAGTTCGCCATTGACGACGTTAAGGTGGCTCTGGACACCGACGATAAGCGGATCCGCGACGAGCGTCTGCTGCCCGTGTACGACGCCGTGCACGCCAAGTTTGACGAGCAGTACCCCGACCAGATCGAGAAGATCGACGAGTGCCTGTACAAGCTGCAGAAGTTTGTGGTGCGCCGTTGGCTGCTGGACGAGGGCAAGCGCGTGGACGGCCGCGGCATCAACGATATGCGTCCCCTGGATGCGCAGGTTGATCTGCTGCCCCGCACCCACGGCAGCGGTATGTTCACCCGCGGTCAGACCCAGGTGCTGACCACCTGCACCCTGGGCGGCTCTAAGGACGCCCAGCTGCTGGACGGTCTGGACGACCAGCGTGAGAAGCGCTATATGCATCACTACAACTTCCCCTCCTACTCGGTGGGCGAGACCAAGCCCTCCCGCGGCCCCGGTCGTCGTGAGATCGGTCACGGTGCTCTGGCGGAGCGTGCTCTGCTGCCCGTGCTGCCCTCCATTGAGGAGTTCCCCTACACCATCCGTCTGGTGAGCGAGGTGCTGTCCTCCAACGGCTCCACCTCCCAGGCCTCCATCTGCGGCTCTACTCTGGCGCTGATGGCCGCCGGCGTGCCGATCAAGGCTCCCGTCGCCGGTATCTCCTGCGGTCTGATCACCGAGGGCGACCGCTTCATGACCATGGTGGATATCCAGGGTCTGGAGGACTTCTTCGGCGATATGGACTTTAAGGTGGGCGGTACCAAGAAGGGTATCACCGCCATCCAGATGGACCTGAAGGTGCACGGTCTGACCCCCGCCATCATCCGCGAGGCTCTGGACAAGACCTACACCGCCCGCTGCCACATCCTGGACGAGGTTATGCTCAAAGCCATCCCCGAGGTGCGTCCCGAGCTGTCCAAGTATGCGCCCAAGATGCTGTCCACCAAGATCGACACCGATAAGATCGGCGGCGTGATTGGTAAGGGCGGTAAGGTGATCCAGCAGATCCAGACCGACTGCAACTGCGTGGTCAACGTGGAGGAGGACGGTACCGTCACCATCCTGTCCACCGACCTGGCGGACGCCAACCGCGCTCTGCAGATCATCGAGACCATCGCCAAGGATCCCGAGATCGGCGCTATCTATAAGGGTAAGGTTACCCGCCTGATGACCTTCGGCGCCTTCGTGGAGATCGCCCCCGGTAAGGAGGGTCTGGTCCACGTGTCCAAGCTGGATCTCAACCGCGTTGAGCGGGTAGAGGATGCCGTGGCTGTGGGCGACACCATCGCCGTGATGGTCACCGAGATCGACGAGCAGGGTCGTATCAACCTGTCCCGTAAGGACGCCATCATCAAGATGGAGGGTCTGAACCCCGACGATTACGCCACCGCTCCGGCTCCCCGCCGTGAGGGCGGTCGCCGTGACGGCAACCGCGGTCCCCGCCGCGACCGCCGTTGATGTGTAATCACCGATTACACGCGTGACAATTAACAGAACCGCTGACCGTATCGGTCAGCGGTTCTTTTTGTAAGCGAAAAACCCCGGCTGTGCCGGGGGTTCCATATAGCTTTCAGCGTTCCTTGCCTCTCCCTTTGGGTAGCGAAGCGACATCCCGCGGTAGTGAATGACAGTCCGGTGGACTGTCAGAGCCGCGGGTGGACCGAGCCGCAGCGAGACGGTGTCGCCACAGGCGACGGAGAGGGAGCCTCCCTTGTGCAAAGGGAGGTGGCATTTGCGAAGCAAATGACGGAGGAATTGTCAAAATTTATGTTCTTTTTATAAGAATCCCCCAGTCCTCGCATTCGCTCGGACAGCCCCCTTTACAAGGGGGCCTACGACACCCACCAACGCGGAACAGAGCCAAGCCTCCCTTGTAAAGGTCGATTTCCCCCGATAGCGGGGGAAAATGTCGGCGTAGCCGACAAAAGGGGGGCCGTCTCGCGGCGAGCGAAGGTGGCACGGC
>JAZQKF010000060.1:0-14443 GCA_045542015.1 Acutalibacteraceae bacterium
GGGGCCTTTCCGAGCGGTCGTGCCGACTTTTCGTACGCAAGTGTCAGACCGTATCAGCGCCGTTAGGCGCCGCTAGTATCATAGGGCTTTGCCCGCATATGGAAAACCCGAGGCGTGAGCCTCGGGTTTTCTTATTTATTCCTCTTGATAATTGGCGGCGGGACGTGTATAATGGATATAGAACGATCATTATGAGGTACTATCTATGAACGTAACAAAAGACATTGTATACATCGGCGTCAACGATCGGGACATCGACCTGTTCGAGGGACAGTACACGGTGCCCAACGGTATGGCGTACAATTCCTACGCCATCCTGGACGAACAGGTCGCGGTGATGGACACGGTGGACGCCCGCTTTGTGGAAGAGTGGCTGGACAAGCTGTCCGCCGCGCTGGATGGGCGCACCCCCGACTATCTTATCGTACAGCATATGGAGCCGGACCATTCCTCCGGCATTACCGCCTTTGCGGAGAAATACCCCGCCGCCACCATCGTGGGGACGGCGAAGGCCTTTCAGATGATGGGTCAGTTCTTTGGCGTGGATTACGCCCCCCGCCGTTTGGTGGTGGGAGAGGGGGACACCTTGTCCCTGGGCGCCCACACCCTCACCTTTGTCACCGCGCCCATGGTGCATTGGCCGGAGGTGATGGTCACCTACGACAGCACCGATCGGGTGCTGTTCTCCGCCGACGGCTTTGGCAAGTTTGGCGCTCTGGACACCGACGAGGACTGGGCCTGCGAGGCACGGCGGTATTACATCGGCATCGTGGGCAAATACGGCGCCCCCGTCCAGACCCTGCTGAAAAAGGCGGCGGCGCTGGACATCGCCGTCATCTGCCCCCTCCACGGTCCCATCCTCACCGAGGATCTGGGGTATTACCTCGACCTGTACGACACCTGGTCCTCCTACCGCCCCGAGACCGAGGGCGTGGCCATTGCCTACACCTCGGTGTACGGCAATACCAAGCGGGCGGCGCTGATGTTGGCTGACCTGCTGGAGCAGAAGGGGGTCACGGTGGCGCTGTCCGATCTGGCGCGGTGCGATATGGCGGAGGCGGTGGAGGATGCCTTCCGCTACAGCAAGCTGGTGCTGGCCACCACCACCTATAATGCGGACGTATTCCCCTTTATGCGGGAGTTTATCCACCACCTGACCGAGCGGGGGTATCAGAACCGCACGGTGGCGTTTATGGAGAACGGTAGCTGGTCACCCATAGCCACCAAGGTGATGCAGGGTATGCTGGAAAAGAGCAAGAATCTGACCTATTGTGAGAATACCGTGCGCATCCTGTCCGCGCTGAATGAGGACAGCGCCGCACAGCTGACCGCTCTGGCGGATGAGTTGGCGGAATAAATTCGTGTCATTCGGAAATGATTAACATAGTATAAAAAAGGAGGTTTGCGTAATGAAGCAGTACGTGTGTGACGCCTGCGGTTGGGTATACGACGAGGCTGAAGGCGCGCCCGATCTGGGCATCGCCCCCGGCACCAAGTTTGAAGACCTGCCGGAGGATTTTGCCTGCCCCCTGTGCGGCGTAGGCAAGGATATGTTCTCCGAGGCGTAATCGGATAAAAGAGCCCCGGTGATCGTCACCGGGGCTTTTTTATAAGGAGATGAGTACATAATGAAAATGGTTATTTTGACCGCTTTGGGTGTTGGCGGAGCCACCATCCTGGGCGCGGTCATCGGATTTATATTTAAAAAGGTTTCACACAAATTCTCGGACATCGTGCTATCCTTTGCGGCGGGCGTTATGCTGGCGGCGGCGGGGCTGGGCTTGATTTTGCCCAGCCTGGAGCACGGTGGTGATTATTCATTGCTCATCACGGTGGCGGGTGTTTTCGCCGGCGCGGTGTGCCTGAATCTGATGGATAAACTGATTCCCCATATGCACCGTCTGGCGGGGGTGGAGGATGAACAGCACCCCGACGCCAAATTGAGCAAGGTGCTGCTGTTCGTGGCGGCCATCGCCATCCATAACCTGCCGGAGGGTATCGCGGCGGGTGTGGGCTTCGGCACCGATAACCCCACCCAGGCGCTGATGATCGCGGGCGGTATCGCCCTGCAGAACGTGCCGGAGGGCATGGTGGTCATCGGCCCCATGCTGGCGGCGGGGGTTAAGCCGCGGCGCACCTTTCTCATCGCCGCCGCCACCGGTCTTATTGAGGTGGTGGGCACCCTCATCGGCTATTTCGCGGTCAGCCTGTCCGCGGCGGTGCTGCCCTTCGCGTTGGCCTTTGCGGGCGGTACGATGCTGTACGTCATCAGCGACGAGATGATCCCCGAGACTCACGCCCACGGCAGCCAGCGGGGCGCCACCTATGCTCTGTTGGTTGGTTTCTGCCTGATGCTGGTGATGGACGTTTTGTTGGGATAAGGAGGAAATTATGTTACTGGAAGTTGGAGCAAAAGCACCGGATTTCACCCTGCCGGACAAGGACGGCAACCCCGTTTCCCTGTCGGGTTTTATCGGTAAAAAGGTGGTGCTGTATTTCTACCCCAAGGATAACACCCCCGGATGTACCCGTCAGGCGTGTGCCTTTGCCTTTCACTACGGGGAGTTTCAGCGGCGGGGCGTGGAGGTCATCGGCATCAGCAAGGATTCGGTGGCGTCCCACGTCAAGTTCGCGGAGAAGCACGGCTTGAATTTCATCCTGCTGGCGGACTCTGACCGTCAGGCCATTGAGAAATACGGCGTGTGGCAGGAGAAGCGGATGGCGGGCAAGGTAGGTATGGGGGTGGTGCGCACCACCTACATCATCGACGAGCAGGGGTATATCCAAGCGGTGATGCCCAAGGTCAAGCCCGACACCAACGCCGCCGACATTCTGGAGATGCTGTAACAAAAAAAGACCCGATGCATCGCATCGGGTCTTTCCTTTTAATCAAAATAACCTTTATACTCGATCTTATGCGGGCTGTCGGGGAACAGCCGCGCGTGGAGATCGATGAAGTAGTCGTCGGTCATACTGGCGATATAGTCCACCACCAGCTGGTTGGGCTCGGTGTCCTCGTAGGGGGTCGTCCGATGGGGGGTGTGCTGGTTGACGTAGTCGATGTGGTGGGTGAAGATGTAGGACTCGCGGTTGCCCTCGGTCAGGTCGGTGAGCATCCGCTCGTAGATGTCCCGCATCATGGGCATCACCAGCTGCTCCAGACGGGAGGACACCCGCTCGTCCAGATAGATCTGGGCATAGTTGTCCGCCTTTGCCTTTTTCAGGGCGGCGAAGTGCTCCTCGTCCATCTGAATGTACGGCTTGCCGTAGCTGTTCTCGATGATGTTGACGATCAGATTGTTGATGATCTCGGAGTTGTACACGCCGAATGCCACCGCGTCGAAGTCGTCGTTTTTAATGATGTTGGCGATCTCGGCGTCCTGGCGGTCCTTGCCCAGATAGGCGATGATGTCCGAGATACGCATCACACACCCCTCCAGGGTGGCGGGCACCAGACGGCCGATGTTCCGCTTGTCCAGATAGCAGGCTTCGATGAGTTGATCAAAGGTGGCAAAATCGGTCATGGGCAGGGGGTGGTACTCGCACAACTCCATCTCGCCGTCGTGGGCGGCGATGCCGTTGAGGGTCTGCAGGCTCAGGTTATAGGGGAATATCTTGTCCAGCACGCGGACCGAATGGATGTTGTGGCTGAAGTGGCGACCGGTGTGCTCGTACAGCAGCTGATCCAGAAACCGCTCGCCGGCGTGACCGAAGGGGGTGTGCCCGATGTCGTGACCCAGCGAGATGGCCTCGATCAGGTCCAGATTCAGCCCCAGCGCGCGACCGATGGTGCGGCCGATGCGGTTGACCAGCTGTACGTGCAGACCGCGGCGGGTGATGTCGTCGTTCTTAAAGAAGGAGAATACCTGGGTCTTGTCCGCATAGCGGTTGTAATAGGGGCAGTACATGATCTTATCGGTATCCCGCATAAAGGGGGTACGTACGATGTCGTTGCGCTTGGCGGGGTCGGTGACCGGCAGCCGACGGATGGCGGCGGCATCGTCAAAGGCCACGCGGGGCACGGTGTTCTGCAGCCGATCCAGTCGAATTTTCTTGGTCAGCTCGGGGGAGAGTTGCATTTTCTTCATACGGTATCACCTCACTATGGATATAGTATAGCACAAACGGAGCGGGTTGACCAGTAGTATTTTTTAGGAGCGGATACGGAGAAAAAAGAAGCGCAAAAGGGGCGGCGGCGTTATTTACATTTTTCTCCCGATATGTTACAATATTCCCATCAATGTAGGGAGGTGCGCTATGGTACGTATCGGTAACGACTGGGACGCCATTTTGGCGGACGAGTGGGAGAAGGAATATTATCTGACACTGCGGCAGACCCTGAAGCAGGAGTACGCCACCCGCCGCATTTATCCCCCGATGCACGACATCTTTAATGCCCTGCGGTACACCTCCTTCGCCGACACCAAGGTGGTGATCATCGGGCAGGACCCCTATCACGGCGCGGGACAGGCTCACGGGCTGTGCTTTTCGGTGCCGTCGGGTGTGCCGCTGCCCCCCAGCCTGAAGAATATTTTTCAGGAGTTGTCCGCCGACCTGGGCGTGCCGCCGTCCGCCGACGGCGATCTGACCCGCTGGGCACGGCAGGGGGTGCTGCTGCTCAATACGGCGCTCACCGTCCGCGAGGGACAGCCCACCAGCCATAAGGGCTTGGGCTGGGAGCGGGTCACCGACCGCATCATAGCGGAGCTGAACAAAAAGGAGACCCCCGTGGTGTTCCTGCTGTGGGGCGCCCACGCCCAGCGAAAGGGCGAGCTGGTGCACAACCCCATCCACTATAAGCTGCAGACGGTGCACCCCAGCCCCCTGTCCGCCCACCGCGGCTTCTTCGGGTGCCGTCATTTTTCCAAGACCAACGCCCTCTTACAGCGCCACGGTCTGACCCCCATCGACTGGTCATAATAGCGGTTGCAAAGGCGGCGGAAATCTGTTATACTATCCATATCTGCTGCCACAGGCGGCTATTCGGAGGCGGTTGTATGTCTGAACGGACAAAACAATGGAATATCAAGAGTTTCGCATTACTGCTGGCGGTGCTGTTGGTGCTGGTGACCTGCGGTGTTTTGTTCGCCGCCTATTGCCACGATTACGGTGACGAGGTGCCTCTGGGCAAAACGGACAAAGGCTATCTGTTTGTGCAGACCTGCAGCCGTTGCGGACGGGTGCAGGAGAGGTATTACCGCTCGTTGGTCACGTTTATCGATGACGATGCCAAGACGGCCGCCATGCTTCACTGGGAGCGCATTATTGACGCCACGGGAATACGTATGACCAGCGCCCTCATACCCAGCAAGATCCGCCCCACCACGGATTACGAGGGATGGGCCGCTTATGCCGGCTGGGATCTGCTGGATCGACTGGGTGAGAAGGGCGTGGAATACGTCCACCACACCTACAATCATCAGCGGTTGGCTACCTTCACTCCGGAGCAGATCCATGAGGATTTTCAATTGTCAAAGGAGATTCTGTCTTCCCACGGCATTTACAGCGATCTGCTGGTGTATCCCTTTTATAATCACGACGAGGTCGTTCGGCAGATCACCTCCATGTATTTTGATGCCGCATTCGGCGGAGAAAAGGACGCCCGCAGCGATCTGGACGCTCCCAACTATGCCATTCGCCGCACCAAGATCACTGATCCTAAGGTGACTAAGACCATCACCTTCCCGAATGGGAAGACGGCGGAGTGCCAGGGGACGAAGTCCGCTGACACGCTGAAAAAGGAGCTGAAGGCGGCCCTGGAGAGTGAAGAGTGGCTGGTATACGTGGTCCACGCCTACGACTCTCCTGCCGGACGGTTTTATTTTGACCGGCAGGCGGAGCAGAATATCATTGATTTTTGTCACTATGCCCAGAGTCTGCGCGACGTGAAGATCGTCACCGCCACAGAGGGATATATCGCCTCGCAACCCCTTGCGTAAACAAAACAAAGCCGCCCACCGAAACGACACGGTGGGCGGTTTATTTACGTACAGGTTATTTTTGGGGCATCTCCCAGGGGGTGGCGAGGGCATAGTCCGTGGCCTTGATGATGCCGTCTTTCAGCTCGTCGGTCAGAATCACGGGACCCTGGTCCTTGTTTTGCTTGTGACGCCATCCCACCGTAATGCGGTCGATACCGATCTGCTTAATGGGCTGACCGGTGAACTGTGCCACCAGTGCGTAGCCCACCATCAGGCGGCCGTAATCGCTCAGATGGGTGTAGTCCCGCCACAGATCCAGTTGCTCGAATTCCTGCACCAGCAGGGCGTGCATCACGGCTGCGCCGGAGCACACTGCCTGATCGTACAGCGGGTCGGTCAGGATGTGATCCTTCGTCTGGTTCAGCATCAGCGTGAACTGGTTGACGGGGTTGAATCCGTACAGACGGGTCAACTTATCCTTATATCCCTTCGGCGGTTGGCGAATATAGTCCGGAGAGAAGAACGTTTCGTCGTTGGGACTGGGCCAGGATATGTGCCACATCAGTTTATAGGGGTTGGTCACGTACTGATCGATGATCGCCGCCAGCTGATGGCGACCGTCTCTGTTCAGATCGGGGTCGGACAGATCCTCTTTGGCCGGTTGCATCAGCACAATATTCCACGGCTGATCCTTCAGCACGTATTCTGTGGTGACACCGTACTGGATATCCCATTTGCCCGAGTCGTTGCGGTAATAGCGGATGACCTCGTCCTTGTTGGTGGCGAACTGGACGTGCTCGTCAATGCTGCACCCGCCGTAGTGGAGGATACCGACGCACAGATCGGTATCGGGGTATTGGTCCATATAGGCCTGATACAACAGCCAAAATGCGTCTACGGAATGGCTGTTGCCCACGATCAAGATGTTCTGCTGTTTGGCCGTTTCAGTCGGTTGGGTGGTGGTAGTGACGATGTCGTCAGGGTTGACGGCGGGTATCGATCGGTTGCAGGAGCAGATCGAGACCGCCAGCAGAAAAGCCAACACCACCGCGCAGATTCTCTTATACATAGGGCACACCTCGTTTCAATGTTTTCATTATAATGGCAGGGGGGAAAAATGTCAAGATAAGCGTACCGCGCGTTTGACAAACCAACAGAGGTTTGATATACTTGTAAAAAATGATTGAACAAGGAACATGTGTATGAAACGATTGATTCTATGCCTGGTGATTCTCTGTGTGACGGTGTGCGGGTGTACGGCCCCGCCTGCGGCGCAGGACCCCGCGCCGACACCCGACTACAGCGGTTACGAGCGGGCGGACGATCCGCTCACACCGGAGAAGATTGCGGCCATTCCCATTGCCAACGACACGATGACCGCTCAGCAACTGCGCCAGATATGCCTTGATTATATGAAGCTGTCGGTCAGCTGCCAGTGGGTGGCGGACGGCACCTACTGCATCGAGGAGAAGGATAAGGATAACGTAGAAAAGAATTTCACCGAGGGCAAGCTGTACGGTGGCATTCCCTACATCAATATGGCGTCCGGTAATCTGTATCGGTTTATGGAGTATTACGACTCCGAGACCGGTATTCTGGATTCCAGCGGTTTGCTGGCTGCCCCCGACCTGTTCGCCACCGCCTGTTCCGGCACTGCCGGCTGGGCGTGGGAGAGGGTGGTCAATTCCGCCGAGATCTCCTGGACCCACTCCGTTAACGTGAAGCATGGCTTTATCCCTGTGGGTCCCTATAAGTACGATTTTGATATGGACGTGCTTTGGGAGTGGGGCGAGGACGGCAAGAAGATCTATTACTACGATACCAAAAAGATCTGTAAGCAAAACGGCGAACAGACTATGTACGAGTCTTATGCGCAGACCCATCTGGCAGATTGCTATTCCCGTACCGGTCACGTGGCTATGGCGGCCTCCGAGCCGGTGGTGGTCCGCGATGAGAACGGAAACATCGACGGTGACAAGAGTTATATTGACATTGCCGAGCAGGGTCAGTACACCAAGGCGAAGTTTCACATCCGCCACACCTCCGACGGTACCGAATACCGCATCCGCGGTAACGACGGACGCCCGTTCACCTTCCGTTCGCTGTACGAGGCGGGATATTTGGTGCACACCTTTGAGGAGTTCTTGGGCACCGACCCCGTGGAGGAGGGTCAGGTGACCATAGGGCACAGCGGCGACACCGCCACGGCCAACGACTTGGGCAAGGGCGATATTGTAGCCAATTATCCCATTTCGGACATTTTCACCACGGTTTATGATAAAAACGGCGACGTAGTCTACGAGCACGTGGAGCGCACCACCGTTCATTACCAGAAGAGCGTGTCGGCCAAGGAGTTTATTCCCACGTCAGAGCTGATGAAGTATCAGCTTGACGGAAAGCATCGGGTCGTTATTACCGCTCAGTTGTCTACCGGCGGTATTGTCACTGTGTATGACGGCACGCTGAAAATGTTTTGATCAAACGCATTCACCGACACACAAGAACAGTAAAAAAACATCGGAGGCTGATATGGTCAAGGCGGAGTTTGTAAAAAAGCCGGCAAGAAATCTTGTGGTTTTGATTGGCTGTTTGTGCTTTATGGCGTGGGTTGCCTTTTCTCCGAGCGTTGATGAAACGATGAGATTGTCAATGCTGGTTTTCGGATCGCTCATTAGCACCGTATTGATAACTTTTTTGCTTTTCAATTTAGGCGCACACCTTTCCGTAGACGAGCAATATATTAAAGGACGCTATCATTATTTTAAGAAAATCCAGTGTCCTGTGGCAGAGGTGGTGTATGCATTGGCGGGCACCAACACACTGCTTTTTCAACTAAAAAACGGAAAGAAGTATACCATCAGAGGCATAGCCAATTCTTATGAACTCTGTTCCATCATACGGCGCAATATGCCATTTGAAGCGTTGGAGCAGCCGGAAGAAATGATTAAGGACGTACGGAACTCGGTAGCTTCCCAGAAAAGGAATGCGGCGTTCGTGCTGGTGGGCGTGGTAATGTTCTTCGTCAATCTGTTCATAACGGTGTATCTGACGGGAGAACGTGAGATGGACGAGTTCAGCCAAACGGATTGGTTGATTATGGCGGTTATGGGCGTCGTGGAGATCGTGACGATAATCGTTACGTTCCGTGTGGCAAATGCAGCGGGAATGGGCAATTTCCCCGTTATGATGAAAGATTACCTGATTCGCAGAACTATTATTGAAACCAAACCGTTGATACCCGGATATATCATCGGCGTTTATGCGGATGAGGATTATACAGGTCGCGTAACGGTGTATGGTTATCCGAATGTGGATGCCGTGTATTTTACCGTCCAAAAGATCACGCCGGAATATGCATTGACACGCACGTATACGTCCGAAACGTATGAGAGTCAAGAACAGATACCGGAGGATCTGGAATCTCTAGTTGATATTACAAAGATTTTTTATAAGTAAACTAAAAACAGCGGAGGAATATCCTCCGCTGTTTTTAATTTTCCCACAATATATCCTCCTGCTCCGGCAGGGGGTAGGTGGTGAGGGAGCTCCCCTCCAGCACCGACGGGCGCAGTGCCACCCCCCGCAGGCGGTGACAGCCGTAGGTGCTGTAGAGATACGCCCGCCCCCGCAGGTCCATACAGGCGGTGTAGCGGGTGATGACGGGGCGCCCGTCCTCCGCCAGCACGCACCCTGACGGCACCGCCACCGCCGCCATCATACGGAATACCTGGCTGATCGGCTCCCCCGTGGGGGCGGCGTGGGCGGCGACGTACGCCCCCCGCACGAAGCGGGCGGGGGACGTGAAATCCCCCGGCAGCCCCACCGTGCCGCCGCCGCGGCTGAGGGGCTGCTGCCAGGCATCCTGCGGCGGCGCGGGGGTGAGGTTGGCGTAGTGGGATAGGTGGCTCAGCTGGTGGGGCAGGGGCGGCTCGTTGGTCAGCACGCGGGCGGGGTTTTCCATAATGCGGACGCCATCGGCGGTGGATTCCACCACCACGCTCCGTCCCGCATCCGCCAGCATCCAGTGCAGGCTGGCGGTGGGGTAGCGGTCACTGAAGGGGCGGTCGCACAGCACGAGCCCCCGCAGCAGCGACACCGCCTGATCCACCGACTCGCACCGTCCCAGCAGGGTGGGGATGAGTCGGTGCACCGCCACCTCAACCCCCACGTCGGGCGGCGGGGCATAGCGGGCGCTGTGGGGGAAGTTCAGCCCCGCCATCGCCAGCCCCGCCTCGTTGACCCCATCGTAGTAGAGGGGATAGCCGTCCGCCACCGCGGCCATACCCACTATCCCGTAGCGGTTGTCCAGATACCCCCGCGGGGTGACCGTCACCAGCTCGCCGTAGCCGTATTCCAGATCCAGCGTGCGCCCCATATAGCCGCCGCCCGCCGCATAAAATAACGCCGTACACATACCGCCGCCTCCTAAGGGCAGAGCAATAAATCCAAGCTCCGTTTAGGAAGAAGGATTTTCGCTCTATCTTCGTTAAAATACTCGCGAATACCGGGGTGGCTCGTAGATGGTGTAGACGGTTAATTCCGTTGCCACCCCTATGAGAATGGGTGCTACGCACCATTCTCTCAAGTCATCGCGTAACATTTGCTTTGTTTTGTGCCTTAATAGAGCAAAAATCCCTTTCTTCCTAAAACTCGCTGCTTTTAGCGGGCTTGGATTTATGGCTCTACCCTTCCAGTATGCCCCGTTTGGCGCTAAATAAAAGCGACAAGGTTTCCCTTGTCGCTTTCGGTTATTCTTCGGATACGGGGGGACGGTAGTTCATCAGCAGCAGCTCGATGTGGCAGTCCACCGACACGCCCGGCGTTTCGGTGAGAGAGCGGTAGCGCAGGATCTTCACGTAATTGCTGACGCGATACTCCGCAAAGCTGCTGTCCGGCTTGTTCATTTTCTCCACGGCGGCGTCCAGCTGATCCCCGTTGGCGCTGCTGTCCGCGATCTGGGTGAGATGGCGGAACAGAGAGAGCGCCCGTTCCAGGTCCGCCTCGGTCTTGCCGCCGCAGATGTCCGCGTACAGACCGTATTCAGTGGGGTACACGGTCACCTCACAGCCGTTGGTGTACAGGATGTACTGGTCGGGCTTGGACCCGCGGGAGGTGCCCTGCAGAGCCAGATCGCTGTTTTCGTAGATGTCGGTGATGAATTCGTTGATGGTGACGTTGTCCACGTACACCTTTTCGTAGTCCTCCTCGGTGGGCTCGGTGGAGGGGGTGGGGGCTTCGGGCTTGCCCCCGCAGGCGGTCAGGCACAGCACCATAGCGCCGCACAGCAGCAGTATCAGCCATTTTTTCATAGTCGTTACCTCGTCAATCGATGGTTTCTATCAGGAAGGAGACGGGGCGAAACCCGTCGTTGCAGGAGATCATGGCGGAGTGGGGATTTTGCATCCAGCCATCGAAGAAGTTGCCGCCGCCGGCGGCCAATTCCTGCACAAAGGCGGACATACAGCCCCACGCCTCGTCACATAGCCCTTGCGGCTTTTCGCCGTTTTCGGACAGGAATACCTGCCCGATCTGCAGGTCGCAGGCGTGGGAGATGGGGTTTTCGTACCGTTCCATCAGGTCGGGATATTGGGTGCGCCGCATGGCGGTGATACGCACGGATTTCATAGGATCACCTCGAGAGAAAGGGTGGAGCAACCGGCTCGCCGCCTTCGGGCGGATTCCGATTTGCTGCTTTACCTTATCATACACCCTGCGCAACGAATTATCAAGAGCCTTTTGCCCCGCAGTAGACAAAGAAAAAGGGATTGAGATAAGGTACGAAAAATGATATAATAATCTCATCGATAAACCAAGATTTATAGGGATGAGAGAATGAACATATTTTATACGAGTGAACGAGATATATGGCGAAAGTGGCTTGCTGAACACTTTGAAACAGAGAGCGAAATATGGTTTGTGTTTCCAATGAAGGAATCAGGCGATAAAGCACTTTCCTATAACGATGCAGTAGAAGAAGCACTTTGCTTTGGTTGGATAGATAGCACCATTAAACACATAGACCCTACGCATCGTGCACAGCGATTTACACCAAGAAAGAAAGGTAGTTCCTATTCACGCCCGAATATAGAACGACTGATTTGGCTCGATGAACGGGGAATGCTCCATCCAAGCATAAGAGATGATGTATTACCCATCATTCGTGCACCATATGTTTTCCCAAACGATATACTTGATGCAGTAAAAGCAGATACGGTTGCGTGGGAGAACTATGAGAAATTATCCGAACCATACAAACGCATTCGCATTGCCTATATCGATGCGGCAAGAAAACGCCCGGATGAGTTCAAAAAACGCCTTGCGAGTTTTATAAACAAGACTCGTAACGGAAAGAAGATTGTCGGTTTCGGTGGAATAGACAAGTATTACGTTTAAGATACCGTATTACTATATATCGAACCGGTAGCAACAGCGAGTTGCTTGTTTATGATTATGGGGTGCAGTATAATAAATGCGAGGTGATAATTTTATGGAAACGAAAGATATTATACTTGAACTCAGAACAAAAAAAGGACTCTCGCAGGAGGAGCTTGCCGAAAAGGTATTCGTCACCCGTCAAGCGGTCAGTCGTTGGGAGAATGGCGAAACGGTACCCAACACCGAAACGCTGAAGCTTCTCTCAAAGCTTTTTGATGTATCCATCAATACGCTTCTCGGCTCTCCAAGAGAGCTGATCTGCCAATGCTGCGGTATGCCGCTTGAGGATAACAGCATCAGCCGTGAAAAGGATGGGATCTTCAACGAAGACTATTGCAAGTGGTGCTATGCCGACGGCGAGTATATGTATCACGATATGGACGATCTGATCGAGGTCTGCGTAGCGAATATGGCAAGCGAGGCCTTTCCCTCGGAGCAGGCTCGCGCTTATTTAAAGGAAATGCTCCCCAAACTCGACTATTGGAAGCAATATAAAAATCTTGACGATGGCGGAAAGTTTGAGGAATTCAAGTGTAAACTGATCGACGAGATCAACGCCCTCGGTATCGAAGGAATGCCGAAGGTTGAAAAACTCAATGCTCTTGTGGGCGGTTACGTCAATTTGGAATACCGCCTCCCCAACGGCAAGACCGTCAAATTTCTTGACGATAACGCAACCTACCTCGGAAATCAGTTAGAATGTGAATTTGGCGGTGACCGATGCTTTGGCATCGTCGCTAATATGGATTTTATTCTCATTTGCACCTACGAAGAAAACGGCGAAAATCCCGAGCTTGTCATTTATAAGAAAAGATAAAAATTGCCGCTGAGATGGATCTCTCCACCTCAGTGGCTTTTACGTTTACCTTACCACAGACGAATGACTATAGATATAGAATTCCTCTTGGCTGGGCATCCACTTCTTTTCCTTTGGCGGAAATGTGGCGTCGAAGGCGTTAACTGCGGCAACGTCCTCACAGCAATCGGCGGTAGTAGAGGGGATATACATCCACTTCTTGCCGTCAAGCGCGTTCGGAACAAGCTCGCAAACGAGAAGCGCCGTCGGGAAGTTGGCATCCACCACAAAGCTCACGTTCTTCTTTTTGCAGCTCACAAACCCACGGCTGACATAGTTGCCCGGATTGCCGAAGTTGATATTAACGTCATATCCCATCTTTCGTGCGACCTCAAAGGAATGCTCGATCAGCATTTTGCCGAGTTTCTGCCTTTGATATTTCGGCGCAACGCAAAGCGGTCCGAAGGAAAGGATCTCCTTGCGCTCACCTTGCTCATCCTCAAGCCACGCTTTCGTGTACATAATGTTGCCGATGATCTCGTCGTCCTTCTCAAGCACGAATGCCAGCTCGGGTATGAAATCGGGGTGATTTCGCATCATGTGCACGAAGTAGTGCTCGTCCGCACCCGGCTTGTAGACGTTCCAAAACGCCTCACGGGACAGTTCTTCTACGGCTCTGTAGTCTTTTTCGGTCTCTAAACGTATCGTCAAATTTTCCATTTTTAAATCCTTTCATAGTTGTGACGCTCAAAATACGAGAGGATTGCGAGATGTATTTGCAAACCTCTCGTTTACAATACAATCTCCAAGGTGCCCATTTTCTTCAAACAGCATTCTCCAAAAATTAAATTCGGCTTTCACCGTATGGTAATTGTACCACAAAACCGGCGATATTGCAACCTGCCCGTATGCACCCAGTAGACAAAGAAAACAGCATTTACGGCGTTTTCCTCTTTTGATTTTTCATCGTTAGATAAAGCACTACCGTAAATATCGCGCTTGCAGAGCAAGAAACAAGTGCGCTGAGCCAAACTCCGTTTAGCTCAAGGAAGGGGGTCAATGCAAATAATGCGCCTATCGGGAACACAAGTGTGCCGAAGAAAGACGTGAGCATTGACCTCGCAGGGCGCTCGAGTGCGGTGAAATAAGACGAGAAACACATATCCACCCAACCTGTAAGGTAGGAGAGCGAGAACAGCTTCATTCCGATGATGCTGACGGAGAGAAGTTCTGTGTCCTCGGGTTTGACGAACAGAGGTGCAACGTACTCTCCAAGGAACATCATAAACAA
>JAZQKF010000061.1:0-2155 GCA_045542015.1 Acutalibacteraceae bacterium
ACCGCAATCAGAGCAATACCAATACTCGATGTTGCCATCGTAGTGGCAAGCGGGAGCAACAGCCTCTTGATGCACGATGGTGTGCTCGGCGCTCTCATTGGTCAGCTCGCCGCAGTTGGCGCAGATCTTATCGCAGGGATAGGTGTAGCTGTGGCCGGCAACGTCACGGACAGCACCGCAGTTGTTACAATCGGCGTCGCAGACGTTGTCGTAGGCATGCTGACCCTCACGAATAGCGCCGCAACCGTTACACTCGGTGTCACAACCGTGGTCATAGGAGTGGCCAACGGTGACGGTAACAGGCACCAACTGGAAGGATACCGCATCATAATCGTAGTTGAGGAACGCGTTTTTCGCAGGACCGGACAGAGTGATCTCATAGTCGCCGGCGGGAGCATCCGCTTTCACGGTCAGGGGCAGAGTGAACAGAACGCCGGTAGTGGTGTGATCTTCCTCGGCGGCGCCATCCTGCCAAGTGCCCTTAATGGTGCTGTAGGGTGCCTTGTTGGGGCCGTATACCACACCGTAGAAAACGCCGTTGGTAACATTCGGGGTACCGTTCTTCTTCAGCGGCACCTCAAAGACGCTCTCGTCAATGTTGGCCCACACAGCCCAAGCAATGATGCCGGGGTTGGCCTCCATCTCTACGGTCAGGGTGACGGTGCCACCGGGACAAACGGTAGCGTTGTCCACAGAAGCAACGATCTTACCGCTGTCATCCGCCAAAACCATGGATACGGGAATCGCACCCAGGATCAGCAGAGCAGACAAACAGATTGCTAATACTCTTTTCATGATCAATCACCTTTCTTTATGGTATTTATTTTAACTCAACATCCCATTTGTTGAGATATTGTTGTCAGTGGGTCAGGCTCTGAGTATGGACAGCATCGGAATGCATGGTGTCCGATTCACCTGACCGTGGGCATTGTTAGAGGCATAGTACCCAGCTCATTGCTGAACAGGTCGTCTGTATCGTTGCTGGCCGTAATGGGAGTCGGGTCAACAACGGCATCCGCCTTTACCTGAGTGCTACGTCTTATCAACGCATCGTTTATGGTGCGATCCGAATGGAGGGTATCCACTCGATCCAACACCGGGGATCTACCCGTGAGTCAAAAGGCTACATCGGCAAGATCCACACCATCAGCAGGGGTAAAGCCTCTGCCTTGTGGTGCTGTGGGAAAGGCCGGTTTCAGAGAAACCAGACCGGAACTCTTCTTTATGTGTGCCGAAGCGGTCACGAATGTATCCGGATACATCCACCCGCATACAGCATCTCCGGATGTCGGCGCGGATCCCTCCGCGCCAATCACCCGTATTATGAAGCAATCGTATTACTGTAGCGTGACGTCCCAACCGTTCAAATAACGCTGAATGAGGACATAGTCGCGATTGTTCACCTTGTTGTCGCGATTAACGTCCAGCACCGTGTTGTCCACTTCTACATCCCATCCATTGAGATGTTGCATCATCACGGCCATATCCCTGACGCTCAGCTCGCCATCACAATCGGCATCGCCGACCACCGCCTCAAACAGCTGGATCGTACCGTCTTCCGTCTCGAAGGGGATGTTCTCATACGCGCTGTTGAACACGTCCTTCGGCTCATAGGTCACGGAGATGGTGGTGTCACCCAAAGCAGCATCCTCTTTCACGCGGAAGGTCAGCAGAGCAACCACACCGTCAACCATATTATCCGGATGGATGGAATCAACCCAAATCACATTGAAGGGAGCGTCGTCCATAGGTCCGAAGCTCACGTTGGCAAAATCCTTGCCGGTGGCCTCGATCAGTTCAAACAGAGAAGCATCATAATGAACGTACAGGCGCAGGCCGATGATGCCGGGGTTGTTCTCAGTGCGAACTGCCACCGTGAAAATTCCACCGGGATGGGTTTTGGCGCTGTCCACCGTAAAGACGGGACGCTCCGGCACCTCGCGGGTAACGCCGCACTCATTACAGTCGGCGTCATAGTCATCGTCGTACACGTGATCGGCAACCTCACGGATAGCGCCGCACTCGTTACAATCGGCGTCGCAGCCGTTGTCGTACGCGTGACCGGCATCGCGGGTAGCGCCGCACTCGTTACAATCGGCATCACAGCCGTTGTCGTACACGTGACCGGCAACCTCACGGGTAGCGCCGCATTCGT
>JAZQKF010000062.1:0-7169 GCA_045542015.1 Acutalibacteraceae bacterium
CTAAAGGTCGATTTCCCCCGATAGCGGGGGAAAATGTCGGCGTAGCCGACAAAAGGGGGGCCGTCTCGCGGCGAGCGAAGGTGGCACGGCGATAGCCGTGACGGGGGGATTCATACGGGACGGGAAACCCGTCCCCTACAAATCCTATCCCACGCGCAGGGGCAGAGTCCATATCCGCCCCGAGACTGAAAAACATTGTTTTTGGCGTAGCATTGTCCGTATTATTGTACATTGAGTGCGCTACAATATAGACACGGAAAGGGGAGAAACCCCACCGAATTCAACAAAAACGGAGGGATCCATCGTGAAATTTGCCTCGATCAGTAACAGCGAAAAGTTTTGGGAAGTCATCCACGCCAGCATCACCCTGACGGGCGAGGCGCGGGAGGAAGCCCTGAAGCGCCTGCAGGTTCCTGCAAATCCCATGCCTGCCGCGTAATGCGGTCTGCCAAAGGCAAGGGCGCAGGATTTACGGCGGCTCGGTGTATGCCGAGCCGCCTTTTTTTACAATAAAAAACTCCCGGCTAAGCCGGGGGTTTTCCATATGCGGGCAAAGTCCTATGATACTAGCGGCGCCTAAAGGCGCTGATACGGTCTGACACTTGCGTACGAAAAGGCGGCACGACCGCTCGGAAAGGCCCCCTTGTGTAAAGGGGGCTGGCAAAACCGTAGGTTTTGACTGGGGGATTGTAGCCGTCATCAGACGGCGTAGTTCTACAACATCTTCACAATCCCTCCACCGCCGTTCGGCGGTCCCCCTCCCTTTACACAAGGGAGGCTCCCTCTCCGTCGCCTGTGGCGACACCTCTCCCAAAGGGAGAGGCAAGGAACGCTGAAAGCTATACGGAACCCCCGGCACAGCCGGTGGTTTTCTTTTACAATAAAAAAGCAACCACCTCTCGGCGGTTGCTTTTTAGCTTACGAAAAATGTTTCTTAATGGTATCAAAGAAACTTTTGCGTTTCTGATACTGCTTGTCGCCGGTGGCGGTCTCGAACTCCTGCAGGAGCTTCTTCTGCTCCTTATTGAGGTTCTTGGGCACCTCCACCACTACCTTCAGCAGTAGATCGCCGATACCCCGTCCGTTGATATAGGGGATACCCTTGCCCCGTACACGGAGCACGTCGCCGGGCTGGGTGCCGTCCTTGATGGTGTAGGGAATCTTACCGTCCAGGGTGGGGATCTCCACCTCGGCGCCCAATGCCGCCTGGGTATAGGTGATGGGCAGCTCGTACCAAATGTTAAAGCCGTCCCGCTCAAACAGCGGATGGGGACGCACCGTCACCTGCACCTGCAGGTCGCCGGCGGGACCGCCGTTAACGCCCGCGTTGCCGTGACCGGGGATGGTGATCACCTGTCCGTCGTCGATACCGGCGGGTATGTTGATGCCCACCTCGCCGCTCTTGCGCACGCGGCCCTGACCGCTACAGGTGGGGCAGGGATTCTCGATGATGCGGCCACGACCCTGACAGCGGGAACAGGGGGACTGGGTCTGCATCACACCAAAGGGGGTGCGCTGCTGATGGTTCACCATACCGCTGCCGCCGCACACGGGGCAGGTGGTGGGGCTGGTGCCCCGCCGTGCGCCGCTGCCGGAGCAGTCGGAGCAGGTGGTGACCCGCTCCACTTTCACCTTCTTCTTACACCCCTTGGCCGCCTCCTCGAAGGAGATGAACACCGAGGCGCCCACGTCGGAGCCCTGTCGGGGGGCGTTGGGATTCTGCCGACGGGTACCGCCGCCGAATCCGCCGCCGAAGATGGAGGAGAAGATGTCGCCGATGTCGCCGAAGTCCACGTCCACGCCGCCCCAGCCGCCGGCACCGGGTCCACCGCCGAAATTGGGGTCGACACCGGCGTGACCGAACTGGTCGTACCGACTCTTCTTCTGGGGGTCGGACAGCACCTCGTAGGCCTCGCCCACCTCCTTGAACTTGGCCTCGGCTACCTTATCGCCGGGGTGCAGGTCGGGGTGGTATTCCTTCGCCATCTTGCGATAGGCTTTTTTGATTTCGTCGTCCGAGGCACCCTTGTTAACACCGAGCACCTCGTAATAATCGCGTTTATCCGCCATAGGGAATTCTCCTTAATGGCCTCACCGAAACAGAGGCCGACATGTAGGGGCGGCGTCTCGACCGCCCGCGGGAGGGCACAGAGTAGCGAAGCGACACGAGCAGTAATGAATGACAGTCCGGTGGACTGTCAGAACTGCGAGTGGACCGAGCCGCAGTGAGACCCCTCCCCTACGGATTCTAACCTGTGTTGGTTATATTCCGCAAAAAAGCAGGTTTCACCGCCCGAGAAAATCTCAGGCGGTGTCCTGAAATAAACATTTTTGTAACCGCTGACGAAACCGTGTTGCGGTTATCGGTGGTTACCTTAGTTCACAGTTCCCTCGTAATAGCCCTCGCTGTCGGGGGCGGCGGCGCCGTCGGGGGCGGCACTACCCTCGGCCTGCGCCTGGGCGGCAGCGGCCTGATACAGCTTTTCGCTGACAGCGTAGAAGGACTTGGTCAATTCCTCCTGCTTCGCCTTAATGGCCTCGATGTCCTCGCCCTTCAGCGCTTCCTTCAGGGCGTCGATCTTGCCCTGCAGGTCGGTCTTGTCGGCCTCGTCGATCTTGTCGCCCATCTCCTCGATGGTCTTCTCGGACTGATACACCATCTGGTCGGCGTTGTTGCGGGTGTCCACAGCCTCGCGGCGAGCCTTATCCTCGCTGGCGTACTGCTCCGCCTCGCGGACGGCCTTCTCCACGTCCTCCTTGGACATATTGGTGTTGGAGGTGATGGTGATGTGCTGCTCACGGCCGGTGCCCAGATCCTTGGCGGACACGTTCACGATGCCGTTGGCGTCGATGTCAAAGGTGACCTCGATCTGGGGCACACCGCGGCGGGCGGGAGCGATGCCGTCCAGATGGAACATACCCAGGGTCTTGTTATCCCGGGCAAACTCGCGCTCACCCTGCAGCACGTGCACCTCAACGGAGGGCTGGTTGTCGGCAGCGGTGGAGAAGATCTGGCTCTTCTTGGTGGGGATGGTGGTGTTGCGGTCGATGACCTTGGTCATCACGCCGCCCATGGTCTCCACGCCCAGGGACAGGGGGGTCACGTCCAGCAGCAGCAGGCCCTTAACCTCGCCGCCCAGAACGCCGCCCTGCAGAGCGGCACCCATAGCCACGCACTCGTCGGGGTTGATGCCCTTGAAGGGCTCCTTGCCCATAAACTTCTGAATGGCATCCTGCACCGCAGGAATACGGGTGGAACCGCCCACCAACAGAACCTTGTCGATCTGGGAAGCGGACAAGCCGGAGTCGGACAGAGCCTGACGGACGGGGCCCATGGTAGCATCCACCAGAGAGGCGGTCAGCTCGTTGAACTTAGCGCGGGTCAGGGTCAGATCCAGGTGCTTGGGGCCGGTGGCATCGGCGGTGATGAAAGGCAGGTTGATGTTGCTGCTGGTGGAACCGGACAGCTCGATCTTGGTCTTCTCTGCCGCCTCGCGCAGACGCTGGACAGCCATCTTATCGGCGGACAGGTCTACGCCGGTCTCTGCCTTAAAGGACTGGACCATCCAGTCCACGATCTTCTGGTCGAAGTCGTCGCCGCCCAGACGGTTATTACCGGCAGTGGCCAGCACCTCCTGCACGCCGTCGCCCATCTCGATGATGGACACGTCGAAGGTACCGCCGCCCAGATCGTATACCATGATCTTCTGGTCGGTCTCCTTGTCAATGCCGTAGGCCAGAGCCGCGGCGGTGGGCTCATTGATGATGCGCTTGACCTCCATACCGGCAATCTTACCGGCGTCCTTGGTGGCCTGGCGCTGAGCATCGGTGAAATAGGCGGGCACGGTGATGACCGCCTCGGTGACGGTGTCGCCCAGATACGCCTCGGCGTCCGCCTTCAGCTTCTGCAGGATCATCGCGGAGATCTCCTGGGGGGTGTAGGCCTTGCCGTCGATGGTCACCTTGTTGTTGGTGCCCATATCGCGCTTGATGGACGCGATGGTGCGGTCGGGAGCGGACACGGCGGACTGCTTGGCCACGCGGCCTACCACGCGCTCGCCGTCCTTTTTAAAGTGCACCACGGAAGGGGTGGTGCGGGCACCCTCGGCGTTGGGGATGACGACGGCCTCGCCGCCCTCGATCACAGCCACGCAGGAGTTGGTCGTACCCAAGTCAATACCAATAATCTTTGCCATAATAATTACCTCCAATTAAGATAAATGTTTTGTGTGTTTTGTATTCTAATAGGTTTCCCTTAATTAGCTACCTTAACCATAGCGGGACGCAACACGCGATCCCCCAGCTTATAGCCCTTTTGGAAGACGGCGGTGACCGTCTCCTCATCGATGCCGTCGGCATCCTCCCGCATCACGGCGTTGTGGACGTTGGGGTCGAAGGGCTCGCCCTCGGCGCCGACCTCCTCCAGTCCCATCTTATTCAGGGCGTCCATAAACTGCCGCAGCACCATATCCACGCCGGTCTTGTAATCCTCACCGGCGGGGGCGGAGATGGCTTTTTCCATATTGTCGATGCTTACCAGCAGTTCGGTGAGCAGCTCCGCCTTGGTATAGGCGCCGATCTGCAATTTCTCCTGCTCGGTGCGGCGCTTATAGTTGGCGTATTCCGCCAGCATCCGCTGATACCGGTCGGTCATAGCCGCCAGCTCCTCCTCCTTGTCCGCCAGCTTCTTTTCCAGTTGAGCGGTCTTAGAGGGCTTCTTGGTCTTCTTCTCCTCGGCGACCGGAGTTTCCTCGGTCACGGGGGTGGTCTTTTCATTCTCCACGGGTCTTGCCTCCTATCAAACGTCGAGAGCGGCGGTTTCCTCAAACAGCTCGCTCATCATCCGCCCGAAGTGGGCGGCGAAATATTCTATCCGAGGGATGGCCTCGGCATAATTCATACGGTTGGGTCCCAGCACGCCGATGGTGCCCTGTCCCCGCTGACCCAGAGAATAGTGAGCCAGAATCATACAGGAGCCGCCCATCACGCGGTCGTCGTCGCTGCCGATGAGCACCTGCACCCGACTGTCGGGAGACAGACTGTCCAGCAGGCTCTGCACGTTCTCCCGCTGGGAGAGAAAGGCGGTCAGCGCCCGCGCCCGCTCGGTGCTGTATTCGGGGTGGCGCATCAGATTCATCTGTCCGGCCACCGCGATCTTCGCCCGATCGCACTCCTGCGCCAGCTCGTAGAAGGCGGAGAGGATGGGCGCCACGGCCAAACCGGCCTCGCCCAGCTCCAGCATAATCCCCTGCATGGCCTCCACAGTGACGGCGGAGATGTCCGCGCCCTGAAAGTGGTGGGACATATACCCCGTCAGCGCCGTGGCGATCCGACTGGGAATATCCCGCTGACAGCGGCACATCCGCGTGCGGATAAAGCCGTTATCCTGCACCAGTACCACCGCCAGATTACGGGGGGAGGTCTGCATCACGTCCACGCGGCTGATGCGGGAGCCGACCCCCTCGGGGCAGCCGGCGAACACCGCCAGACCCGTGAAATCCGCCAGCGCGCGGCAGGCGTCCTCCAGCAGGCGGGTGCCGTCGCCGGATATGGTGGCCAGCGCCGACTTGATATCCACCTTCTCCTGCAGGGTCAGGTCGCGGCGATCCATCAGCTCGTTGACGTACAGCCGAAGAGCGGCGGCGGTGGGCAGACGACCCGCAGAGGTGTGAGGCTGTGCCAGATACCCTGCAGTGGTCAGCGCCGCCATATCGTTGCGGATGGTGGCGGAGGACACGCAGTTGCCCAGCATCTCTGCCAGCACCTTGGAGCCTACCGGCTCACCGGTGTCGATATAACTCTCAATGACCGCCGCCAATATGCGGCACTTGCGAAAATCCAGTTCCATACGCGCCCTCCTTTTCTTTCATTTTTGTGCTGTTAGCACTCTCGGTTTTCGAGAATTAGCACTCTCAATGCCCGAGTGCTAATTCTAGTTTATCACATTTTTCGGAAATGTCAATAGGGTAATTGTGAATTCTTTATGAATACCCGAATATATCGGTATTTTATGCCAATTTCGCCCGTTTATGCGGTCTTTATTAAAGGAATAAAAAAGACCGACGGACAAAAGTCCGTCGGTCCGGGAAATGACAATTATTCGCCGCCCAACAGATCGGTGGGATCGGTCACAGGGTCGGTTACAGGATCGGTCACAGGGTCGGTCACGGGGTCGGTAGAGGTGGTGGTCGACTCGGTGGTCGTGGTGGTGGTCGTGGTGGTGGTCGTCGTGGTAGTGGTGCTCTCTACGTCGCTGACCCGCAGAGTGATGGTGTCACCCACCTGCTTCTTGGTGCCGATCTTGGGATCGGTGCTGTCCACCTCGCCCTTGGGATAGGAGGAATCCTGCAGACGCACCACCGACACGCGGAAGCCCAACGCCTCCAGATACAATTTCGCGTGCTGCTCCTTCCAGCCGCGGACGTCCGGCACGGTGAGGGTGTCGTCCTCACGGCCCAGACTGATCACCACCTTAATGGTGGAGCCCACAGCCGCCTTATCGCCGGCGGCGGGAGTCTGGCTGATGATGGTGCCCTCGGGGCGGTTGCTGTATACCATATTGTCCATCACAACCACCATATCGCCGTTGAGCTTGGCCGCGCGCAGGTCGTAGTAATTCAGACCCACCAGATTATCCACCGCGGCAGAGGTGCTGCCGTCAGCATTCTTGGAGGTGGTGCCGGTGGTAAAGGTGGGAGCAGGATTGGTGGGTTCGGGATCGGGCTCGGGCTCATTACCGCCCAGAGCGAAGATGAGAATCACCACCAGCAGCACCACCGCCAGCAGGCAACCGCCCACGATCAGCAGGATGTTGCGCAATTTCTTCTTATCGCCGTCGGCATCCTTGCGGTTCATATCCGCCTCCACCTCAGCCGCCAGAGCGGACACGGTGGGCTCCAGCGAGATCTGATCCCGCAGCTCGGCCACGGTGGCGGTACGGTTGTCGGGGTTGACCTGCAGGGCGTTGAACAGCGCCACGCACACCGGCTGGGTCAGCTCCTCCGCCACCTCGGCGGACATAAACAGATCGTCGGAATTCTTGGCGCGGTTATTGCCCGCAGGGGGCTCATTGCCGGTGACGGTGCGGAACACTGTGGCCGCCACACCGTAGACGTCGGCGGCGGCATCCACCCCGCCGCGATACTGCTCCGGCGCCGCATAGCCCATCT
>JAZQKF010000063.1:0-16030 GCA_045542015.1 Acutalibacteraceae bacterium
CCCCCGGGATTGACAAAAAAAAAAACCCGACTGCGCTGCAGTCCTCTTTTTATTTCTTATTACACTCTCTCCAGAATAAACTTGGTGATCTCCTCTTGCACGCCGGGCATACCGGGTACAGGCTCTACACCGTAGTGCATGGGCTCGAATCCGTGGCCGCCGGCGATGGAATACAGCAGGCGGGTGTTGGCGCCCGCCGCCACCAGCTTATCGAACAGCTTTTCGCTGTGGCGGGGCAGCACGTGATAGTCGCTGGTGCCGGCGATCAGCAGGGTGTCGGGGGTTTCGGCGCAGGCGTAGGAGATGGGGCTGACCCGCATCTTCTCGTCCATATCGTCGGGATTGGCGAACAGATAGCCGTGGTCAAACCGCATAGCACCCTCGTCGCTCAGGTCGGTAATGGGGCTCATGGGGGCGATGGCCACCACGGTATAGGGGTCGTCATAGGAGCTGTCCGTGCGGAAACCTTCCTTTACCATACCGGTCATCAGCGCCAGATGGGCGCCCGCAGAGTGGCCGGAGATGAAGATGCGGTCACGGTCGATGCCCCAGTCGTCGGCATTGTGGGCGCAAAAGCGCAGGGCGTCCAGACAGTCCTCAATGATGTCCGCCACAAACACGCCCTCGGGGGTGACACGGTAGTCGGTGGTCACCACCGCAAATCCGGCCTCCAGCAGGGCATTGACCGATACGCGGGCGTAGTTGAGCATACCCAGACGCTCCTCCACGTACCAGCCGCCGCCGGGGATGACGAAGTACAGGGGATCCTTATCGTATACCTTGTTGGCGGGGGGCAGATAGGTCAGCTCCAGATTCCGCTGGGGGGTGACCTTGTATACGTGGTGGAATTGTTTGCTTCTATCCAATGTGTCCATAGCGATTCTCCTTTAATCATTCTCTTCGGTCTTGCCGCAGCGCTGACAGCGGCGGCCTACCGTAACGGTCTCATCATAGGCTTTTTGGTCCACTACCCAGACCTGTGTGTAGGTGGTGCGGTATTCGGTGTCCGTTTCGTATCGGTCACGGAATAGCTCTATCAGGGGGTCGGAGGAGGCCAGATGCGTCTCAAAATGGGCGTAATAGTCCTCCAGACTGTCGTGCTTTTGATAGCAGATGGCACATTTGTATATGGTGATCTTCACAGTGCCGTTTTCCTGCTCCTCATAGTGTCCCTGCTCGTCGTGCCGCACGGTGGTCGTGAGAAGGACCCAATCGTGACCGCCGGCACAGATGGCTTCGGTGGTGGAAGCGGGGGGGTTTTTGGTGGTAGAGGTCGGTTTGCCGGTCTTTTCGGTGACGGCGGTGGTGCGGGTGGTGCCGGCGGTGGAGGTGGTGCTTTGCCCCCGCTTGCTGTGGGTGGTGGTCGTGTCGGTATGGTTGCCGGTGTGCTCGCTCGTTTGCTGGGCGGAGGTGGTGCTGCCTGCGGGGTCGGTGTTTTGGGTGCTGTCATCGGCAGAGGAGACGCTCGACAGGTCGGGGGCAGGCTTCGGCGGGTTGTCCGGCCACAGCCGCCATACCAGCAAGGGGATCAGGAGCAGCAATGCCGCTCCGATCGACCACAGCCACAGGGGACGCCTTTTGCGGACGCGGGTGCCGCCGACCGGTGTTTCTACTGTGAGTTTTTCCATGCAGTAGGGGCAGAATTGCAGCTCCTCAGGCAGTTCTTTTCCACAGTAAGGACAGGACTTCACGGCACACACCTCCTTTCATTGTTGACAGTATACCACACATTTTTTCCGAACACAAGAAAAACCGAGGGCATTTGCCCTCGGTTTTTTCGGGTTTAGAATTGGATAGTAACGATGTCGAATCCATCATTATTGGCCGTGCGATCTTGTAGTATCTCCATTTCAGCATCATCCAAATCAACATATAAGGTCTTTGTGGTGTAAAGGGATCCGGTTGGAGTTGTGTGCAATTCCACTTTACCTTTGTTATAGAAACGGTCTGCCAATTCGCTGGCAGAGGGGACGTCGGGGGCATTGCCAAACACCAGCAGCGCATCAGCGATAAGCGCTTCCAAGCCGGTGGTCATCTTCCGGTCGCTGACAGTTAAGAGATTGGGTTTGAGACCATAGTTAACTTCCACGAATCCGCGTTCCATTTTGACTATTCCGGATTCCAGCGTTACGGTAGCAAAAGGGTACTTATTGCGTAACGCTTCCGCGTACTCCTTAGCATTGAGGCGATAGGTTTCCAGAGTGGGCTTGTAATTCTTGTGTGCTTCCTCAAACTTTTCGATCAAGCCGGGCACGGTATAGGATGGGGTGTCACTGATTTTGGTTTTTTCATCTTCACCGTCCAGACCGCAGAGAGTATCCTCTCCAATATACAGGGTATATTCTATGCCGTCTTCCATGTATGTCAGAGTGCCTTTTTTGGGATTCAGCTGACAGGTAGTGTCGTTGGAAGAGGTAAACCATTCCTTTTCCGCCTCAGCGACAATGTCTTTCGGCGTGATCTTGGAGAGTGCATCTTCGCCTTGGCTTTTTACGATGCTGTCAAATTCATCCTGGAGAGAATCGGCACGATCGATATTCTCGTTCAAATATGCCCGATCTCCATCGAAGAAAAAGCATTCACCTGACCAATCGTCATACCAAACGCCTTGCAGGTGTTCTTTCATTTCCTCCTCTGAGCTGAATTTTTTGACCTTTATGGGGGTGTTACTGCAGGAGCACAGTCCCGCCAGCAGGCACAGGGATAATACAATGGCTAATACTTTTTTCATTTTAATTCCTCCTTAGGGGTTATACTGAATAAGAATGGCGGTTTGCCCGCCGCAATCGCCCTCGGTTTGTCCCCCTGTTTAATAATAGAAATTGCTGGTGTTGCAATAAGCATTCCACAGGATGGCCATATCGTCGAATTCCGCAGTATGGGAATAAGCTACGATGGGTAACTCGGACTCCGGTACGGAAATCAAGAAATAGGCAAAGATGGTCGGCTCTTGGTAATTGGGTAAAACGTCCGCCACTTGGGGATTGCTGTTGACAGATCCGGTAAAGGTCAGGACGTATTTGTCCCCTTTCAGCTGATCCAGAACATTGCTGAATGCTTCCTTAATTTTCGAATCGGCATCTTCGTAGTAGAAATAGTCTACGGTGTAGCTCTGTACGGCATCGGTATCCTCCACAATGTCGCCGAAGGTAATCGTATACAGGCCGCCGCCCAGAGTGAAGGTGGATTTCATCGCCTCTTCCAGCAGCAGTCCTTTCGGAATGGCCAACTGGCCGCCCGAATAAAAGGTCATTTCCTGCCAGAGGATATAGGTGCCGTCCTCGCTGACGGTGATGGGCTGGGTTTGGTCGGCGGTCAGCTCGCCCTTTCTGTAATTCCACTCCAGGATGTTGTGGTCAAAATTCAAATCGGTGGAGGAGCCGTCCACGAAGCGATAACGGTAGTTGAGCGAGGTTTCTCCGATGGTGAATTGGGCAGTTTGGTCTTCGGTGGTCCAGACGCCGATAAGAGCCTCTTTCATTTCCTCTTCGCTGGCGTAGCGGGAAAACATGCTGCAGGAGCACAGCCCCAGCAGCAGACACAGAGATAACAGAACGGCTAATACTTTTTTCATTTTAATTCCTCCTTAGGGGTTATACTGAATAAGAATAGCGGTTTGCCCGCCGCAATCGCAGTAGTAACCTTTTTGATAGCTCTCCTCCATCGTTACCACGCACCAGTTCAGCATACCCTGCTGATGGCAGGCGCTACAGACAGGATAGTAGGGAACGGACACGCCGCCGCTGTTTTTCAAAAACGGCTCGTTCGGAATGCAGTTTTTGAAGGATAATCCTGAGATCTCCTTGTGGTGATACCAATGATCCGGATAGATGGTGCCGGTGTCGGGGTCCACCAGGCTGTCCTCGTCGCCGCCCAACAGTCCGCATCCGCCAAGACTCACGGTCAGGCATAGAACCAGTAAAATTGACAATACTTTTTTCATAAACATCCTCCTTTTTATTAAGTACCGCTATCCAGCAGTATACCACTGTTTTACCCACTATGCAAGCAATATTTAATTGCAATTTTGCTTGTATAAATTCTTGCCCAAATCGCGTACAATAGGGGTGAGGTGATTGTATGTTTACGGTAAAGAAACCCCAAAACGCCAACAAGACCATCCGAATGCCGGAGGAGCTTATCCACCGACTGCAGAAGATGGCGGACGCCAATGACATCTCCTTTAATCAGTTGGTGGTGCAATGCTGTGAGTATGCTCTGGAGCATCAGAAACAGCCGTAATATTCTCTCGTCGAATCACAAAGGGCTTGTCCGGATGTTTTCGGAACAGGTCCTTTTTGTTTTTCTGCTTGTTTTTGCACATAAAAACACCCCAACCGATAGTATAATCGGTCGGTGTGAAATCTGTCCTTAGCAGGTTGCTTAGTATTCCAATTTTTCTTTTAATTCCCACACGGTGGCATACCGCCGTTCGGGGTCCAGTTGCGTGCATTTCTCGATGATTGGGGACAGCCGTCCCGTGGCCATCTGCTTGGTGGGATGGTGGCCGGTGAGCATCACGTTCATCATAATGCCGATGGCGTAGATATCCGCCCGCGCGTCGGTCTGGGTGACGCCGAACTGCTCCGGCGCGGCATAGCCGGCGGTGCCGATGACGCGGGTATCGCGGTCAACCTCCGGCTTATATTCACGGGCGGTGTCAAAGTCCATCAGCACCACCCGTCCGTTGGAGGTGATCATCACGTTCTCCGGCTTGATATCCCGATGGATAAAGCCGCGGTCGTGGAGGAATCCGGCGGCATCGCATACCGCCGCCGCCACCCGTCGCACGCCTCGTTCGGGGTAGGTGCCGCCCTCCAGCATACGGTCCAGCGTGACCCCGTCCAGATACTCCTCCAGCACCAGACAGCGGGATCCCTCCTGCCGCACCTCGTACACCCGTGGCAGATGGGGGTGCCGCACCGCTCGGAGCAGGCGGTATACGTCACCGTCCCCCTCGAAAGAAAGGCACACCATATCCTGCCCCAGACGGCGGTGCCGCAGATGGCGGATGGTCATCTTATCGGTGTCCCGCAGTACGCGGATCGGTTCGTATTCACTTTCCAGAACAGCATTTAACCATTGCATAATCAGCCCACCTTTGCTATAATCCCAGTATAGCACATTTGAAACGCAAAGGGAAGTGAAAGAATGGCAAAAGAAACCAAGGATATGCTGGAGCAGCTGAAGCAGGCAGACAGCCTGCAGGGGTATTTGGCGGAGAACGACGGAGATATGGTATCCGCCACCGTGCAGGAGCAGCTGGCGGTCTTGCTGGCGGAGACCGGTCTGACCAAATCGGAGGTGCTCCGTCGGGCGGAGATAAACGACATCTACGGCTATCAGCTGTTCGCAGGCTCCCGCAAGCCCTCACGGGATAAAATGGTGGCGCTGTGCGTAGGGTTCGGTCTGTCTCTGGATCGCACTCAGCAGGTGCTCAAGGCGGTGGGCTTTGCCCCGCTGTATGCCAAAAACAAGCGGGACAGCGCTCTCATTTTCGGCATTGAAAAAGGGCAGACCGTGCCCCGGATCAATGCCGCCTTGTACGAATTGGGCGAACCTACCTTATAGAAAAAACCATCGGCTATGCCGATGGTTTTTTCTTATATCTCGATGATTCTGTGGGTGTCTTCATAACAGCACGTGGCGGGCAGGGTCACGTAGCGGATGCCGTCCCGCTGGGTGTCGGCACCCCAATGGAAGTGCCCCTGATACACCGCCTTCACCTTGCCGCTGTCGGCGAGGATGCGACACACCTCCTCCGCGTTGCGGGGGCGGTGGTCGGCGGGGCAGGCGGCGTCCAGATTCTGGTGCAGAAATACGTACACGTCTCCTCGGGCGGCGTCCAGCCGCTCCCGCAGACCCTCGGTGGGTAGATAGCACTCGTCCCAGCGAAAGGCGTGGGGGTGATAGGGACTGCCGTCGGGATTGTGATTGGCGTTGAGAAACAGCAGGGTCTTGCCTTCGCCGCTGTAATCCCGCGGCTCACACCCGCCCAGCAGGGCGTAGAATTCCGCGGGCTCGAACACGTAGGCGTCGTGGTTACCCATCACCACCGTGGTGGGGATGGGGCAGGCGGCGAACAATGCCGCGATCTGCCGCATATTGTCCACCTCCCTCTCCCGACTCTCGTCGGTGTCGGTCAGGTCGCCCAGGCAGACGATCCGCTCGCACCCCGCCGCCTGAAAGTCGCGGTAGGCGGTCTTCATCTTGTCCAGACTGCGGCTGTTGTACCGATTTCCGCCGGTGAGCTCCTGGGAGGAGTAGTGGGGGTCGGTGTAGATGCCGATCTTCATATCATCCCTCCAATTCCGTGAGGATCAGGGTGGTGACGCTGTCGGTGACGTGGGTAGCGGCAGCTTTTAATTCCTCGTTGCCGTGGGCCATAGCGTAGCTGTAAAAGGCCTGTATCATCGCCATATCGTTCAGGTTATCCCCCACGGCGATGACTTCCTCCTCCGCCACACCGTAGTGGGCGCACAGCTCACGAATGCCGGTGGCCTTGTCCACTCCAAAGGGGGCCACGTCCACGCACCACCAGTTTTGGAGCGGGTTTACCTTGTCTCCGTACTTCTCGCGGATGCGGGCGGCCATCGCCTGTGCCTCCTCCGGCGTTGCGAAGAAGGTAGCCATTTTGTAAAAGGACGCCACGGGAGGCAGATCCTCGGGCGGGATATGGTCATAGGGCTCGCGGCACTCCTCGGTGCCCAGCAGGACGCATTGGTCGTCGTAGTCCACGTACAGGCAGTTGGCGCCCCAGCCGAAAATGTCGGACACAAAGGCGTTCACGTCCACGCTGTCGCACGGATGGCGGAACAATTCGTTGCCGCAGCTGTCGGCGGCGACGCCGCCGTTGCAGGATACGAGGAAGTCGAAGTTATCCCCCAATTTCTCCTGCAGTTCTTTTAGAAATCCGGGACCCCGCCCGCTGATGACGCCGAATAGGTTTCCGGCGGCACGCCAGCGGCGGATGGCGTCCAGTTTTTCTTGGTCGATACCCCCGTGGTTGAGGGTGCCGTCGTAGTCGGTGGCGATCAGTCGCATAGATGTCTCCTTAAGATGTAAACGAGTTGTTTATTTCACTTCTTTTGAAAAGTACAAAGTTCCTTTGATATTGGCAACTTGAATCTGGTCGATGTATCGGGGAAGAATGAAGGAGTTTTCAGTAGAATCGTTAGGGATAACATTCCACGAGGCGTTTATGAGTTGACCAAAACGATTACCGTTGATTGTTTGCAAAGAAAGGTTTTTGATGACTGGGTAATAATTCGGCACAAAATCACCGGTTAAGGTGTAGGTGTCTGTATCCCAATTGTATAAGATGGGCTGAGAACCGAATCTGAATTCACATTCAGCGGTTATTTGGCTGAAAGTTGTATCTAAACGACCGAAATGTTCGTTTTTCAAGGAAAGGTAGATTTTTTCGGTAATGCCGATATAACTGGACGCTTCTTCTAACCGTGTTGCCGGAAAAGAAAACTTCTCCGTAGTCATATCTCGCACAATCTCAAAATAAGTCTCCCAATTTTCCTCGGTGATTTCAACACGCTCATAATGGGAACGATTGCGCAGATTACTGAAATGATCAGTATAGTTGGTGTCGTTTTTCATTTTGTTTGCACTGCCGGAGCAGATGCCGTCAGTCCATTTTACAAGTTGAAAAACATAAACCAGTTTATCGCCCCGCAAAACATCGACTTGCACACGGTTGTCCACCGGGTTTTTGACAATCGTTTCGCGCCAAAGATGGGCTTGACCATCCACCAAACAGGTGCCGTCTTCGTTAAATTGAAAGATGGGAACATCCTCGTCTACGGCGCCTTCCCACGTGCCATACAAATAGGGGATCAGAGGATGGGAGTCTTTGCCATTTTGCTGAGCATCCATGTCTGCTCGTGCCAATCGGTTGATGTAGTCAATAGCTTCGGAGTATTCTTTGTTTTCCAACAATGTCAGCAGCGAACTGTGTTCGGATTGACAAGAGCATAGAATTAGACAGAGAAAAACACACAAAACACAACATAAACTCTTTTTCATCGAAAACCCTTCTTTTTGATTTTTGGCAACAGAAAATCAACAGAACAGCGGTGCCGGTCACCTTACAGCTTGTTACCGCAGCGGGTACAGAAGCGGGCGCCCGCGCCGACGGGGCTGCCGCAGCGGGTGCAGAACCGCGCCACGGGCGCGGGAGCAGGAGCCGCCACGGGAGCGGGTGCGGGAGGCGGCACTACTGCTACGGGAGCGGGGGACACCTTGTTCTCCTCCTTGAGGAATACATCCACGTCGATCTCTGCGGGCATGGGCTGCAGACCCAGGATGGCGGCAGCCTGCTTGGTCAGGTCCGCGGCGTAGGCTTCGTAGCGGGCACCGAATGCCTGCGCGATGATAAAGTGGATGTCCACGGCGGCGCCGTCCGGCAGGGGCATAAAGTGCAGAATGCAGGCGCCCCCGTTCATATTGTATTTCAGAGAGAAGTTCAGCCCGAAATTGATGGTGTGGTAGGGCTCGAACTTGCACTCCCGCTCAAAGGGCGGGCTGACCGCCGCGCGGGCATAGGCGTCAAACAGGGTCTTAACGTCGGTGGGAAAATAGTAGCATACGTCGCGTCGCATAGACACGCCTCCTTGCTGTTGGTTATTAAGGATAGTATAAAAGGAAATCCCCGAAATTGCAAGGGGAAGATAAAAGAAAAAGACCGACTCGTGTGAGTCGGTCTTTTTCTTGGTGGGAGAGGGCGTGATTCGGCGACATTCGGCGCTTTGCGCCGAAGTCGGTCAAGTTGCCCTCGGCGGTTTGGACAACCGCCGTTTCGCCTACGGCGAAAACGGACAACTTGCAACCACCGTAGTCCTGCTGACGCAGGACGCGGTGGCTCTGCTTACTACCCATCTCAAAAACAAAAAGACCAACCCGGATGGGTTGGTCTTTTTGTTGTCTATGGGCTACAAAAAAAGATATTTTTGCTGTTTTTGCGTATGAATTCGAACCCTCACATAAAAATGAAATCCTTGCTTGTGCAAGGACGAAATCAGCTAACGCTGATGAAATCTTCGGCTACGCCTCAGATGAAATTAAATCCACCCATCCGGCGTCGAGCCGGATTTCATCCAATGAAGTTGGATTTCATCGTTGCAGACGATTTCACCCACCCGCAAGGGTGGATTTAGTTGAAAAAAGAACTTGTCTTTCGACAAGGTCTTTTTTTCTGGTGGGAGAGGGTGGATTCGAACCACCGAAGGCGAAGCCAGCAGATTTACAGTCTGTCCCCTTTGGCCACTCGGGAACTCTCCCAAATCTAACAGCAACTACTATAACACAGCAAAAACCCTTTGTCAAGGGTAAAAAACACTTTTTCTTAAACAATTTTCAGTCGGTTTCATCGCGGGAAAATGCAAAAATCTCTTGACGAGTGTGGGGAAACTTGATATACTGGGTCTGTTCAGCAACCGCTAATACGCTACTGTGGCTCAGCTGGTAGAGCAGCTCACTCGTAATGAGCAGGTCGCCCGTTCGAATCGGGTCAGTAGCTCCAGAAAAACTCTTGTTCTTTTGAACAAGATTTTTTCAGTTATATTCGCCTTGCGGCGAGTGATATTGCTTCGCAGTTATATTTGAACTTCGTTCAAGTGATATTCGCTTCGCGAGTTTTAGAGGCGAATATAATATCACTTTTGCCAACGGCTAAAATATCACTATGCCGTAAGGCATAATATCACTCTGTGCGATAGCACAGAATATCACGAACCTCTTGCGTCTCCACTGCTTTTATGCTATAATACACCTAAGGCGGTGATGCTATGCAAAAAACTCCCCTCACAATGGAATTGCAGGACACCCAGTGGCCGCTGACCTATACCGACCATGACCGCGTGGTGGTGCGGGCGGTGGTGGTGGACGTCGATGGCGCCTATTATTTCAACCGCCTCATCCGCGACGATATTTTCTGCCACGGCACCGTCATTGAGACCGCCGGCGGCGGCGTGGAGGATGGTGAGCCGCTGGAGGACGCTCTGCGCCGCGAGCTGCGGGAGGAGCTGGGTGCCGAGGTGGAGATTCTCGCCGAGATCGGCACGGTCAGCGATTATTACAACCTCATCCACCGCCACAACATCAATCACTATTACCTCTGCCGCGCCACCGCTTTCGGCGATACGAATATGACCGAGGCGGAGGTCAACGCCTTTCACCTGACCACCCTCAAAATGACCTATGACCAGGCGGTGGCGGAGTACGAGCGGTGCACCGACAACCCCTTGGGACGCCTGCTGGCCGCCCGTGAGCTCCCCGTGCTGAAATGGGCGCGGGAGTGGCTGGAGGAATATTAAGGCGGGTTGCCCGCCCGAGCCTCCCTTGTGTAAAGGGAGGTGGGTCGCCGTAAGGCGACTCGGAGGGATTGTCTGC
The DNA here is from genome assembly GCA_045542015.1 of Acutalibacteraceae bacterium. Lineage (GTDB taxonomy): Bacteria > Bacillota > Clostridia > Oscillospirales > Acutalibacteraceae > UBA5905. Next base: position 10,402 of record JAZQKF010000063.1, read on the forward strand.
GGGCGACAGCGGGACGATGTGGGCATCGTCCCCTACACGGCGAACCATCCCATACAAACAAAAAACACCCGACTCACTCCGAGTCGGGTGTTAGTCTTTTACGAACTCAATAATGTCCGAAACGCCGCAATCCAGCGCATAGCACAGGGCGTCCAACGTTTTGGTGCTGATGGCTTCGCCTTTTTTCATGCGATAGAACGTGTTGGCGGAAAATCCCTGCTTGAAAATCAGTTGGTATTCGGTTATTCCCTTGCGAAACAGTGTGTCGTAAAACGGTTTATACGAGATCATTTTTATCACCAAATCCAGTTTAGCATACTCAACCTCTTGACTATACCCAATTTATTGAGTATAATGTGGTTAACTTCAAAATTGAGGAGGTTTTTTTGTGAGTGATAACTGGAGAGATGAATTGAAATCCAAAGCTGGCTTTGTAGTTATGTTCATTGTGGGGTGTGTTTGGACAGCTTTTCTTTTCGTTGGTACGATTTCGGCGGCAATCAATGAAGGCCCTGCAGGAATTTTGTTTTTACTTATGCTTGTAGCTGTGTTTTTGCTTGTTCGTGGTGCTATTGGTATGGGTCAGGTAAGACGGCACAACAATGAAGTAGAGGAACGGCATCGACTGGAAGAGGCCAAGCGTCGTGAGGAGCGTCGTAAAGAAATGGCTGCCCAACAACAGACAGCTTCTAAGGCTGATCAGCCTGCTCCTGTGCAATTTCAGATGGGTCTGGTTCAATCTCAGCAGGAGGATGGTTCGCTGTCCTCTTTTGCCAGCGGTACAACTGGAGAGTTGGTTTTTGAATTGGATGGACTGGTAACGAACATCTTGCAGGTGTATGAGGACCGTTGCATTTTAATTGCAAAAACAACGGCACGCTCGTATGCGGCCGGTGCATTTTTTAACGGTACAAAAGAGTTTTTCTATGAAGATTTGACAAACGTGCAATTTCGCGAATCCACTAAAAAATTTAATGGATATTTGCAGTTTGAACATCCCGGAACGGTTAACATAAGCGCTAGTACATTTGGTGGGACTGGCGGCAATTACAATTCTGAAAACAGTTTTATTTTCGCTCCCACAACATCTTGCCCCGGTGAAAGAATTGCCAGCGACCAAGAATTAGAGGCAACAAATCAATTGGTTGGAAGTGTTTATCGGTATATACACGGACGGATTATGGAAGAGAAGCAGAAAAAGAAAAATGCCAATGGTAATGTAGCCGTTATTCAGCAGACATCTGCGGCTGATGAGATTAAGAAATATCAGGAGCTTTTATCTTGCGGCGCTATTACTCAAGAAGAGTTTGATGCAAAGAAAAAGCAATTGCTTGGTTTATAATCCTCTGAAACCCCGACTCACTCCGAGTCGGGTGTTTCCTTTTATTTCCACCTATATTTTCTCCGCTGCGGCACATTCTATGTGTGTCGTAGCCGACGGGGTCGGTTGCGATTTTCCGCCGACCGCGTTGGTTCTTTGGTGAGATGGCGATGGCCCGTCTCGGAGTACGGATCGATGCCTGTCGGCAATCATAGAGGCCGACAATCGGCCTTTGCCGCCTCAACGTTTACCGCCGCAAAAAAACGGTAAATGTTGGGGCGGCTTGATTTTTTGGAGCGACTGTGGTATACTGGCTACGATTTCGCCGAAAAAGGAAGATAACTATGGAGCGCATCGCCAGCTTTTGCATCAACCACGATACCCTGATCCCCGGTATGTACCTATCCCGCGTGGACGGGGACGTGAACACCTACGATCTGCGGTTCGTCCGCCCCAACACGCCGCCGTATCTGCCCACCGACGCTATGCACACCATCGAGCATCTGGTGGCCACCTACGTGCGCAACAGCGCCCACAAGGACGGCATTATCTACTTCGGTCCCATGGGCTGCCGCACGGGGTTCTATTTCCTCACCCGCGGCATCTCCCACGGCGACGCCATCCGCCTGATGGCGGACGCCATCGCCTTTACCGCCGGCTACGAGGGGGCTATCCCCGGCGCCTCGGCGGTGGAGTGCGGCAACTGGCAGGACCACGACTTAGAGGGCGCCCGCCGCTGGGCGGCGACCATGGTGCCGGTGCTGAAGGACTATACCGAAGAGCAACTGACCTACCCCGAGTAATGAACTCTATTCTATAAAAAGGAGGTGACCGTGATGGTGCTGAAGATCCTATCCAATATATTCCACGCCCTGTACCGCTACCATTACGGTCTGGGTCTCCACGCCATGCGGCTGTTCCGCCGCATCCGTCGCCGCCGCAAACGGCTGACCGCCCCCCTGCGGCATTGGTTCCGCTATACGTGGAAGCGCTACGCCGTGCTTCCCGCCCACCGCTTCCGCCGCAAGATCAAGGCGCTGGTGGGTCAGGTCGGTCCCGCCTTCCGTTTTTTGGGTCGCACCGCGCGGGAGAATCCCCTGCGGGTGTTCCCTGCCTTCTTCCGCCTGTGCGGCAGTGCCGTGCGGCATTATTGGGACACCTGGGCGGCGCTGGGTCGTCTGCTGGGTCCCGTGGCTGCCGCGGTGGTGCTGGGGCTGACCATCGGTAACTGGGTGAGCAGCGAGTACTGCCTGCAGCTGACCTACCGTGACCACGAGCTGGGTATTATCGAGAATGCCGCCGTCTACGATGCGGGTGCCGAATTGGCCCGCGACCGCGTCATTGACGAGGAAAACTCCTTTACGGTGGATCAGGTGCCCACCTTCACCATGACCCGACGGGACGACCGCACCCCCATGGACGAGGACCAGGTGTGCAACGCCATTCTCAGCACCGCCGGCGACTCCATCGTGGAGGCCACCGGTCTGTACGTGGACGGCGAGTTCATTGGCGCCATGGAGACCCGCGAGGCGCTGGATAAGGTACTGGACGGGCTCACCGATGGGCTGTATGATAAGAAGGATAAGAATCAGCGGGCGGAGTTTATCCAGACGGTGAAAAAGACCGACGGTCTGTTCCCCGCCACGGCGCTGAAGAGCGCCAAGGAGATCCACGCTCTGCTGACCAAGGAGACGGTGGTGGAGAAGGTGTACGTCGTCCAGGCGGGCGACACTCTGAGCACCATCGCGGTGGCCAACGATCTGACCACCTCCGAGCTGCGTAACCTCAACCCCGCCTATATGAACACCGACGATATCCAGATCGGTGCCAAGCTGGTGGTACAGCGTCCCCAGCCCTTCCTGCAGGTGAAGGTGGTCAAGACGGTGAAATACAAGGAGACCATCGACTATCGAATCAAGACGGTGTACCGCGACGATAAGGATACCACCTATCAAAAGGTGACCACCAAGGGCCGCGAGGGCAGCCAGAACGTCGTGGCGGAGGACACCTACATCGACGGCGTTAAGGTATCCCGCAAGATCATTAAGCGTACCGTCACCAGCCAGCCGGTCACCCAGGTGGTGGAAAAGGGCACCAAGCGGGTGTACAATTCCAGCGGCGACGTGATCCAGCAGGGTGACGGCATCGTCCACGGCAATATGACCTGGCCCGTGCCGGTGTGCCGTAACGTGTATCAGGGCTACCACCGCGGTCACCTGGCCATCGACATCAGTTCCGGTCCCATCCCGGTGTTTAACAAGCCCTGCCTGGCCGCCGACGGCGGCACGGTGACCTATGCCGGCTGGTATTACGGCTACGGTCGCTACGTGAAGATTCAACACGCCAACGGTCTGGTGACCACCTATGCCCACCTGAACACCATCAACGTGGTGTCGGGGCAGAAGGTGTCCCGCGGTCAGATGATCGGACGCGTGGGCAACAGCGGTTATTCCACCGGTCCCCACCTGCACTTTGAGGTCATCAAGAACGGTGTCAAGGTGAATCCGCTCAACTACGTCAGCCCCTAAAAACAGCGTAACACAACCCCAACGGAGGTGCTCGCCGCCGTTGGGGTTGCTTTTTTTGTCGAAATCGGGTATAATGTTTGTGTATTTTGATTTTTTACCGAAAGGAGTGTCCGCTGTGAAGGGTTCCCCGTACCGCTTTTTCTACGGTGTCGGACTGCACGCCGCACGGCTTTCCCGCCGCGCGGGACGGCGTATGCATCGGGTGTTGACCCCTCTGCGCCGCGTGCTGACCTACCTGTGGAAGCGCCGCGTGGTGCTGCCCGCCCACCGTCTGTGGCGAAAGCTGCGGGCACTGTTCGGTCAGTTCCGTCCGGCCTTCCGCCTGCTGGCTCGTGAGGGCAAGCAGAGCCCGTGGCGGTTTTTCGCCGCGCTGTTCCGCCTGTTCGGCAGTGCCCTGCGGCACTATTGGGATGAATTGTCCGCTCTGGGGCGGCTGGTGGGTCCCGCCACGGCGGCGCTGCTGCTGATATTCACCATCGGCGGCTGGGTCAATGCGGACTATTGCCTGAATCTGACCTATCACGATACCGAGCTGGGTGTGGTGGAGAGCTCCGCCGTCTACGATGTGGGCGCCCAGCTGGCCCGCGACCGTGTCATCAACGAGGACGACTCCTTCTCGGTGGATGCGGTACCGGTGTTCAATATTGCCCTCCAGCGACGGCAGCAGCCTATGGATGAGGACGCGGTGTGCGACGCCATCCTCAGCACCGCCGGCGACTCCATCGTAGAGGCCACCGGTCTGTACGTGGACGGCGCGTTCGTGGGCGCCATGTCCTCCCGCGACGAGATGGACGAGGTGCTGGATCACCTGCAGGAGAGCTACGGCGCCGGCGAGAATACCAAGAACCAGCGGGTGGAGTTTGTGCAGGAGCTGGAAAAGACCGACGGTCTGTACCCCATCTCCACCGTCAAGGGCAGCGGCGATATGCGCGACCTGCTCACCGCCCAGTCGGTGGTCAAGCGCACCTACACCGTCCAGCCCGGCGACACCCTCAGCGCGGTGGCGCTAATGCACGACCTGACCGTGTCCGACCTGCGGCAGATGAACCCGCAGTATGCGAACAGCGATCTGCTGGCGGTGGGAGAGGAGCTGACCGTACAGAATCCCGAGACCCTGCTGCAGGTGAAGGTGGTCAAGACGGTCACCTATACCGAAACGGTGGACTATAAGACCAAGACGGTGTACCGCGACGATAAGGACACCGATTACACCCGCATCACCACCTACGGCCGTGAGGGTCAGCAGAAGGTGGTGGCGGAGGACACCTACATAGACGGTGTTAAGATCTCCCGCAAGGTGATCAAAAAGACGGTCACCCGCCAGCCGGTCACCAAGGTGGTGGAGCAGGGCACCCGCAAGATCGCCCCCGGCAATTTCCGCTGGCCGGTCCCGATTTGCCACAACTATTCCCGCGGCTACGGGCGAGGTCACTATGCGCTGGATATTTGCAACGGACCCGTGCCGGTGTACGGTCACGACATCGTCGCCGCCGACAGCGGCACCGTCATCTATGCCGGCTACGGCTGGAACGGCGGCTTCGGCAATATGGTCAAGATCAGCCACGGCAACGGGCTGGTGACCCTGTACGCCCATATGTCGTCGGTTAAGGTGTCCACCGGTCAGACCGTGTCCCGCGGACAGGTCATCGGCGCCGTGGGCAATTCCGGTGCCTCCTCCGGTCCTCACCTGCACTTTGAGGTGATCAAAAACGGCGTCCGCGTCAACCCCTTGAATTACGTCAGACCTTGATGCAAGGCACCAAGTCGGATCGTAGCCATG
>JAZQKF010000064.1:0-41979 GCA_045542015.1 Acutalibacteraceae bacterium
GGACTGTCATTCATTGCCGCTCGCGTCGCTTCGCTACCCAAAGGGAGGGGCAGGGTGGGAGGAGACGGGACGGGGAAGCCGTCCCCTATGGGTCCTATGCGAGGTTGGTTAGGTATGTAGGGGCGGGGTTCCATCCCCGCCCGGGACGATGTGGGCATCGTCCCCTACGGGTCCTATGCGAGGTTGGTTGGAGTTGTAGGGGCGGATTCCATATCCGCCCGTGGCGTTATTCTGACGGGGGCATATGGAATGCCCCCCTACAAAGCTTACGTTGGTCGGTATTGCGGGCGGCAGGTTGCCGCCCCTACGGATTCTATGAGAGGTTGGATAAAGATCGTAGGGGCGGATATCATCCGCCCGCGTGTTCCTGTTCGCGGGACGGGAAACCCGTCCCCTACGGATTCTATTTGAGGTTCGTTGGAGTTGTAGGGGCGGATTCCATATCCGCCCGCAAAAACCGCTATTGACATTATTATATTTAATGGTATAATATATGGGTTGAATTTATAGGTGGCAGTATGCCATCAATTACCTGAAAGGTGAGTGACCACTATGAAAGAACTCGTTATGACCAGCGAAGGTTTTAAGAAACTGCAGGAGGAACTGGAGTATCTGAAGACCGAGGGCCGTGATCAGGCCGCTGAGAAAATCCGCGTTGCCCGCGGCTTTGGTGGCCTGTCCGAGAACAGCGAATACGACGAGGCTAAGAACGACCAGGCTCTGCTGGAGGCCCGCATCGCCGAGCTGGAGCAGCAGCTCAAGCACGTGCGCATCCTGGACGAGTCCGAAATGTCCGGTGACCACGTCCACGTGGGCTCCAAAGTCCGCATCGAGGCCAACGGTAAAGAGTACACCTACGTCATCTCCGGCGCCACCGAGGCCGACCCCTTTGCCGGCCGCATCTCCGACGAGTCCCCTGTGGGCAAGGCTGTGATGGGTCTGAAGGTGGGCGAAAAGGGCGAGGCGATCCTGCCCAACGGCTCCACCGTCATCTACACCGTGCTGGAGATCGGTAAGTAAAAACCAATTAGTAATGAGCAATTAGAAATGAGAAATGTCGGTGTCGGCTCCGCCGACGAATTGGAAATTGTGCCGCCGTGCGGCGCACCTTCATTCCTCATTGAAAGGAAGTACCCTATGAGTAATCAGAACAACACCCCCGAGACCGCTCCCTTGACCGAACAGCAGGTCAATGAGCTGGTCCGTGTGCGTATGGATAAGCTGGCCGCCCTGCAGGAGGCCGGCAAGAACCCCTATGAGATCACCAAGTACGACGTGACCGACCACAACGCCGACATCCGTAAGGAGTTTGAGGCGGTGGAGGCCGCGTATATTGCCGAGCACGGCGCCCCCGAAGAGGGCTGCGGCTTCGAGCCCGAAACCCCCATTGAGGTGTCCGTGGCCGGTCGTATGATGAACCGCCGCATTATGGGCAAGGCCAGCTTTGTGGACTTCCACGACGCCACCGGCCGTATGCAGGTGTACGTCAGCCGAAACGACGTGGGCGAGGAGGAGTACGCCGGCTTCAAAAAGTGGGATATCGGCGACATCGTCGGTATCAAGGGCTGGGTTTTCCGCACCAAGATGGGCGAGATCTCCATCCACGCCACCGCCATCACCCTGCTGAGCAAGTCCCTGCGCCCCCTGCCCGAGAAATACCACGGTCTGAAGGACACCGACACCCGCTTCCGTCAGCGGTACGTGGACCTGATCGTCAACCCCGAGGTCAAGCGCAATTTCATCATCCGCAGCCAGTTCATTAAGTATATGCGGTCCTATCTGGACAACCGCAAGTATATCGAGGTGGAGACCCCGGTGCTGAACACCATCGCCGGCGGTGCCGCCGCCCGCCCCTTTATCACCCACCACAACACCCTGGATCTGGATATGTATATGCGCATTGCCACCGAGCTGCCGCTGAAGCGTCTGATCGTGGGCGGTATGGATCGGGTGTATGAGATCGGTCGTATCTTCCGCAACGAGGGTATGGACCCCAAGCACAACCCCGAATTCACCACCGTGGAGCTGTATGAGGCCTACGCCGACTTCCACGATATGATGGACATCGCCGAGGGCATCATCTCCGGCGCCGCCAAGGAGATTCTGTGCACCTATGAGGTGGAGTGGCTGGGCGAGAAGATCGACCTGACCCCCGGCTGGCGCCGCCTGACCATGGTGGACGCGGTCAAGGAGTACGTGGGCATCGACTTCGGCGCCATCACCGACGACGCCGAGGCTGTGGCCGCTGCCGCCGCCATCGGCGTAGAGCTGGCCGACGCCGCCGAACCCACCTGGGGCAACGCGCTGTACGCCTGCTTTGACCAGCGGGTGGAGGAGAAGCTGATCCAGCCCACCTTCATCACCATGTACCCCGTCGAGGTCAGCCCCCTGACCAAGAAGTCCCCCGCCGACCCCCGCGTCACCGAGCGGTTCGAGCTGTTCGTGTGCCACAGCGAGCTGGCCAACGCCTATTCCGAGCTGAACGATCCCATCGATCAGCGGGAGCGCTTTATCAAGCAGGCGGTGCAGCGTGAGCGCGGCGACGACGAGACCGAAATGCTGGATGAGGATTTCCTCACCGCGCTGGAGTACGGTATGCCCCCCACGGGCGGTATGGGTATGGGCATCGACCGCTGTGTCATGCTGCTCACCGGCGCCGACACCATCCGCGAGGTCATCCTGTTCCCCACAATGAAACCCTTAGACTAAGAAAAACCGCATAAATACTGTGTTTTTCGAGGTTTTGGACCGCCAAAATCGTAAGCCATAAGCCAAACTTAAGCCAATGCATGTTTTTGTGCAAAAAATGACGGTTTTAAGTGGGCAAGGCAAGAGCAAAAGTTCCAAAAATCTTTAAGCCATTTACACTTGAAACCGAGTGTAAATGGCTTAATTTTTTATAACAAAAAAGCACTCTGCTGTTATGGCAGAGTGTTTTTTGTTTACTTACGAGTAGCTTTTACATTTGATGCAGGAGTGATATTACCGTAAATAGCACCGTTGGCATCTTCAAAAGCTTTAATATTATCCCTTATTAAAACAAGTACCTGACTGTTAACACTTCTGCCTTCATAATCAGCAATGTATGCGATTTTATTCAACATTTCTTCTTCAATTCTAATAGAAACACTCTTGATAGCCATAAATTCACCTCATAATAAATATATTGTATATTTATTTTAGATGTATTATGTGTTACAATGTTATAAATAGATATATTGTATATCCATTATATTTTGGAGAGAAGATTATGAAATCAAGTACCTGCTGTTTTTTCGGTCATAGAACGATTTACGAAACCGAAGAACTAAAATCAAAATTAGTTGAAATTATTGAAAAATTAATTGTGGACGAAAATGTTGATACTTTTCTTTTTGGGAGCAAGAGCCGCTTTAATAGCCTGTGCCTTGAACGCGTAACCGAACTAAAAGAAAAACACCCGCACATAAAACGAATCTATGTACGGGCGGAGTATCCGTATATAAGCGAACATTATAAAAACTACTTACTAGAAAGCTATGAGGACACCTACTACCCCAAAAAGATAATAAGTGCAGGTAGAGCCGCTTATGTGGAACGTAACTATGAGATGATCGATAACAGTCGCTTTTGCATCGTTTACTACGACGAAGCAAATGCTCCAACTACTAGAAAAAGCGGCACCAAGATTGCGCTTGACTATGCGATCAAAAAACAGAAGCATATCATCGTATTGCCAACAGAAGAAACAAATGTGTAGAAATACGCAAAATTGTTCGATGTGATATTGACTTGCAAGTAGGGATATGCTATAATAAGAGCGTAAAAATGCGTAAATACGCAAAATTATTCGATGAGGTATGCATTATGATTGAAAGAAAAAAGTATCTCGAAAAATTAATCAGCAAAAAAGAGAACGGCTTAGTTAAGGTTATTACCGGTATCAGAAGATGCGGTAAATCTTATTTGCTGTTCAATATATATAAGGACTATTTGAAGTCAATCGGAGTAGAGGACGAGTGTATTATCTGCCTTGCTCTTGATGATGACGAGAACATTAAGTATCGTAATCCCCTTGAGCTCGGCAAGCATATCCGCAGCTTGACTGCCGATGAGAGCAAAACTTATTACGTTTTCCTTGACGAGATTCAAAAGGTTGTTACCATTCAGAATCCGTACATCGAGGGTGTTGAGGATAAGATCGGTTTTGTGGATGTTGTGCTTGGTCTTATGAAGCACGACAATATTGACGTGTATGTAACCGGCAGTAACTCTAAAATGCTATCCTCCGATATTCTCACCGAGTTCCGTGGCCGTGGTGATGAAATCAGAGTAAATCCGCTTTCCTTTGCAGAGTTCTACAATGCTTTTGAGGGCGAAAAGCGCAATGCATGGCAGGAGTATTACACCTATGGCGGTCTTCCTCTGGTAATGACCAAAAAGAGTCACGAAGAAAAAGCGAAATATTTGCAATCTTTGTTCGATGCAATCTACATTAGCGATATTATGGATAGAAACAAGCTTGTGTACGAAAAATCGGTGCTTGATGATATTCTTAACATAGTTTCGTCATCCGTTGGTTCGCTTACTAATGCCAACAAGATCACCAACACCTTTAAGAGTGCAAAGCAGATGAATATCGGTGCACCTACCGTTAACAGATATCTTGACTATTTTATTGATGCGTTCCTGCTCTATAAAGCCGAGCGCTACGATGTTAAAGGAAGAAAGTATATCGGCTCGCCGCTTAAATACTATTTCAGTGATGTGGGACTTCGCAATGCTCGACTGAATTTCCGCCAGCAAGAAGAAAATCACATTATGGAAAACATTATTTATAACGAGCTTTGCGGCCGCGATTTCAGCGTGGATGTTGGCGTGGTTGAGTATTGCTATAAAGACTCAGAAAAGAAGAGCAAACGCACCCAGCTTGAAATCGACTTTGTTGCGAATAAGGGAAGTAAAAAATACTATATTCAGTCGGCATTGACCGTCGCAGACGAGGAAAAGCGTGAGCAAGAGATCCGTTCCCTAAAGCGTGTCGGCGATTCCTTTAAGAAGATTGTAGTAGTTAAAGATAACATCATCCCCTGGCACGATGATGGCGGCATCCTCTACATCGGCATCGAACAATTCCTGCTTGATGAGAATGCTATGGATATGTGAGAATACTACAACAGTAAAATTTATGCAAATAGGCCCATAGAACAAAAAGTTATATGTTTAGTTTTAAACTGCGTGTTTTTGCTCTATAATGCAAAAATTGTAGAATTTTGTGAACAAAAACCAACTATTATATTGAAACTAGCTGTAACTGGTAGGAGAAGCGTTTTATAAGCTTTTCCTGCGAAAGGAGAAAGCATGAAAAACGAAATGGAAGAGATATTAGAATTGTTTTGTCCGGTATTCGATCAGGATAAAACGAATCGTTTCTATGCTCTTGTAAATAGAATAAGTCAAGCATATCCAAATTATCGTGCACAAATCATTCGTCAAGAATTGGATGGATTTGCTGCGCATGACGAAAACATTGAGGATATGAAGTATAAGGCTACCTTAAGTGTTTTAGTGGATTTGACCCAGCAAGGGTGGCAATTAGAAGTACATGACGGACAATTGTTCTTGAAATTGTCAGTACAAGACTCAGTTGACAAAGGATATATTCGCTTTAGACTAAGTTCAGAAAGAAAAGCTCAATTTCAAGATGACTCTGTTATGCGATTTGTTGAGAAAATGGAAGCCACAAAGCAATACAATAACCAACAAATATCAATAAGAAATTTGATTGGAAATAGAGATGCGCTCATCGATAAGATACAAAACGGAAACGAACCTATCGTAAGACCATATATTCAGCTGATTTCACATCAGAAGGATACGCACACTGGCTATTGGTTGTCCGATATTTGGAGATATTTTCGTTATACTTGGTCAATTCCGTATAAAACAATGCCTGGACGAAATTTATTCTATCTTGTTCGAGATGCGGCACAGCCCTATCATCCGATTATTGGAATATTCGCCTTAGGAAATTCTGTTTTAAATTTAACGGTAAGAGACGATGAAATAGGCTGGACAGTAGAAGCTATATCTAAGCAACTTTTGCGAAAAAAAGAAGTTAGTCATTCGGCTCAAATCGTAAGCGGCACCAATGGGAAAACCGTAGGTGCAAAAATTGAAAGATTCTTAGAATCTGATGAGGAGTACGGAAAAAGAATACGAGAATACTCGTCAAAGACTATTAGCATTTTAATGAACAATATTGAAATGGCTATAAAAGACTTATACGTACGTGATTTGAATTATCATCGTAGCACAAAATATCCCAAGCCCGAGAAGGTTGATGAACTAATAGCTTTATCTAACCGATTGAGAAATCTTGCTATAGATAACAAAAAGGCGACGGGAAAGATTAACTTTGAGCAGGAAGCTAAGGAAATACTTTTTAAGAAGAAGCGTGCTGCTGAACTTGCTAGACTATTGGAAGCAAAGATTATTTTTAATAAATATCGTGCTGACGATACAAGTGAATGGCTTAAAAAGCTTATAGCAAGTGAAGAAGGAAAGAAAGCCGTTAATGTAGCTCTCGTAGCTAACCGAAAAACTAAGATCGGTTCAAATATGATGGAGATTATAGTTTGCGGCTCCATTCCGCCGTACAATCAACTACTAGGAGGAAAGCTTGTTAGTATTATGGCTTGTAGCCCGCAGGTGGTGAAGGATTATACCGATAAATATGCAGATCAAGTAAGTGAGATTGCATCACGAATGAAGGGCGAAAAGGTCATTCGAGATAGCCGCCTGGCATTTCTTGGAACAACAAGCTTATATTCTGTTGGAAGTAGTCAGTATAACCGAATCAAGGTGCCGATGGGCAATGATTTTGTACTGACCTATAAGGAAATGGGAATTACAGAGGGCTATGGAACTGTGTATTTTTCTAAGACGACTACAAATTCCTTAATGCGAGTGTTGGAGCTACAGGATGGCGGTCGAAGAATAAACAACATTTTTGGAGAAGGAACAAGTCCAAGATTCCGACTTATCAGCCGTGGCATGAGTGCTTTGGGAATAAAATCAAATGCCTTCCTTCAGCACTACACACCGCGAATTGTTTACTCAATGGAACTTGCAAAAAACACAAATGATTTTCTTTGCGGTGGAGCCACTGAATTAGAGTATCCATACAACATCAAAGATTCTAATGAGGTTGCAGCAGCGACGCAAGCAATGGCAGATTTTTGGTATAACAGATGGTTGAAATCGAGATTGCAATCAGTCGACATTGTGGAAAGGCTTACTAACTTTGATATTAATTCTGTGCTGGTAAGTATGACGAGGTGAAAAATGGATAATTTACAGTTTATACAAAGACTTTATAACGGGAAAAACTGCTATTCTGATTCTATGACAGCTGAACAGATAAATTTGTTACATGTTCCGTCCGGCGTTGAAGCAATTATTGAAAAGATGATAGCAGAAAAAAGAATTGTATTCTTAACGGGAAACCCTGGTGACGGAAAAACCTTTATCATTAAGGCTTTATATCCTGACAACAATGATATTTATATCGAGACAGACTTAAATAGCATTTCAGATCGTCAGCTTAGCGCGGTGATGGGCAAGATTAACGATTGTTATGAAAATAACAAGCCATGTATAATTGCGGCTAATGAATTTCCCTTTTACAAGTTAATGAACAATATTAGAACTGAATATCCTAAAATGTATGAGGAACTTTCAGGGGTAAAGAAAAATGTTTTGTTTTTCGGTTGTCCAGCAATAGAATTAAAGCGTATTTGCATAGTGGATTTGAATGAGCGAAATCTTCTTGATAAGGATAGATGCGTTGTAAAAAGCATTCTTGATCGTTTTACTAGCTTATTGAAGCCGTATTGTGCGAGTAATAATATTCTTGATCACAATGTAAAGGCTTTAACTCACCCCTTGGTCCAACAACAACTTCTGGATATTTTTTCCTATATTTCATTAAGTGGAGAGCATTTTGTTATTCGTGATATTTTGGGTACAATTTCATATATGATGGTTTCCTGCACCGATAGTGATAATGAGGATGCTGGCTACTACTACGATGCATTGTTTACAGGAAATAATGATCTTATGAGATATGCGTCTCATTTTGACCCTATTTTATTGTCTGCTCCTACATGGGATGAGAAACTATGGAATGGAGAAATCACGGAAGGCTGGCAATTTGATTGCCCTCAAAAGTGGCCTATTGAAATAACAAATGGCGCGGGTTCTGTAGAAGAGGCAACTCAATTATTTAAATCTATTAAGCGCAAGTTTTATTTTGAAAACATCTTCTCCAAAGAACTTGCAGATCTTCAACCTCAGGACTTCAAGGAGTGCATAAGTGTTTTTATAAAAATAAACGAGGATCCCAAGAGAATCAAAAGAATGATTATTTCCTCTATGAATAAGCTGTTTCTTTCGTCAGATGAGGAGAAGGACAAGCTTCGTGTTTGGACAAGCCATAGCTTTGATTTAAGTAGAGCATCTTCTGCTGCAGTATCTACAAGATATATAGACTGCGATACTTTGGAACTGACATATCCATCTCCTGCACCGTGGCTTAATGAGATGGAATTTACTCCAGCATATATTGTGCTACGTAGTATTAAGCACCCAGATGTGCGCTTGGAAATCGATACGGATTTACTGAGAAGCCTAATAATGATTAAAAACGGCTATCCCGTAGCATTATTATCCTCGCAGTATGAGCAGATGGTTTCACAATTTATTCTCTCATTATGTGCTGCTGGTGATTCTCGTGATTATAGTGAAGGTGAAATTATTCTTGCAAATCGCAAGGAGGGCACTCATAAAACTATGAGAATCAACAACAATAAATACTACTTTGGAGAGGGGGAGGACTTTTAATGGCAAAAAATATAGGCACCCTTACTGAAATAGGCAATGATCTGTGTAAAAGCTTAGGCTTCAAGCCAACCTCTAATTCCACAAAGCCACTTTATGTTGCCAATTCGTTATTTCGCGCTTGTACAGGAAAGGAGTGCAAAATAGATGATATTCACGATTGGATTTTAAGTGAAAGAAGTTCAAAGGCTCTTTCCTCTTCTGACTTGCTTGAGAAATATAAGGGAATCGTTTATCTTTCTGGTGATGATGTCGTAAATGATATTAAAGAAATTAGATTTTACCTTGAAAGGCTTTTTAATCCTGATTCTACGGTTTGGCCAAGCAAGCAAAGCTCCGTGTTGAATATTTCCTCAAGGTGGATGGTTAGGGAGTATACTAAAGCTGAAGCTGGTATAGGAGCCTTTTTGTACTCCATTTTGAATACGCCTATCGATGGTGAAAAGTCAAGAGCAATAAGAGTTATTCAAGATGCCTTGGCAGATGACGATGATGATTTAAGCAGAACAGTAAAGCCAATTATTGTTCGTGAGCCGGAAGCGGATCGTATTCGAAATCATGGCTTGGCAGAATCAGAAATTAAGTTTAATAGCACGTCGTTAATCATAAGACAAGGTTTTGATTGCTTAGCCGATAATTGTGAGGCCTACAATTTTAAAAACGGAAAGAACTCTCTCTTAACATTGCGTCGTATGGTAAACTATGCGGTGTTTGCGACATTCTTTTATCTCGAGGATATAAACCACACATCGTATAACGGTAAAAAAATCCCTCTGTTGCTCGATGCGGGCTCTGGAATGGGCGCAATTGAAAGTGCCAGTGAGGCATGCTTTGTAGCTTGTAAAAAGGCAGTTGAGGATTATACAATTTCCTTTGTTGAGCAATGGTTAATTGCTGCAAATTTAATCAGTGATGTCAATAGTGAGGTTTCCTGTAAAAAATACATTTCCGACGGATTTGCTATTGATGCCACACTTGATGATAAGGAGCATATAAGAGAAACTATGCTTCAGCATATATCTGGCAACTGCCAAGCGGGAGATACTCCTCTGCTTGCTGTTGCAAAAGCTATTCAGTTTGCAATTTATACATACGTTTATCCCGATACGACGCCATCGGACTTTTGTAATGTTTTGGGTAGTAAATCGGGCTTTGTTGGACCGTATTCTTCAAAATACAAGCGTCTACTTATAAATAGGTTTTTGTTGGAAACAATTGTATTAAGTATCGTAAGCACCGAGCAATTAAAGTCAGGAATAGATCTTCGTGAATTAGGTGTGCTGTTGCGAGATAATTATAACATTATAATAGGGACGGACACCGATATTGATTACTCAATGCTCGAGGAGTACGGTATCGCTCGTGCTACGCCTGAGGATTTGAGAGGCGAATTACCTGACAATGCTAAGGAAATTGCTAATATGCTTATTTCTATGGGGTTAGCAAAGCGTTATGCTGACGGTGTAACCTTGATTGGCTGGGAGGTGTAAAAATGAAGGTTTTATTGACAGAAACTATTACTCAAATAGTGAAAGAAAAAATAAAGCAAGACAATGGCTTTGGTGTATCCATTGTCAGCTTGCCAGATATTGATTACCCTCAGTTTGTGGAGCTTCTTAATAGTGACAAAAAGCTTGAAATTTATTTTCTTGGATATGATGAGAAGAAGAAAAAAGAGTTACGGCAATCAATCGCGCAATCGGAAAAGCTGTCGGTATACTATTCTGTAGAGGAAGCAGAAGAATCTCGAAACCTTGGTGCAGAGGATACCTTCAGAATACATTTCATCAAAAACACAGAGCTTGAGAAACTCTCTTCGTTGCGATGGTATGATGAGATCAACATGGAGCTTGTTTACAAAAAAAGCTGCAAGGTTGCTCTTTCTAAGCTCGCATACAGTAATGAAGCAATTAAAAATCTCTTACAGGCTTTGGCGCGTAAGGATATTCGTGCAATCTTGAATTTTGAAAGAGTGCTTGATTATTTGGAAGCACTTATCGATTCAACTCCTGCCGAATTGCCGAGCAATATAACATCTCAGTTATATAGGCTTGGTCTATTAGCAGATTCGAACTTTGCAATCGGTTCTCCAACGAATGACCAAATACGTGAAAGCATAAAAAGAAATTTTAATACACTTAAGCGTATTTCAAGTTTAGAGAAGGTGGAGAGGCGAAGCATAGCTAACTATGCAGCTAAAAACCCGAACAACAACTTGGTGCGCTCCATTTTACGCTATTATAGAGAGCCAGAAATTTATTTGTTGAAGGAAATGGAGCTATCAGAGGTAGAAAAATGCTTGAAGATTGCAACAACCTCGGGTACTACTCCGCCTCGTACACCTAAAAAAGCAGGTGTGAAGCCCACGGTAGCAACATCTCAAATGATTTTTGATGGAAAAGATGAAGCAATCGAGGAGTTTGTTGAAATAGCAGCAGAAAAGGTTGATAACCGTCCTGACAAGGATAAAAACACTACTGTTACTTTAGAGGTGGATGGAATTAGGGTTGATGTTCAAGCCAACATTACAACTGAAGCTCTTGCAGATTTTGCTGTTTCTGATATGCATTGGGGTGGTATTATCAAGGCAGATGTAAACAGCCCCAAGGATGCCTTGGATAATCTTGATAAATATACATTTGAACCATTTGATCATAGTTATATTGATGAAATGCATACGTATCTAGAACGCGCTATGGAATTCGATGAGGCGAAAACCTCTGCTCAGGCTATCTTAAATGCATTTGATTCCTTTATGGACAAGCGCAAGGATATCCTTCACTATACGTTACGTCTGCAGGATATGCCTATGCTACTGATTGCTTCGAAAAGCAAGCTGTTTTCCGAATATTTATCTGCATATGAAAAATTGCTTTCAGCTATCAGAGAGAATTTCAGTAAGCTACAGGACTTAGATTCAATTGGTGCGAAAAATGTAATAGGTGCGCTTGTTGCCTTGGATGTTGTTTATATAGTGGGGCGAAACAATTCGCACGCTATGCCCACACCGCTTAATCCACTATATTTGTGGAAATATATTAAGCTGGCTGAGGAAATGATAAATTCCAAGGGAATTCCCGAGGGCGAGCTATATCATTTGTCGGAAGCAGACAAGGATTTTATAATTCGGAAGGCAGAGGATATCCCGGATCCATTGGCACTAATTATGCTTCCCAAAAATGAAATTACCACCACAGAATGTCTGCCGTTTGCCGGGCGTATCGGATGTATGCCTATTTATTCCACAAAGCCTCAGGTTAGCGATAATGATTCTGGCTTAGATTCTGTAAAGCGTGAAATTATACGATATATGTGTTTGTATCCCCATTCAAGCATGATGTTAAGAATTAGCATAATAAATCCTCCGTCTGTAGACAGTGTGGTTAATATGCTGAAAAAGCTTGATAAGGATAAGGAATTTGCTGCCTTCGGAAATGTTGGAGTTGATTTGTCAATCTATCGTACTAAGGAAACCTCCTCTGATTGGGTTGAATTGAAGGACAAGGTGCTCAACGATGGTATGCTTGGTAAGGTTAAGGGAAAAAAGAGCGGTAATTTTAATCTTTCCATAAAGAATAAATGCCTAACTTATCCCGAGATTATAAAAGATATTTCTCGTGAGCAGCACATTATTGTTATTTTCGATCCAAACGAAAAAGAGGTTGGCGTTGCCAAAAATAGCAGAAACATTCACATTCACCCTCTTTGCGTGCCAAAGGTATATGAGTATAACAAGATGCGTGGGGATGTGAAAATCCGTGCTGCTAACGAAGGAGGCATATTTGCAGACTATGCAAGTATAGTAGAAAGGCTGTATGACCAGCCCTCCGCTTTAGGACATAGAAACGTATTCGAAAAATCGCCTCTTCAAAAGGACACATATAACGCCTTGCTTAAAAAAGCAGATTGGTTGATGATCTTGGATCAAAGTTTAAAAACCTGGGATGTATCCTTGCAATCCACAGGAGAAAGACTTTTTTATAAGGGCTCAGATTATCGTTCCTTGGGAATTTATTCTAAAAACAGCAAGAAATTTGCATTGGGATATAACGAAATTATTTCTGGCTTGGGTAATTATGTTCCTACCGACGAGAGCGTTAATAGTATCATCTCGGCAACACGCTCTATCAATGATGATGGATTACTAAGCATTGTTTCACACTCTACCAATCAAATTTTTGATAAAAATCACGGACAAGGTAGCTTGGGTTTGGCGTTAACTGCGTTAAAATATAAGGCTAAGTATCCAGATGCCGTACTCGTTGGATTAGATACTCAGCTTGCTCGTGAGTGGCTTTCTGAGCGTGAGGAAGGCAAACTTCCTGATTTGATAGGTATCCGCTTTAACGATTCTGATTTGTTGCCTCAAACTATAGATTTAATAGAGGTTAAGACTTATGCCGCCTATTCTATTAGCGACGATGGTGTGATTTCCGGACGTGCGGTTCAGCAAGCAGGAATTCTTGAAGATCTGATTGTTGAAATGTTTGGTAAAAGTGAAAAGATAACCACTGTTTCAAGAAGAGAAATATTGCGTGAACAGGTCTTTGAAGGGCTCTTCAATAACACCAGCTATGATGCAAACCAAAAACAAAAGGTTGCGCAGAGAATGAACAGCTTGTTTGCTGGAGAATATGCCGTAAATGCCATTCGGAGAATATGTCATGTGGATTTTTCAACTGCTCTGAGTAGTGAAAATAGCTATAATGACTCTATCGGCAAGGAGTACATTCTTACCATAGTAGGAGCAAAGGAAATACAGGCACTGCTTTCTGGAAGCTATAATCCAAGTGTATTTGCGGCAGTCGAAGAGGTCGCCTATGAAGAAGTGTCTATTGCTCAAGGCACAGAAGCAGTTGTAACAGCCGAAAAGGAATTTAATGTACAAAGCAGCACAGTAATGGCGACAGCAGAAAAGCCCCAAACTGTCTCTCAAAGCATTTCTTCGGATGTATTTTCACAGCCTGAGGAGAGTGATATTCTTTTGGATGTTCATGAAAAATGTGTTCGTTTGAATGTTGTTCTGAAAAGCTATGGTATTCAATCCTTACCCGTTGATGAATCTCTTGTTCAGCAGGCTGCTCGTTTCACGCGATTTAAGCTTGAGCTTAAGCCCGGGGAAACAGAGGCTAACCTAAAAAGACGAAGCGAGGATATCGCAAGAGAATTGGAGGCTGTAGGCGAAATCTTTATTTCTCGCATTAAAGGAACACGATATATCGGCGTGGATGTTCCTTTTTCGGACGGAGGCAAGATGCTTTCCTTGACGGATAATTTGTACCGCTTAGCTGATGCTAAAGGAGCACTACCATTCCTCGCTGGTCAATCTCCCGATGGTGAACACCATATTGTAGATCTTGCAAGAGCTCCCCATATGCTTGTTGCAGGAACAACCGGATCCGGCAAATCCGTGTTCTTGAATGCGGTTGTAGTGAGCCTTATTGATCAGCTTTCTACTGATGAGTTAGAACTTGTAATTATTGATCCCAAACAGATGGAGTTCCATTTTTATAATGGGCTTCCATATTTGAGAAACCAGCAGGTATATACAGATCCTGAAGAAGCTATCGAGCTTTTGGAGCATATACGTACAGTAGATATGCCTGAAAGAATAGAAAAGATCAAGGCATCCGGAAGTAAGGATATTGCATCGTATAACGAGAAAAATCCAAATAATAAAATGAAGTATCTCGTTGTTGTAATAGATGAATATTCTGCATTAGTCAATGCTGCTACGATGCAAGGGAAAAAGGTAAGAGATTCCTTTGAAAAAAATCTTTGCTCGCTTGTGTTTATGGCACGTAGCTTTGGTATTCATGTTATTGTTGCAACACAATATCCAACTGCGAATTATGTTACCTCTGCCCTTAAGGCTAATTTGCCATTCAGAGTGTCATTTAAACTTCCGTCTCACACGGATTCGCAGACGATTTTGGATAGATCTGGTGCGGAAGATTTGCTTGGTAAGGGGGATATGCTCATGCTTACAGATAGCGATGTCTTGCGCATGCAAGGTTTCTTCATCCCTGAACAACAGGTGAAAGATTATATTGCTTCAAAGAAGGAATAATTAATTATGCAGACAGTTGATACACCCTCAAAATTTATAGAAGGAATTTTTGTTAAAGAATTAAAAAATAGGTTTCTCTGTGAGGTTTTGATAGATGGTATATCAACTGTCTGCTATGTCCCTTCCTCCTGTCATCTAAGTAACTTTTTAAGGCTCGAAGGAAAACAAGTGCTTTTGGTACCTACGCAATCGCCAAAGTCCCGCACGAAATATTCACTATTTGCTGTGAGTTATAGAAACAGCTATATCCTACTTAACACATCTATGGCAAATCGTGCAATTGAGACAAATATACATAAACGTAGATTTTCTTTTCTTGGCAAAAGAGCGACTGTTATCAAAGAACATACAATTTACCAGTATAAAACTGATTTATATTTACCAAATACAGACACATTAGTTGAGGTTAAAAGCATAATTTCAACAAATCAAACCGCCGTTTTTCCTACGGTATATTCGGAGAGGTCTCTCAAACAGCTTAAGCAATTACAAGAGCTTATGCAACAAGGGCATAAAGTTTGTTTTTTTATTGTTTCCTTGTGTCCAACTGTTAAAGAGATTTGTATTGATAAAAACAGTGAGTTTTATGAAGCGTTTATAAAATGTATTCAATTAGGAATGCATATTTCTGCCTATGCTTGTCGATTTAATCATGATAAAATCGAAATAAGTAAAATTATTCCTGTCAAATATTAAAAAGATTCGTCTTTTGCTGAGGTATCGTAAAATATTTGTCGCTTGGTACATTAAAATGTAGTATTTGTTAAGAACGAGGATATCAACGCAGATTATTAGTGCAGAGAAAAAAGAATAAGTGAAATTTATGGCGAGGGTAACACCTCGCCTTGCTTTTTATAGGAGATATAAGCTGAGTTAGTACGGGCGAAACATGGGGTAAAAAGTGGGGTGCTCAAAACATGAGGTACCTCAAAAAATATGGGGTGAAATATGGGGTAGAATGTAATTAAAAAGATGGGGTGGAACATGGGGTGCTTTCTACTTGAAAAATATGGGGTAAAAAGTGGGGTGCTTAAAACATGGGGTGCCCAAAAAACATGGGGCATAACATGGGGTAAAAAAATTTAATATTGGGGTAAAACATGGGGTTGTAACCTGACTTGACTATGTGGTAAAGTATGGGGTGGAAAAACATGTGGTAATAATATTTTAACGTTTATGAATTACACTCCGCCCCTTATAGGGTAATTATTGATAATGAATCAAAAACATACCTAAAAGGACAAAACAAGCACCTAAATGACCATGAAAGTACATATTTTCGCAGTACATTAAGTTTAATGATGTTTTTCGCTTTCTAAGGCTCAATAATTAAAAATCTATAGAGATTGGTTATCATTTCGATATGATAAGAATTTTGAGAGCGTTTTTGCGAAAAAATGATGCTATTTTTGATATGATTTTCTTTGCAAAAACTCGTTTTAAAATGACAAAAAGATTATTATCATTTTGAGGTTGACAAGAGGGTCAGAAATCTATTGTCATATCGAAGGGAGAATCCGTACCTCATTTCAAAATGAAAGTCCGTCTAATCATCTCGAAATGAAAGCGAAGAAGTCATTTCAAAATGAGCGCCCTTTAATAAATCTAAAATTAATCCGAAATTAATCTGAAAGGCGATTTCAAAACGAGAGTCATCAAGCATATCGAAAAGAAAGTTATCGTCATTTTAAAATGACACTCATTTAAAATAATTCCAATAAGAGATGAACTGCTGTGAGCATTTTGCTTGCGGCAGTTTTTTCTTTGTTAATCTTTTCTTGAAAGTCGAAATTTGTGTTTTTCATATTTTCAGCAGAGATTTTCGTACAGAGCGTTGGAACCCCTATCTGATTCTCTGAACGAAAATTCTAAAAGTCCATATCTGATGACGGCAGATTAAGACACTTAAAAATTATGAAGGAGAAGTTTAAATGTTTGATTTTAGTATGCTTGCCTCCGGCAAGGAAGGAGGTAAAAATCACACAAGGAGGTGTGCCGATGAAAGAGATTCCATTTTGGCAGAAAAGTTGTTTAACGCTTGAAGAGGCAGCTGCTTATTCGGGCGTAGGTATAAATCGCATCCGAAAGCTTACGAATGATGACCGCTGTGAATTTGTTCTGTGGGTTGGCGGTAAGCGACTGATTAAAAGAAAGAAATTCGACGAGTATCTCGAAAAAGCGTACTCAATTTAAGCCAACAGGGGTTGTGTTAAGAGCAAAGTTGTGGTATAATATATATGTTGGAACTCTGCTCTTGCCAGCCCGAGAAAGGAGCACTTATGGCAAGACAATCAACAAAAAGAAAAGACAAAGACAGGATCGTTCTCCGTAAAGGGGAATGCCAACGACCGAACGGTAGCTATGACTATCGGTGGACCGATCAATTTGGAAAGCGACACGTTATCTACGGCAAAACGCTTGAAGAACTCCGTGAGAAAGAAAAGGAAGTTGACCGCGATATTTCGGACGGCATAAAGGCTGAGAAACGAAACACGACCATCAACGAGCTTTTTGATCTTTGGTGTCATATCAAGCGAGGGCTTAAGGACAATACCTTCCAAAACTACAAGTATATGTATAACACCTTTGTTCGACCTAAGTTTGGGAAGCTTAAAATATCCCAAGTAAAGAAATCGGACGTTAAGCGGTTTTACAATTACTTGGCAGATGAAAGAGGCTTGCAGGCTTCCACCATTAATAGCATCCATACCGTGCTGCATCAGGTATTTGATTTGGCGGTTGACGACGGGTACATTAGAAGTAACCCTTCGGAAAGAGTGTTGAAGGAACTCAAGCAAGCTCACTGTTTCCAAACAGAAAAGCGAAAGGCACTGACGCTTGCCGAGCAGGAATTGCTTTTGGACTACCTGAAGAACACACCGCGCTATCGTCACTGGTATCCGATTTTTGCAGTAATGTTAGGTACCGGTCTTCGCGTTGGGGAAGCAACAGGTCTTCGTTGGTGTGATATCGATTTGGACGAAGGGCTCATTGATGTGAACCATACCCTCGTTTACTATAGTCACGGACCACAAAAGGGTTGTAGCTTCAATGTGAACACGCCAAAGACCAAAGCCGGTGAGCGCGTTGTTCCGATGCTTGGCTTTGTCAAGGAAGCGTTCTTAGAGGAACGGGAAAATCAAGAAGAAACAGGCGTAAGCTGTAAGGCGTCGGTTGACGGATATACCGATTTTATTTTCGTCAACAGATACGGCGATACTCAACACTTGGGAACGCTCAACAAAGCGATCCGCCGCATCATTCGCGATTGCAATGACGCGCAGTTTGAAAAAAGCGAAAATCCCAAGGTGCTGTTACCGCATTTCAGTTGCCACACCCTTCGCCATACCTTTACTACGAGGATGTGCGAAGCGGGTGTTAACATCAAGGTGATTCAAGATGCTTTAGGTCATGCCGATGTTTCGACAACACTCGGAATTTATGCCGATGTGACCAAAGACCTCAGAAAAGATGAGTTTGCAGGACTGGATGCCTATTTTCAAAAGGGCAAGCTTGCAGCATCCAATTCCGAGGCATCCGTAAGCCAATAAGCCAAAAGTTAAGCCAAATGGAACATAATGTACGTAGACTTACGGAGATTTATATTTTTTAGAAGTTTGGAAAGTGGCTTATTTACTGGGGCTTTGAAGACTTTTGTAGAGTTACGTGAGTTTTACAAATGAAATCCCCACAATGAAACCTTTGGACTGATTAAAAAGCAAAGGACTATGACCGAGGGGTCATAGTCCTTTTTTTGTTTGTAAAAAATCAAATTGCACCTATTTCTTTAATTGCATTGATATAGGTGTCTGCCTCACCGTTGGGGTTCGCTTTTTGGGTTGCCTCGATATCATACCAAGTACATTCAAGTCCGTGAATTATGATCGGAAGCGGTTTTTTGAATTGGTTGGCAATAAAACCTTCTTCTTGCAATTGCTTTGCAACATTGGCCGCGATCCCAATCAATTCATAATGTCCAACAGCGCCCTTGCCGATATAGTTTCCTTCTTCATCGTACATATTATCCATATCTTCAAAACCGATATTTTCGATACCTTGTTCTTCATACCATTTATACAAAGCTTCGGTGCATTCGTCAGGCTCGTCAATATCAATTATGCTTGTTTCATCCTGCCTCCAAAAAGCATAGTTCCACCTTTCTTCATCAAGCGGACCTGCCCCCTCACAATCGGACTCGGTATTATAACTGATAGCCCAAGTGGACACATTTGTGAAGTTTTTATACTCGTATGCCTCATTGGAATAGACGAAAAAAGAAATAGCATAAATGCCGTCCTCATTCCAATTTGATATTGCCGATTTCACTTTGTTATACAACAATTTTTCAATATCAGTCATATAGTAGCCCCCTATACCCAGTGGATTAGTTTAATTATATCACACGCCTTTCCAGATTGCAATGTGTCATATTTTTAGCATTTTGGGCTTCCTACCTTAAAACCCGTGGGATTGATAGGATTTACAGCGGAAGGCTCTGCCGTTTGGCAGAGCCTTCTTTTTTGTGGAGGCGGATATCCTCCGCCCGTCCGCGGTTAACGTGCCGTGTCGACTACCCCTCCACCGCCTGACGGCTGTCCCTCTCCCCTGACAAGGGGAGGCAAGAGGGGGTGTTTTATAAAATTATCGAAAAACGATAAAATAATTATTGACAAACGATAATTTCGGTGGTATGATGGGGGCAAGATAAGACGGAAATGCGGGTGGAGAAAAACAATCCCTCCGTCATTTGCAGAGCAAATGACACCTCCCTTTGCACAAGGGAGGCGCGCCGCCGATGGCGGCTAACGTGAGGCGACCGGTATTTCTGTCATCATCGTGAGGAGGTTATCTCTATGTGGAACAGTAAAAAATCGACCGTACTATCCATCGTAGTGTGCTGGGTGGTGGTGGCGGGTCTCACCGTGGGCATCTTCTTCGGTCCCTGGCTGATCACCGCCTGGTTCACCCTGGTGCGCCAGTGGGAGCCCGACCACGTGGGCACCCAGCGGATGCTGACCCTATTCTGCAGCGCCTTCTACCCCTGCGCGGTGCTGGCGTACGTGACGCTGTACAACCTCATCCGTATGCTGTACAACATCCGCAACGAGCAGGTGTTCACCCACCAAAACGTCGCCCATCTGCGGCGCATCAGCTGGTGCTGCTTCGGGGTGGCGGCGGTCACGCTGGTGGTGGGCGTTCTGCCCTACAACCCCTTCACCACCCCCTTCCTGCTGATTACGGCGGCGGCCGCCTTTGTGGGACTGATGCTGCGGGTGGTCAAGAACGTGATGGAACGCGCCGTGGACATCCGCGAAGAAAACGAACTGACCATTTAAGCGGAGGTGGAACGCATGATTGAGATTAATTTAGACGTTCAACTGGCCGTGAACAAAATGACCTCACTGGAGCTGGCGGAGCAGGTGGGCATCACCCCCGCCAACCTATCCATCCTGAAAACCGGAAAGGCCAAGGCCATCCGCTTTTCCACCCTGGAGGCTATCTGCAAGGCGCTGAACTGTCAGCCCGGCGACATCATCAAGTACGTAGATAAGGAGTGAGCGATATGAATGAACAAAAGTACGTCTCCCCCGCCCCGTCCCCTTTTAGTCCTGCTCAAGACCCGTCGGCTCCCCCGACGCCGCCGGTAACACCCCATCCCGCGGCGACCCCCATCACCCAAGAACAATACGAGACGCTGATGGGGAAACCCGAAAATCGGTTCCCCCTGGGCAAGGGCGACACCGCCTTCGCCGTATGCGGCGTGATCGTCTGCGTGTTCGCTATGGTATGCGGTCTGTTCGGCGGTATGGCGCTGGGCTATGCCGCCACCGTGGTGGCCATGATGGCGCTGCTGGGCATCTATCTGGGGCGCGGCGGACAGCTGACCCCTCTGACCGCTGTCAGCGGTCTGCTGGCGGTGAGCCTCAGCGCGGTGTTCGTTACCACCACCAACGGCAGCGTGCGCTTCTTCGCCACGGTGGTGGGATTCCTGCTGGCGCTGTGCTGCTTCCACACCCTGACGGTGGGCAAGACCACCGGCAACCGCCAAACCGCCGGCATCTTCATCACCGCCGCCGCCACGATGGGCAACATCGGTACGGGCGTCAAGTCCCTTTTCTCCGGTGAAAACGGCGAGAAAAAATCCATCGGTAAGATACTGATCGGTCTGGCCTGCGCCCTGCCTCTGCTGGCGGTCATCCTGCCGCTGCTGATCTCCTCCGACTACGCCTTTAAGGGGCTGATGGACACCCTGTTCGACAACGTGGCCGGCACCATCGCCAAGACGCTGCTGGGCGTGGGTCTGACCTTCCCCCTCATCGGCTACGCCTTCTCCCTGAAACATCGACGGGTATACACCCTGGGCGAGAGCCGCTTCGGCGGCATCGAGGGCGTGTACATCCTCTCCTTCCTGTCGGTCATCAGCGTCATCTATCTGCTGTATCTATTCTCCCAGCTGGCGTACTTCTTCAGCGCCTTCCGGGGCTTCCTGCCGGAGGGGGACATCACCGTGGCGCAATACGCCCGCGAGGGATTCTTTGAGATGTGCGTCATCGCGGTGATCAACCTGACGCTGGTGGTGGCCGCCATGCTGCTGGCCAAAAAGAAGGACGGCAAGGTCAGCCACCCCATCAAGGCCATCTGCTCCTTCATCTCCGCCTTCACCCTCATCATCATCGCCACCGCCCTCTCCAAGATGGTGCTGTACATCGGCTCCTTCGGTATGACGGTGCTGCGCCTGACCACCAGCGCCTTTATGGTGTTCCTGGCGGTGGTATTCCTGGCGCTGATTTTGCGCATCTACGTCCACCGCATCAACGTCATCAAGACCGCCCTGCTGACCGCCGGCGTCATCCTGCTGACCCTGGGCGTGTGCAACGTCAACACCGTCTGCGCCCGCTACAACTACGAGGCGTGGAAAAACGGCACCCTGGAGGAGATCGACGTGGCGGCTATGTACGAGCTGGGCGACGAGGGCATCCCCTACGTGGTCAAGCTGGCCGAGTGTGACGACCAGGAGATCGCCTACGAAGCCGAAATGCGGCTGGCAGACGCCTTTGTGTGGGACTACTTCGAGTACACCGGCGACCTGGTCACCCCCGAGCTTAAGGACGTGAAGGCGATGGAGGAGAACACGGGCTTCTCCCACTACAGCATCCCCCGCGCCCGCGCCTATCGGTGCCTGTATGGGTACTTTGAGGATCACCCCCAGTTTGTACTGAACACCTGGCCCGAGGAAGAGGAGTACGACTACAACGAGGACTACACCGAGGACGATGACGACTCCTACACCGAAGAAGACACCGTATATTACGAATAATCCATCCCCTGCCGCGGCTGTGCCCCTCAGCACAGCCGCGGCACTTTTGTGCTTTATCTCGTTAAAGAATTTTATGGAATCGTATGATTTTTATATAAATAAATGTTGTTAATCGTTCTTTTTTATGATATATTAGGAATGTATCGACGCGTTTGAACGATGCATTTTGGGGGCGCTTTGACCGTTTCCATCAACAAGGAGGAAGACCTATGAAAATGACCAAGAGAATTATGAGCGTGCTGCTGGCATGCCTGATGCTGATGAGCATGACGGTCGTCGCCGTATCTGCCGAGGGCACTCAGGAAAACCCCATCAATGCTAACGATAAGTGGTTCGGCTACGGCGTGGACTGCTATCTGCTCAACCCCTCCTTCACTGAGGGCGATACCGACGGTATATGGTACCAATTGACCGTGGAGCAGGAAGGCATCCTGTATCTGGAGCACAAGTATAAGGACGTGGATTACTCCATCACCCTCACCACCGACAATGGTCTGGTCTACGAGGGCGACTGTGTGGACGGCGTCATCTCCAACGGTCCCATTATGACCCTGCCGGTGCAGGTGGGTGACGTGGCCACCGTTCAGATCGTTACCGCGAACGCTGCTGCCGGCACCGTCTATGCCAATATGAACATCGCCGCCGGCACCGCCGACGACCCCATCAAGGTAAAATCCAAGAACATTAACGTCTACGTGGGTTCCGGTGAGACCGTCTATTGCCAGGACGATACCCTGAACGCTGATTACGCCACCAAGGGTCTGCTGGTGGAGGGCAGCGTGGACGAGACCGTTTTCTACAACGCTTCTGTCAACAGCACCTCCGGTGCCGTGGTCAAAACGGCCTATACCGACAGCGATAAGGATGGCATCATCGAAGCCAAGCTGGGCGGTAGCCTGGGATCTACCGGTGCGCCCCCCGTCAAACCCATGTGGGCTATTGAGAATAACTCCACTATGGGTATCGGCACCTCCTATATGCTGACTATTGCGGACGATGCTCACGAATGCACCTATGACGACGCCTTTTCCTCCACCTGCACCATTTGTGGGGCAGAGGGTAATGCAGACATTCTCTCGTGGTTCCGGATGGCCGGCGGCTCCATATCCGAGGACGTCAACGGTCTCGCCTTTAAGTACGACGTAACGGCAGCCGGTATGACGGTCGACAAAACCACCGCCATCTATGACAACGCCACCATCGGCGGCTACAAGTTGATCGGTATGGGCGCTGTGGTCTCCAACGACAGCACCATTCCCCAGCCCACCCGCGAGGACGCAGACGGTGTTCACGTAGTAGACGTGCCGGCTAAGTATCTGTGCAACGTCTACGACGAGGCCGAGGATACCGTGTCCTTTGCCGTGCGTGTGACGGATATCCCCGAGGAGCACAAGGGCACCACTATCTATTTCCACGGCTACTTCATCGTCGAGATTGACGGCGTGGAGACCATCTTCTACGACAACGGCGCCGCCGCTGCCTACAACATGTTCTGATACGGAATGGAACGACCGTCCCTCGGTTGGGGGACGGTCGTTTTTTGTGTATTCTCACAGATAATCTGCGACAATTTTATGAAAAACGACGCGGTATATTCTCCGCAAAACGTATTGTTCTCCGACGAAAAATATGCTATAATGTATCTGTATTACTTTAAAGTGATGCAGATGGGGACGTTCCCCTCTGTGCAGAAGATAAAGGAGGTTATTTTATGAAAATGACAACAAAAATCCTCAGCGCGCTGCTGGCGTGCTTGATGCTGGTGAGCATGACGGTCATCAGCGTGTCCGCCGAGGGCACCCAGGAGAATCCCATCAACGCCAACGATAAGTGGTTCGGCTACGGCGTGGATATCTTCCTGCTGAACCCCACGCTGGAGCCCGGCGACACCGACGGCATATGGTACGAGCTGACCGCCGATGCCAACGGCATCCTGCAGGTAGAAAACACATACAAAGAAGTGGATTATCAAATCACCGTGACCGTCAACGGTCAGACCTATCTGGCCTATGAAAACGGGGTATACAATATGCCCATCATTACCCTCCCCGTCGTCATCGGCGACGTGATCTCCATTCACATCATTGCTCAGGACACCTCTATGGGCGGTCTGGTGTATGTGAGCGCCAAATTCATCACCGGTGAGAACGATATGACCCAGACGGTAAAGCTGAAGGGCGCAGGCGTGCGGGTATGGGTTGCCAACGGCGCCACCGTCTATTTCCAGGACGACTCCCTGCAGGCTGACTATGCCGTCAAGGGTCTGAACCTGGTCGGCTCCACTGTCGAGGGTGTCACCGTCATCTCCAACACCGAACGCTATACCGACACCGACGGCGATGCGGTCATCGAACTACAGCTGGGCGGCTCTGCCGGCTCTGCCGGTGCCCCCCCTGTCAAGCCCTCTTTCGCCATTGAAAATCTGTCCGGCGAAGATGCCTGGTTCCTGCTGAACGTAACCGATACCGCCCACGAATGTACTTATGACAGCGACGCCGACGCCGACTGCAACACCTGCGGCGCCATCCGCGAGGTAGAGCCCGATGAGCCCTTCCTGACCCCCGGTCAGATCCTCTCCTTCGGCGGTAACTCCGTATCTGCCGACGTGAACGGCGTGGCCTTCCGCTTCAACACCGAGGCGAAGGGTATCGCCATCGGCGAAAACTACGCCGCCGACTATACCAACGCCACCGTCACCATCGAGGGCGTGGAGTATAAATTGCTGGGTATGGGCGCCGTGCTCAACAACATCGAAAAGGACTGCTGTATTCTGAGCGACGTGGACGGCATCAACGTGCTGGACATCACCGCCGCCAAGGTCATGGCAGAGGATGACGGTAGCCTGTACTATTCCGTGCGCATCACCGACATCCCCGACGACTATAAGGACGCCCGCATCATCGCCGTCCCCTACTACATCTACGAGTGTGAGGGTGAGCCGATCACCGTTTACTGCGCAGAGTACGCCGCCTCCTACAACGGCGTCGGAGTCGCCTGATCATTCCGATAACAAAAAAACAACCGCCTCGCTGAGGCGGTTGTTTTTTTATCCTATTTTACCGTTTCTGAAATCCTCGGCAAACCATACGTTGTTCAACGTGAACTCCCTGCCGTTCAGGTAGGCAAGTTCCTCTGCATCGGTGGTAAAATCAAACCGCAGCCGATAGGAGCACAACGCCTGCTTATTAAAGCCGGTGCCCTTATTCAGCGTGTTGGTGCCGTATTTTCCATCGCCCAACAGGGGGTGACCGATGCTGGCCAGGTGGGCGCGAATCTGGTGGGTGCGGCCGGTCAGCAGGTGGATCTCCAGCAAAGAGAGGTTACCCCGCTCCTCCAGCACCGTGTACTTGGTGCGGATGGTGCGGGCGCCCGCCTTGGCGGTGTCCGAAATGAATACGCGGTTTTTCTGCTCGTTTTTCTCCAGATAGCCCTCTAAGATGTCCTGCTGCTTGGGCATTTTCCCGTGGACGATGCACAGGTAATACTTCTGAATCTCCCGATTCTTCAGCTTATCGTTGAGCACCCGCAGAGCCACCGCCGTCTTGGCGGCGATGACGATACCACTGGTGTTGCGATCGATGCGGTTGACCAGTGCGGGAGCAAAGCTCTGCTCGGCGGTGGGGTCGTACTCCCCCTTTTCATACAGATACCGCTGAACGCGGAAGATCAGATTGTCGGCGTATTCCTTATCGTCGGGGTGCACCAATAAGCCCGCCTTTTTATTCAGCAGCAGCAGATGGTCGTCCTCATACACCACGTCCAGCTGACGGGAGGCGTGCATAAACTCATAGGTGGGTGGCGCGGTCTGCAGGGTATCGTCCGGCAGGAACAGGTAGATCTCGTCCCCCTCCTGCAGGCGATCTGCCTTGTCACACCGCTTACCGTTTAAGCGGATGTCCTTTTTCCGCAGTGCCTTATACAGCAGCGACTGGGGCAGGTTGGGATAGGTCTTGGTGAGAAATTTATCCAGCCGCTGGCCGGCGTCATTCTTTTGTATGGTTACGGTGGTTTTCATCATACCCTCCTCTTTACAAACCGAGGTGATCTATGGTAGAATTATGTCAATAAACATTCCGCGAGGGAGGCGAGTTATTTGCCGAAAAATCAAGAGAAAACGGCGGGTCAGCACGACGGTCACCGCCAACGGATGAAAGAGCGTCTGCTCAACGGCGGACTGGTCTCCTTCAGCGATCACGAGATCATCGAGATGCTGCTGTACTACGCCATCCCCTATCGGGACGTCAACGGACTGGCCCATGATCTGACCACCCGCTTCGGCGGCTGGACGGGGGTGCTGGACGCCGACTATGCGGATCTGCTGAGCGTGCCGGGGGTCACACCCCACGTGGCCACTCTGCTGACCCTGTCGGGTCAGGCGGCGCGACGGTATCATACGGATCTGACCGGTGCGGTCACCCAGCTGTATACGCTGCAGGACGTGATCCGTCACGTGGTGCCCCAGTTCCTGGGTGCCCGCGACGAGCGGGTGCTGATGGTCAGCCTGGACAACAAGCGCAAGCTGCTGAACACCACTTGCATCTTCGAGGGCAGCGTCAACTCCGCCCAATTCAACGTCCGTCAGGCGGTGCAGCAGGCTCTGCGGGACAACGCCACCCAGGTGGTGCTGGCCCACAACCACCCCAACGGTTTCGCCTTCCCCTCCGAGGCGGACGTGCGCACCACCCAATACGTAGCCAAGGTACTGAAACCGCTGGAGATCCGACTCATCGACCATCTGGTGGTGGCAGAGGGGGACTGCCTGTGTATGTCCCGTCTGCCGGAGACCGCCTGGCTCTTTAACGGCGATGCTCCGCCGCCCCCATTCGCCCAGGTGGCGGACCGATAACTTATTCTAACACACATTATGACAGTTTGCAAGGAGCACCTTATGCATCCCATCAAACACTTTATCACCATCACCCGCCACCGACAGCAGGTCATAAAGCATTGCTTTAAGGCCGGCATCGGCTGGCAGGGTCTGTTCCACGACCTATCCAAGTACAGCCCCTCCGAGTTCTGGGTGGGTGCCCGCCACTATCTCGGCACCCGCAGCCCCAACGAGGAGGAGCGCCGCCGATATGGCTATTCCACCGCGTGGATGCACCACAAGGGGCGCAACCGCCACCACTATGAATACTGGTGCGACTATCACCCCGAGACCCATCGGATGACACCGGTGAAGATGCCGGTGAAATACGTGGCGGAGATGTTCTGCGACCGTCTGGCCGCCAGCAAGATCTATCAGGGGGAGCGGTATACCCCGCAGCACCCGCTGACCTATTTCCTCGACGCCAAGCCCCGCCGCAGCATCCACCCCGACACCTCAAGGCTGCTGGAGGGATGGCTGACCATGCTGGCCCAACAGGGCGAGGACGCCGTTTTTCGTGAGATCCGCCGTGCCGTGAAAAAGGGCACGTACTAAAAGGAGATGCCTGTATGCTACAGCTACTCATCGGCTGCTCCGGCAGCGGCAAAAGCGCCACCATTCTGGCGCGGCTGGACGCCCTGACCGAGCAGGGACAACAGAATATCATCTGGCTGGTTCCGGAACAGCACTCCTTCGAGAGCGAGCGGGCGCTGCTGCGCCGTCTGGGCGCCAAGCGCGCCGCCCGCGTGCAGGTGCTCAGCTTCTCCCGTCTGGCGGACCGCGTATTCAGCGAGGTGGGCGGTCTGGCCGGACGACAGCTGGACGACGGCACCCGCGCCCTGCTGATGAGCCGCGCGCTGGAGCAGGTGGCGGCGGTAGCACGGGACGACGACCGTCCCATGCGGGGACTGTCCGCCCGTCTGTCCACCGACACCGCCTACGTGGAGCAGCTGCTGAGTATGTGGCAGGAGCTGCGGCAGTGCGCCGTCACCACCGACGCGCTGGCGGACACGGTCCGCACCCTGGAGGAGGACGACCCCGACGCTCTGCTCACCGAAAAAACGAGAAATATGCAACAGGTGTTCGCCGCCTACGAGGCGCTGGCGGCCACCACCGGCTTGGACGATCTGGACAAGCTGACCCGCCTGGCAGAACGGCTGCCCCAAAGCCGTCTGCCCCAGGGTGCGGCTGTCTTTGTGGACGGGTTTAAGGGCTTCACCGTGCAGGAATTGCAGGTGCTGGAGCAGCTGATGACCCGCTGTGCCGAGATGACGGTGGCGCTGGCCACCGACACCCCCGGCAAGGCATGGCCTAACACCGACCGAGAGCAGTGCCACCGCGAATTTACCCTGTTCTCCCCCGTTACCGATACCATCGACCGTCTGCGCCGTATGGCGCAGGAGCACGGTCTGGAATGGACGCTCACCCATCTGACCGAAAACCGCCGCACCCACAGCGCCGCTCTGCAGGCGCTGGAGGCCGGACTGTATCACCCTGCCCCCACTGTGTACGAGGGGGAGGCGGATGAGGTGACCGTCACCCCCTGCCAGGATGTGTACGACGAGTGCCGCTATGCGGTGCGGTGTATCCGCCGCTGGATGCGGCAGGGCTATCGCTGCCGCGACATCGCGGTGGTGATGCGTCAGCCGGAGAATTACCTCGGTATACTGGACAGCATGCTGGCCCAGGCGGACATCCCCTGCTATATGGATCAGCGGCAGGACCTGCTGTGCGAGCCGCTGGTGGCCTATATTCGGTCGGCTCTACGGC
Source organism: Acutalibacteraceae bacterium (assembly GCA_045542015.1). GTDB lineage: Bacteria > Bacillota > Clostridia > Oscillospirales > Acutalibacteraceae > UBA5905. Next base: position 28,906 of record JAZQKF010000064.1, read on the forward strand.
TGGTAGTAGGCGGCTGGCGCACCGAGGAGCTGCTGCGGCTGATGAAGACCGATCTGTGGACGCTGAATCCCGTGGAGATCGCCCGGATCGAAAACTACGTCTATACCTGGGGCATCGACGGCAAGGACTGGGAACGGGAGTGGACCGACCACCCCGACGGTGCCGATCGGGAATGGCATACCCCCCACCGCATCGCCCTGGAACAGCTGAACGCCCACCGCCGACAGCTGATGGAATCGCTGGACTCCCTGCGGCGCGACCTGCGCGGCGGGGTGAACGGACGCCAGTTTGCTATGGCGGTGTACAAGTGGCTCACCTCCCAGGGTGACCTGTCCAAGCGCATCCTCCGCCAGGCGGAGGCACTGGAGCAGTTGGCTCAGCCGGTGCTGGCGGATCACGCCACCCGTCTGTGGGGCGAGATGATCAACCTACTGGATTGCTTTGCTCTGGCGCTGGGCGACTGCCGTCTGCCCATCGAGAAACTGGAAGAACTGTTCACCATGCTGTGCCGTATGCTGGATATGGGCAGCATCCCTCAGGGGCTGGACGCCGTGACCGTAGGCGGTGTGGACCGCATCCGCTACAATGCGCCGCGGGCGGTGGTGGTGCTGGGCGCCAACGAAGGCGTACTGCCCACCTACCCCTCCGGTGACGGTCTGCTGACCGAGAGCGAGCGCCGCACCCTAAAGGATCTGGGTCTGTCGCTGGCCGAGGATCTGCTGACCCAGTGCGTGGAGGAGCGGTACTACGCCTATCTGGCGCTGTCCGCCCCCTCGGAGCAGCTGGTGGTCACCTATCAGACCACCGCCGAGACCGGTGCCTCCCCGCTGATCACCTCCATCCGTCGGATACTGCCCCACCACACCAAGGGGGTATCCGCATCCGACGACGGATGGGATCTGGAGACCGCCGACGATATGTTCCGTCGGCTGGCCGATAACTACAGCGACTCCTCCTCCGTATCCGCCGGTCTGCGGCAGGTGATGGCCGCCCACCCTGACTACGCTCCCCGCATAGCGGCACTGGAACGGGCCGCCACCGCCGCCCCCTTCCGCATTGAGGAGCGGGAGAACGCCCACGGTCTGTTCGGCACCGATATGGTGCTGTCCGCCAGCCGTGCGGACGTATTCTACGACTGTAAATTCAAATATTTCTGCCGCTACGGTCTGCGGATCAAAGAGCGGGAGCGGGTCACGGTGGACCGCCGCGTATTCGGCATCCTGGTCCACGACGTGATGGAGGTGCTGCTGCCCCAATACTGCCAGCCCGACGGACTGGTAGCCCAGCTGCGCCAACAAGAGTATTCTCCCCTGCCGGAGGCAGAACTCCTGGGTCGTCTGCAGACCGACGTGGAGCAGTGCATCACCCGCTACGTTGAGGAGCATATGGGTGGTTCGGAGAATAAGGATGGGCGCTTCCGCTATCAGATGAGTCTGGCTCAACGCTCCGCCACGGCGGTGCTGTGGCACACCCTAAAAGAATTACAGCAGGGCGCCTTTGACCCTGTGGACTATGAATTGAGCATCCACCCCGCCGAGGACGACACCGACGAGGGCGTGGTATCCATGCGCCTGCCCCTGAAGGAGGGCAGCGTCCAATTCAGCGGTAAGGTGGATCGGGTGGACCTGTACCACCGCCCCGACGGCACCACCTACGTGCGGGTGGTGGACTATAAGACCGGCTCCACCACCTTTGATATGTACAAACTGGCGGCGGGTATGGGTATGCAGATGCTCAACTATCTGTACACCATCTGCGACAACAGCGATCATTATCTGCCAAACGGAGAGCAGCTGCGCCCCGGCGGCGTGCTGTACCACCCCGTCACCGACCTGACCATCCCCCGTGGCAAGGCCGCCACCGAGCGCCTTAAGCATATGAAGATGAACGGTCTGGTGGTGGACGTGCCCGAGGTCATTCTGGCTATGGAGCAGGACGGCAACCGCCACTTTATCCCCGCCTATCTGGATAAGGGTGGAGCCCCCAAGGGCAGCATCGCCACCCCCCAACAATTCGATACGATCCGTCGGGTGATGGAAAACCTGCTGGTGCAGATGGGTGAATCTCTGCTGGAGGGCGACATCGCCGCCCTGCCGACCCAGGCGGAGGACAAATCCGTGCCCCCCTGCGCCTATTGCGAATACCGACCCGTCTGCGGGCGGGATGGGGACGACCCCGTCCACGTATTGGAAAAACGAGACGCTCAAGAGGTGCTCGAACAGATGGAACAGGAGGTGACCGCCCGTGGGTAAGACCCGTGAATGGACCCCCCAACAGGAATACGGATTCTCGGTGCGCGGCGGCTCCCTGCTGGTGTCCGCCGCCGCCGGCTCCGGTAAAACCGCGGTGCTGGTGGAGCGCATCATCCGCAGGATCACCGACCCCGAAAACCACGTGGACGTGGACCGTCTGCTGATCGTCACCTTTACCCGTGCGGCGGCGGCAGAGATGCGCCAGCGGCTCAGCGACGCCCTGTCCGACAAGATGGCCGCCGAGCCGAACAATATGCTGTACGCCCGCCAGCAGATGCTGCTGCCCCAGGCCAACATCTCCACCATCGACGGCTTCTGTGTCCGACTGCTGCAGGAGTTCGCCGGTCGCACCGGTCTGCCGGTGGGATTCCGCGTGGCGGAGGAGGGGCAGACCAAGCTGCTCATCTCCCAGGCGCTGGATACGGTGCTGGAGCAGAACTACCGCCGACAGGACCCCGCCTTTATGCAGCTGGCGTCCCAGCTCAGCGACGGCAAGGACGACTACATCCTGCGCCGTGCGGTGCTGACCGCCAACGAATTTATGCAGGCGCAGCCCTTCCCCCAGCGATGGCTGCAAAAACAGATGGACGCCTATACGGCGGTGATGCCGCTGGAAAAGACCGATTGGATGAAGCCCATCATCAAGCAACTGGACTTTATGCTGGAGCGCATCGGTCACTATACTCAGCAGGCCATACAGGTGGCCACCCGCACCAATCTGGACAGCTATATGCAGACCCTGCCGCTGGATGCGGACAACATCCGTCAGCTGCGTCAGCGCCTGCCCGAGATGACCTATGACGAGATCCGTCAGCAGGTCGTCGGCTATAAACCTCTGAAGCTGATCCCCCAAAAGAAGCCCGACGCCGTACAGGCAGAGGGTAAGGAGACGGTCGCATCCCTGCGCAAGCGCATCACCGACCGTCTTAAACAGGCGGCGGGTCTGCTCCCCGATACCGAACAGCAATGCCGCGAGGATATGGCAAAGATGGCCCCCATGGTCGAGGCGCTGTGCCGCCTGGTACAGGAGTTCACCGTCTGCTACACCGACCTGAAGCGGCAACAGAAAACGCTGGATTTCAGCGATCTGACCCACGAGGCTCTCAAGCTGCTGGTGGACCCCGACACCAATAAACCCACCCTGCTGGCACGCCAGCTGTCCTCCCGCTTTGAGGAGATTATGGTGGACGAATATCAGGACTGCAACGCCGCCCAAAACGCTCTGTTCCGCGCCCTGTCGCGGGAGGAGAGCAACCTGTTTATGGTGGGCGACATCAAGCAGAGCATCTACGGATTCCGCCAGGCTATGCCGGAGATCTTCTCCGACCGCCTGAAGAAATATCCCCCCTACGTGGCGGGGAGAACCCTGCCCGCCACCATCACCCTGGGCAACAACTTCCGCAGCCGTCGGGACGTGACCGACTCGGTCAATTTCCTGTTCGGGCAGCTGATGCGCCCCTCTCTGGGGGACGTGACCTACGGCGAGCAGGAGCGGCTGGAATTCTCCGCCACTTACTATCCCCCCTCCGACCGCTGTCATACCGAATGGATGCTGCTGAACAAAGAGGACGCCGAGGACATCACCGAGGTGGAGATGGAAGCGCGGCACATCGCGGTGCGGATCCATCAGCTGATGCAGGAGATGACGATCACCGACGGTGACATTCAGCGTCCTCTGCAATACAGCGACGTGTGCATCCTGATGCAAAAGCGGCGGGATATGCCCACCTTTGTGAAAGAATTTGCCCGTCTGGGCATCCCTCTGTCCGCGGATAAGAGCGAGAATTTCCTATCCACGCCGGAGGTATCCACGGCGGTATCCCTACTGCGGGTGGTGGACAACCCCCTGCGGGAGGTGGCACTGAGCGCGGTGCTGCTGTCCCCCTTGTACGGCTTTACCCCCGACGACCTGGCGCGGATACGGCTGGCGGGCGGCAAGTACGCCCCTCTGTACACCGCGGTGGAGGCGGTTGTCGCCTCCGACAGCCACCCCGAACTGGCACGCCGCCTGAGCGCATTCCTGGGGCAGATACGCCGATTCCGCACCCTGGCGGCCACCCTGCCCGCCGCCGACCTACTGGAGACCATCTACCGCGAGACCGCCATCGAGGCGGTGTACGCCGCCCGTCTGGGCGGACGACAGCGGGTGGCCAACCTCCACCAGCTGGATAAGGTCGCCCGCGGCTATGAGCAGGGGGAATACCGCGGTCTGTCCGCCTTTGTCCGTCATCTGGACCACATCGAGGAGAGCGGCGGCGACATCGCCGGCGGCACCACCCTCCAACAGGACGGCGTGCGGATGATGACCATCCACGGCTCCAAGGGTTTGGAGTTCCCCGTGGTGTTCGTGGCTCGCCTGTGCAACCAATACGGCAACAACGACAGCAAGGCAAAGCTGCTGTTCCACGCCGACGCCGGCATCGGTATGAAGCTGGTGGATCGGGAACTGAACGAATCCCACACGCCTCTCCCTTTTAAAGGGGTGCTGGCCGCCCGCCAGCTGGACGAGATGGCGGAGGATCTACGGGTGATGTACGTGGCGCTGACCCGTGCCCGCGAAAAGCTGATACTGGTCTATTCCATGCGCAAGCCCCATAACCTGCTGAGCAGGGCGGAGGAGGATCTGCCCGACGGCATCGGTCTGCTGACCGACAGCATCGTCACCGCCGTCTGCCCCGGGCAATACCTGCTCACCGCCGCCCTGCGCCACGAGGATTTTACCCCTCTGCGCCCGCCCATCCACGGGGACAGCCTATCCTGCAAGGTGGCGTGGACCGTGTCCTGCCCCACCCCGCCCGACGTGAGCGGTATAGCGGTGGCACAGCGCACCCACCAGCCGGCGGACGACGCGCTGGTGGACACGCTGACACAGCGGCTTCGCTATCGCTATCCCCACGCGGCGCTGTTCGGCATCCCTGCCAAGCTGACCGCGTCCCAGCTGTCTCATCAACGGATGCAACGGGCAAACGTCACCGCCGCCCGCCCCGCATTTCTGCAGGAGGAGGGGATGACCGCCGCCCAAAAGGGCACCGCCACCCACACCTTTATGCAGTACGCGGACTATGCCGCCGCCCACGCCGACCTGACGGGCGAGATCGCGCGGCTGGTCGCCGCGGGCTTCCTCACCGAACAGCAGGCGGACGCCCTGAACGTGGAGCGGCTGACCGCCTTTTTTGCGAGTGACCTGTACCGCCGTATGACCGCCGCCACCCAGGTGTGGCGGGAATACTCCTTTGCGGTGAACGTGGACGCCGGATCGATCGCCGACCTGCCCGAGGCGGTGGCCGGCGAGCCGGTGCTGATACAGGGTATCGCGGACTGCGTCTTCGCCGAGGAGGACGGACTGGTGCTGGTGGACTATAAGACCGACCGCGTCAAGACACCCGAGCAACTGGCCGACCGCTATCGCAGTCAGCTGGTATTCTACAAGCAGGCGCTGGAGCAGCTGCTGGAGTTTCCCGTCAAGGAGATGCTGCTGTACTCCTTTGCGTTAGGCGAAGTGGTTGAGGTAACCGAATAAAAAAAGAGCCGAGAGGACATTCCTCTCGGCTCTTTCGTTTTTATTCTTCTTTATGTTTTTTGTAATACCGATAGGAGTATACCGTGGGGATGAGCACCATCACCAGCAGAACCCCCATCATCGCGGAAAAGGCCGCCACCGGAGGCAACAGGCAGGTAAGCATGGTCAGCAGACCGCCCACCACCCACAATTTGCCCGCCAGGCGATGGGTGGCGTTCCAGTTTTGCTCGTCGTTCAGCGTCCAGGGGAGCTTGATGCCCATGGTGTAGGACTGCTTGCACTTAGGCAAATAGTTGCCGATGGCGATAAACAGAATGCCGAAGAACAAGGGAATAACCACCGAAATATCCACCCGACGATCCAGAGCAGACAGATACACCACCACATTGAGCAGAACGTTCAGCACCGGAATGATCCACAGCACCAGTCCCAGCACCTTTTCGTTGATATTTCGCCGCTTGGGATCCCAACCGCCGGCGAAAAAGCACAGCCATTGGCATCCCAGCAGAACAAAGGGCATCACAAACACCGCCACCGGTCTGGACACCCAGTTGTCTACCTCGCCCCGGATATTCCAGTGGAAGGGTATCTCCGACGGCAATTTGTCCCACAGCAACAGACCCGCCACGATGGGCAGCAGGATCACCACAGAGGTGACCACCATCATTATCCAATTTTTCTTCCAATATTCACGCATCGTCGTTCTCTCCTTTCAGGTCTTTGACAAACAGCAGAATCTCCTCCAGCACCGAGGCGTTGAGGTCATAATAAATGTACTTGCCCTCGCGGGTGTCGCGGATCAGATCCGCCTCCTTAAGTACCGACAGGTGGCGGGATATGGCCGCCCCCGTCACCGAAAAGTGGTCGGTGATGTCGCCGGCGGACAGGCGCCCGCCCTTAAGCAGGTTCAGTATCTCCCGCCGAATGGGGTCGGACAGCGCCTTTAGGGTTTGTTGCAGTCCCATACGTGTTTCTCCTTTCCGTTATTTAACATTTAACTTAACTGTTAAATGTATTGTACCACGGGGTCTCCCGTTTGTCAATAGGGGAAATTAAAAAAATCGAGGGAATCATTGCGAGACTTCTCATAAGAAAGTCCCGCAGTTTTATTCGCCTTGCGGCGAGTTATATTGCTTCGCAGTGATATTCGGCTGACGCCGAGTGTTATTCGCTTCGCGAGTTTTGGTGGCGAATAAAATAACACTGAACCCGCAAGGGTTCAATATCACTATTGCCTTATGGCAATAATATCACTCCGACAAAGTCGGAATATCACTTGAAAGACTGTCATTTTTATGTATAATAAATGTTAGAGGTGATAACATTGGCTGATAGTGTATTAAGAGACAAAGCAAAAGAGTTTGCAAAGAGTGTTGTTTTTCTCTGTCGTGATATGAAATCAAATCATAAAGAATCAGTTTTAATTAATCAATTACTTCGTTCCGCCACTTCCATTGGTGCTAATCTGCACGAAGCACAATATGCTCAAGGAACAAAAGATTTTATCTCAAAACTTGAAATAGCTCAAAAAGAGTGTTATGAAACTGAATATTGGTTAGAACTTCTTTTCGAAACAAATTGTATGGCAGAAGAAAACTATAAAGCATTACAAAACGATTGCGGTGCAATCCGTAGAATGTTAATCTCTTCGCTTAAAACTATAAAAACAAAAAAATAAGGGTTTGGGCTTAGTCCAAATATGCATTTGTACATACAAATGCGATGCTGGTTCTATCCGAAAGGAGAAAAATTTTGTGAATGTAATCGAGCATTATGATAAACTAATTGATGAAAACAATGACCCCGTATATGACCCTGAGCCCTTGAAAGAATATATGAACAAGTGGGACGGTCAGGTGTTTATTGATGCAATGAAACTTGATAAACATAAAACGGTCTTGGAAATCGGTATTGGTACAGGAAGACTTGCATTAAAAACTGCGCCGTTATGTAAGAAATTTTTTGGTGTTGATATATCTCCAAAAACAATAGGAAGAGCCACTCGAAACTTATCGCAATATCAAAATGTAGAACTCATATGCGCTGATTTTATAACTTGTGATTTTGGTACCGCTTTTGATGTTGTATATTCTTCGTTAACTTTTATGCACATACAGGCAAAACAAGAATGTATCAATAAAGTATATTCTTTGTTAAAACCCAAAGGATATTTCATTTTATCCATTGATAAAAATCAAAACGAGTATATAGATTATGGGGACAGAAAAATCAAGATATATCCCGATAAACTTGATGATATAAAGGAATATTTTATAATTTCCGGTCTAACACTATCAGATTGTATAGAAACAGAATTTGCATACATTTTTGTTGGTTTGAAACCATAGAAAAAGCCGATAGATTCGTTTTTGAATCTATCGGCTTTAAACATCCTTATGAGAAGCACCCTTTCCCTCGACTTTTTTAATTAGTTTAGTTTGTCTTTTACGTAGGCGATCTGTTTTTCCACCGAGGCGACGGAGGTGCCGCCGACGCTAATGCGGGTGGAAACGCAGGTGGCTAGGTCAATGGCCTTGTATACCTCCTCGGTGAACAGGTCGCTGTACTGCTGATACACCTCCAGCGGCAATTCCTCCAGCACGGTGCCCTCCGCCAGACAATGGGCCACCAGCTGACCCGAAATCTTGTAGGCACTGCGGAAGGGCAGACCCTTCTTCACCAGCCAGTCCGCCAGGTCGGTGGCGTTGATAAAGCCCTTTTGGGCGGCCTTCTTCATATTCTCAGGAATGGCGGTGAGGGTATCCACCATACCGGTGAACACCTGCAGGCACATCTTCACCGTGTCCACGGCGTCAAACACCGCCTCCTTATCCTCCTGCATATCCTTATTATAAGCCAGCGGCAGACCCTTGAGGGTGGTGAGCAACGCCATCAGGTCGCCGTACACACGGCCGGTCTTGCCGCGCACCAGTTCGGCCATATCGGGGTTCTTCTTCTGGGGCATAATGGAGGAGCCGGTGGTGTAGGCGTCGGACAGCCGGACGAACTGAAACTCCCAGCTGCTCCACAGGATGATCTCCTCGGAGAAGCGACTGAGGTGCATCATCAGGGTGGCCAGTGTGCTCATCAATTCGATACAGAAGTCACGGTCGGACACGCCGTCCAAACTGTTGAGGCAGATGTCGGTCATACCCAGCTGAGCCGCCTCGAAATAGCGGTCGGTGTCATAGGTAGTGCCTGCCAGCGCGCAACAGCCGATGGGGGACACCAGCGTCCGCTTTTGGCAGTCCGCCAACCGATCCAGGTCGCGGCACAGCATCATAGCGTAAGCCATCAGATGGTGACCGAAGGTGATGGGCTGTGCCCGCTGCAGGTGGGTGTAGCCGGGCATAATGGTGGCTTTATACTGCTCCGCCTTATTGGTGACGGCGGTGAGCAGATCCTTGACCAAGACGGTGATGGCGGTATTCTCCTCGGCCAGATACAGACGCAGATCCAGCGCCACCTGATCGTTACGGCTGCGGGCGGTGTGCAGCTTTTTGCCCACGTCGCCCAGGCGCTGGGTCAGCACCTGCTCCACGAACATATGAATGTCCTCGCAGGACATATCAAAGGTCATCGCACCGCTGTCCAGATCGTCCAGGATGCCCTGCAGACCGTCGATGAGCTGCTCCGCCTCGGACTGTTGGATAATGCCCTTGGCACCCAGCATGGCCGCGTGAGCCATACTGCCGATAATGTCCTGCCGATACATCCGACTGTCAAAGCGGATGGAGGAATTGAAATCGTCTGCGATCTGCGCGGTGACACCGTCGGTGACACCCGCCCACATCTTTGCCATCATAATCACACTTTCATAATAAAATGGGTATGACATAGCGGGCAAAAACCCGCTATGTCATAGAAAAATCTTATTTCAGCAGACCCTTAACGCGCAGAGACTGCACCTTGGTGGGCAGACCCCACAGATTGATAAAGCCCTGGGCATCCTTCTGATCGTAATCGGACTCGTCAAAGGTGGCCAGATTCTCGGAATACAGAGAATAGGGAGAGGTGGTGCCGGCGGGGATGATATTGCCCTTGTACAGTTTCAGCTTCACGGTGCCGGTGCAGTACTCATTGGCCTTGTCCGCAAAGGCGGACAGCGCCTCGCGGGCGGGAGAGAACCACTTGCCGTTGTAGATCAGGTCGGCAAAGTCGATGGCCAGCTTCTGCTTTAAGTGCATGGTGTCCTTATCCAGGGTCAGCATCTCCAGCTGCTCGTGAGCGAAGTACAGAATGGTGCCGCCGGGGGTCTCGTAGATGCCGCGGTCCTTCATACCCACCAGACGGTTCTCCACGATGTCGATGATGCCGATGCCGTTGGCACCGCCCAGCTGATTCAGCTTATCAATGATGGCGGAGGCCTTCATCTTCTCGCCGTCCAGCGCCACGGGAGCGCCCGCCTCAAAGTCGATGGTCACATAGGTGGGAGCGTCGGGGGCGGCGAAGGGGGACACGCCCATCTCCAGGTAGCCGGGCTTTTCCAGATCCGGCTCGTTGCCGGGATCCTCCAGATCCAGACCCTCGTGGGAGAGGTGCCACAGATTCTTATCCTTAGAATAATTGGTCTCGCGGCTGATCTTCAGGGGTACGTTGTGCGCCTCGGCGTAGTCGATCTCTTCGTCGCGGGACTTGATATCCCACTCACGCCAGGGGGCGATGATGGGCATATCGGGGGCGAAATACTTGATAGCCAGCTCAAACCGCACCTGGTCGTTGCCCTTGCCGGTGCAGCCGTGGCAGATGGCGTCAGCGCCCTCGGCGATGGCGATCTCCGCCAGCGCCTTACCAATGATGGGGCGGGCAAAGGCGGTACCCAGCAGGTAATTCTCGTACTTGGCGCCCATCTTCATAGAGGGGATGACCACGTCGTCCACCATCTCGTCGGTGAGATCGGCCACGATCAGCTTGGAGGCGCCGGTCTTCAGCGCCTTCTCCTCCAGACCGTCCAGCTCGTCCGCCTGACCCACGTTGCCGGCCACGGCGATGACCTCACAGTTGTTATAATTCTCCTTCAGCCACGGGATGATGATAGAGGTGTCCAGACCGCCGGAATAGGCCAGAACCACCTTTTTGATATTCTCCTTGTTCATAGGAACGTCCTCCTTGCATATATATGCGGTCGTATTGCCGCGTTTCAGTCACTCGCTCATTATACACCCATATACAGATTTGTCAAGGTGTTTTCCCGCATTTTTTGCATAATTTTTCAACTTTATGCGGAAATATACATTTTTGATGTATATATTCATTCGGGTATGCATCAGCAGACGGGGCAAAAACGGCGGCAGCCGATTCGCTGCCGCCGTTTTGATGTTTTTATCGCGTATGGTTTAATGAAACACGATGGTGTCCTGCTCCACCGACACCCGTATGGTGTCCCCTTTTTGGTAGGTGCCGTCCAGCAGCCGTTCTGCCAGCGGGTCGGACACCAGACGCTGTCCCGCCCGCCGCAGGGGGCGGGCACCATAGGCGGGGTCAAAGCCCTCCCCCGCCAGCCGCTGTGCCACCTGCGGCGCAACGTCAACCCGATAACCAAGGGATTGTAACCGCTTACATAGCGTTTGTAGCCACCGCTCGGCGATGGTCGCGACCTGCTCCCGTGTCAAGGGGTGGAACACCACCACCTCGTCAATGCGATTGAGCAATTCCGGCGGGAACAACCGTTTGAGCTCGCTCATAGCGGACTGCCGCACCGCCGCCGCATCCTGCCCGTCCACGCCGAAGCCCACACGCCCCTCCCCTACCATACGGCGACCGCCCACGTTGGAGGTCATCACGATGAGGGTATTGCGAAAATCCACCCGCCGCCCTTTACTGTCGGTCAGATGACCGTCCTCCAGCAGCTGCAGCAGCACGTTGAACAGATCAGGGTGCGCCTTTTCGATCTCATCCAGCAGCACCACGCTGTAGGGACGGCGGCGCACCGCCTCGGTGAGCTGTCCCCCCTCCTCGTGCCCCGCATAGCCGGGGGGTGATCCCAACAGACGGGACACCGAATGGGGCTCCATATACTCCGACATATCCAGCCGTATCATCGCCCTGTCGTCCCCGAACAGCGCCTGCGCCAGCGCCTTGCACAATTCGGTCTTGCCCACGCCGGTAGGACCCAGCAGGATAAAGGAGCCCATGGGGCGGTTGGGGTCCCGCAGACCCGCCCGACTGCGTCGCACCGCACGGCACACCGCCCCCACCGCCTCATCCTGCCCCACCAGGCGGCGGTGCAGAATCTGCTCCAACGTCTGCAGGCGGTGGCTCTCCTCCAGCGTGACCTGCTCCACCGGCACGCCGCTCCAGCAGGACACCACCGCCGCCACGTCCTCGGCGGTGACCCGCTCCTGCTCGCCCCCATCTGCCTCGGTCAGGGCGGTGTCCCACACCGCCCCCGAGCAGACCGGCTGTCTCTCCGACTCCCGCAGGCGCACCCGCGCCGCCGCCTCGTCCATCAGATCCACCGCCTTATCAGGGAGAAATCGGTCGGGGATATACCGCACCGACAGCGCCACCGCCGCCTGAATCGCTTCGTCATCAATGCGCACGCAATGGTGGCTCTCGTACTTATCCCGCAGACCGCGCAGGATCTCCACCGTCTGGTGGGCGGAGGGCTCCTGCACCGTCACCGGCTGAAATCGCCGCTCCAGCGCCGCATCCTTCTCAATATGGCGGCGGTACTCCTGAATGGTGGTGGCGCCGATGAGCTGGAACTCCCCCCGCGCCAGCACCGGCTTGAGGATGTTGGCGGCATCCACCGCCCCCTCCGCCGCACCGGCGCCGATAAGATTGTGTATCTCGTCAATAAACAGCAGTATATCCCCCGCCTTGTTCACCTCCGCCACGGCGTTTTTCACCCGCTCCTCAAAGTCGCCCCGATACTTGGTGCCTGCCACCATACCGGTCAGATCCAGGGTCAACAGCCGCTTATTCCGCAGCGGCTCCGGCACCTGCCCCGTGGCAATGCGCTGTGCCAGACCCTCCGCCACCGCCGTCTTGCCCACCCCGGGCTCGCCGATCAGGCAGGGGTTATTCTTGGTGCGGCGGCAGAGGATGCGGATGGTGCGGGCAATCTCCTCGTCCCGCCCGATCACCGGATCCAGACGCCCCTGCCGCGCCCGCTCGGTGAGATCCTGCCCATACTGATCCAGGATGGGGGTGCGCCCGCTCCGTGCCGACCGATGGGGCGCGGGCGGCGCACCCGCCATACGGCTCAATTCATTCAACAATTCCGCCGGACGTGCCTCCATCGCCACCAACAGCCGTACCGCCACCCCCGTATCGTCCCGCAGGATGGCCGCCAGCAGA
>JAZQKF010000065.1:0-11206 GCA_045542015.1 Acutalibacteraceae bacterium
GGGAAGGAAGAAGATGGTCTGCAGGAATCTCTGAAGCGGCTTGATAGCGTTCAGACATACCGCGATCACAAGAGCGAGGATGGTGGAGATCGGCACTGTGAGGACGGTCAGGAGCATAGTGTTCTTCAGACAGTCGATGAAGCCCTGATACTTGATGACCTTTTCAAAATTCTTGATGCCGAAGGTATAGTCAAGCGTTCCGCCAAGCTCCTTCATGATGCTGTAATCTTCCCAGAATGCCATACGAAGGGTGTTGATTATCGGCCAAACTGTGAAGACGAGCAGAAGAGCAACTGCGGGAGCAAGGTATATCCAAGCCTTCCATTCCTCAAATCTGATCTTTTGAAGGAATTTTTTCATATCGGTCTACCTCAGATGCCGGCTTCGGGTGCGATCTGGTCGCCGAAATAGATTCTTTCCTCAGTCTCGGAATCAAAAATGAATACCTTGTGGGGCTTAAGGTCGAACTTGACGCTCTGCGCGGTCGCGGAGATCTTGTAATCCGCGTCAACGATGGAGCGGATGGTGGGAGTGAGCATAGCCTCGTTCTTCGAAACGATGCTTACGTCGCGGCCCATTACCTCGATCGAAGAAAGCTCGCAGGTCATTGCGCCGTTTTCCGCAGGGATGAAGCCCTCGGGTCTGATCGCGGCAAAAACCTCGCGGTCAGGGGTGCCGGGAACGTCGAGAACAGCCTCGCCGTTTATTACGAGCTTACCATTTGCGACCTGTGCCTTGAAAACGTTGATGGGGGGAGTTCCGAGGAACTTTGCAACAAAGAGGTTGACGGGGTTGTCATAAACAGTCTGCGGCTTGCCGATCTGCTGAACGACACCGAGCTTCATAACGACGATAACGTCGGAGATGGACATAGCCTCCTCCTGGTCGTGGGTGACGAACACGGTGGTGATCTTCGTTTCGCGCTGGATGCGGCGGATTTCCTCCCGGGTCTGCAGGCGAAGGCGGGCGTCCAGGTTCGAGAGGGGCTCGTCCAGGAGCAATACGCGCGGCATCTTCACCAGCGCGCGGGCGATGGCCACGCGCTGCTGCTGACCGCCGGACAGCTCGTTGGGCTTACGGTCCATCAGGTCGTCGATCTGTACCAGACGGGCGGCCTCGTAGGCGCGCTCCTGCATCTCATCCTTGGACAGCTTATCCTTGCCCTTCAGGTTCTGCAGGGGGAACAGGATGTTCTGCTTAACGGTCATGTGGGGATACAGCGCGTAGTTCTGGAACACCAGACCGATGCCGCGGTTCTCGGTGGACAGGTCGGTCACGTCCTCGTCACCGAAGAAGATCTTACCGGCAGAGGGCTTCTGCAGGCCGCTGATCATATACAGGGTGGTGGACTTACCGCAGCCGGAGGGGCCCAGCAGACCGATCAGCTTGCCGTCGGGGATGTCGAAGGTGAAGTCGTTGACAGCGACCACCTCGGCGCCGGACTTCTTGTCACGGCTGGGGAAGATTTTGGTCAGATTTTGCAGTGTTACTTTCATACAAACGTCCTCTCAGTTTATTTGTATTTTTTTGTGTACGGATTAATACGCTTGGCGCTCGGCCTTTTCGGCGGCCAGGCGCTTGCTGAATGCAATGCGCTCCTCGTCGTTGGCGAAGATGCGCTGGCTGGCGGCGTCGACCACCACCGTGCCGGCCATCAGGTCGTGGATGAGGGAGTGGGTGCGGGTGGCGAAGTAGAGGATCACCTGCAACAGCAGGATGCCCGCGATCACCGCCAGACCCATTATGCCCAGCGACCCGTTAAAGATCATGACCGCCAGATACACGGGGATCATGGTCTCGATGGTGTATTTACCCAGCAACGCTCGTGTGAACAGCTGCAGGGGATTGACCCGCACGCAGTCGGTGCGGACCAGCCCCAGACCAAACACGAACTTGCCCACCGTCGCACCGTTTTTAAACAATAGCGGCACGGCGAATTCCAGCAGCAGTATCGCCAGCAGAATGCCGAAGGTGGGGATGATCAGCATCAGGTTCTGCATGGTGGTGATGGCCTTGATGGCCTCCGGGTCCTTTGCCAGAGCCTCGTTGGCTTTGGCTACGGCGTCGTCATAGGCTTTTTGCTCCTCTGCGCTCATTTCGGCGCGGTTGGCGTCCGATGGGATGCCGTACTCCTGTTCATAGGCGGTCTTGATGGATTCGGCGTGTTGCATATGGGCGTCATAGCCCAGCGCCGCATTCAGCGCCCAGCAGGCACCCACGGCCACAATGGACAGCAAAATGAAATCCAGAATGGCGGCGGCGATCCGTTTCCACAGACCGGCTTTTTGTAAATCTACGTTCAAAGGATTCCTCCTTTCGGGGATCGGGATGGTCACGGAACGGCCTTGAAAAAACCGCGCCGATATTCACCTTAAATTATAACAGAATTCGCAAAAATTTCAACCTTTATTATAGGTAAAATATAAGTTAGTTAGATATCACAATTATACCTGATAAAATGTAGTCAAATTGTAGAATTTTTTACGGTTTTTTGTGCCGTCTGTGGAATAGACCGTCCAGAATCTCCTCGGCGGCGTCCTCATAGGTGGTCACCGGCACGGTATAGTCGCAGATGTCGGCGTTGCGCTGCTCCGCATCCAGCGCCATAATGCGCTGGATCTTTTCCTCCTGGCTGACCGGCTTGTTCAGTAGGTCGGCCAGCAGCGCCTCCTTGGTCTGCTGGATGTAGATGGTGGTCACCTTGGGGAAGTGGGTTTTGAGACCCATAGCGCCACAGATGTCCATGACGGTCAGTACGTGCTTGCCGCGGGAGAGGATGTCCTCCACGTCCTGCTTGGAGGAGCCGAAGTTGTGACCGGCGTACATGGTGGATTCGAACAATTCGCCGGAATCCCGCATACGGCGGAATTCGGGCAGGGAGATGTAGTGATACCGCTTCTCCTCGTCCTGCTGCATCTGCTTGTTGGTGGTATAGCTCACCAACCGCTCAAAGCGGCGGGATTTTTTCAGCAGCTGGGCGGCGATCTCGTTCTTGCCGCTGCCGGAGGGACCCACCAGCACCACCACGCCGGGCTGACCCTCGTCCTGCTGATGGCTGCGGGGGGCATAGCTCTCGCCGATGACCTCCACCAGCTTGAGGAATTCGTTGTAGTTGTTCACCGCCAGCACACCGGTGGCGTGCTGATTCCACGGGCGGCGCAGCAGGATGGGATAGGTGGCGTTGGAGCGGGCCACGTTGTGCATGCCGTCGTCGAAGAGGATGTCGGTCTGAATTTTATCCTTGCGGGAGCCCATATAGATGTGGTCCTGGGGGATCTCGGGGAATTCCTCCATAATACGCTTCGCGCGGATGCTCATATATTCGGGATACACCGAGGTGGATACAAACACCTCGGTCATACGGGACAGCTTACGCACGAACTCCTTTGCACCGCGGATGACCGGCTGGGTGCGGAAGAAGTCGGGGTCGTGGAAGAATTCGAAGATCACGTCCGCGCGGGTGCCCAGAGTGCCCCAGCGGTCCACCTCGTAGATGGTCAGCGGAGGGTCGAACTGATATTTTTCATTGGCCAGACGGATGGCGTAGGGAACGCACTCCATCAGCAGATCGTCGATATCCAGTGCCACGGACAAGCGAAATTTTCTGTTCATACGTAAAATTTCTCCTTTTTCGGGGGACAAATCGCAGATTTTACCCCACAATAATTCACCTTAAATTTTACTTGATTTCACCCTAAAAAGCAACCCACTACATTTAGTGGTGGCAGAAAATACCACCACAATTCGACAAGAAAAAACAGCCCTCACCCCAGAGGGGTGAAGGCTGTGAAAAGGCGATATTTTACAGGGATTTCAGGAAGCCGATGAGGCGGGAGGCGATGCGCTCGTGTCCCGCGTCGTTGGGGTGCAGACCGTCCGGCATATAGGTCTCCTTGATGACCGGCAGCTCGGGGTTCAGTCCGCTGACCGCGTACAGATCCAGCACGGGGAAGGAATAATAGGCGGCCACCTCGATGATGGTGTCCCGAATCACCTTAAAGGGGGCGATGGCGGGGTTGCCGTGCTCGTTGAGGACGTCGTGCTCGCCCACCCGATGCAGGGGGGTCATCACGATGATCTGGGCGGTGGGATACTTCTCCCACAGGGCGCGGTACAGGCAATGCAGAGCGCCGTAGAAGGTGGTGTTGTCCCGATCGTCGATGGTGCCCAGCGGCACGTCACCGTGACCGAAGTCGTTGGTGCCGCCCCATACCACCACGATGTCCGCGTCGGGGTCCATACCCGCCACGCGGGAGCCGAAATACTGACCGAAGCCCTCCTCGCCGGGGCGCTCGGGGTTCAGACGGGGGGCGATGCGAGTGCCGCCGATGCCGTAGCCGCGGACGGTGGCGCCGGTCTCGCGACCCAGCCGCATCCAGTACACGTTGTTCCAGTCCTCCAGGCAGGCACCTTCGGTGATGCTGTCACCTAAAAAGTTGATTTTTTTACCGTTCAGTTCCATAACGATTACCTCATCGATAGATTATGTTCTGGCCGGGGAATACCGGCTCGCAGGTGAGATTCAGCCGCATCTTGCGCAGGGTGGATTCGTCGCCGGAATACAGCAGCTGGGTGGAGTGAATTTCGCACCCCTTGAGCTTGGGCAGCTGTGCCACGGCGCGGGCGGCCATCTCGTCGGTGGCGGCGCAGATGTACAGGGCAGCCAGCGCGTCGTCCAGCTTAAGGGCGCTGGCGTGGCTGTGCAGCAGATTCACCTTGAGGTCGATGACCGGCTCCAGCACGGCGGGGCTCATCAGCAGCGCCTCCTTGGGGATGCCCGCCATCATCTTGATGGCGTTGAGCACCGCACCGGAGCAGGCGGACAGCAGCTTGGAGGATTTGCCGGTGATCAGCCGTCCGTCCGGCAGCTGGATGGCCACGGCGGGGGCGTTGGCGCGCTCTGCCTTATCCAGGGCGGCCTGCACCACGGGGCGGTCGGTGGGGTGCAGCTCCAGCTGTTGCATAATGGCCTTGAGCTTATCCACGGTGGACTGCCGCTCGCGTCCCATTCTCAGGTCGCACAGCCCCTTGTAATAGCGGCGGATGACCTCCTGACGGCTGGCCTCGCGGCACACCTCGTCGTTTACGATGGCATAGCCTGCCATATTCACCCCCATATCGGTGGGGCTGTTGTACACGTCGTCGTTGCCGGTGATGCGGGACAGAATGGTCTTCACCAGCGGGAACGCCTCCACGTCGCGGTTGTAGTTGACGGTGGTGACGCCGTAGGCCTCCAGATGGAAGGGGTCGATCATATTCACGTCCTGCAGGTCGGCGGTGGCGGCCTCATAGGCCAAATTAACGGGGTGCTTGAGCCCCAGATTCCATACAGGGAAGGTCTCGTATTTGCCATAGCCGGAGGTGATGCCCCGCTGATGCTCGTGATAGATCTGGGACAGGCAGGTGGCCAGCTTTCCGCTGCCGGGTCCGGGGGCGGTGACCACCACCAGCGGCTTGGTGGTTTCGATGTAGGGGTTGGCGCCGTAGCCCATATCGCTGACGATGTGGTCCACGTCGGCGGGATAGCCCTCGATGGGCGGTGGATGTAGTGGCGGATGCCCAGGGCATCCAGTTTAAAGGCGAATTGATCGGCGGCGGTCTGACCGGTGTAGCGGGTGATGACCACGCTGTTGACCGCGATACCCATATCCCGCACCATATTGACCTGCCGCAGCAGATCCTGGTCGTAGCTCAGACCCAGATCGGCGCGGATCTTATTCTTTTCGATGGTGTCGGCGCTGATGCAGAAGACGATCTCCGCCTGATCCGCCAGACTGCGGAGCATACGGATCTTGGCGTCCGGCTCAAAGCCGGGGAGCACCCGCGCGGCGTGATAGTCGTCGAACAGCTTACCGCCGAATTCCAGATACAGCTTACCGCTGAATCGGGAGATACGGTCCAGTATCTGCTCCCGCTGTTTTTGCATATACAGGTCGCTGTCAAAGCCCAGTTTCATAGCCGATCCCACCCCATAACAAAATACACAATTAGCATATCACACTTTCCCGCCCGAAACAAGGAGAAAAACCGAATTTTCGTCAACTTTTTTATTTTTTTGGCGGCAAAATATTCCCGCAAAAAAAGCCTTGTCACCGACGGGCGGTTCGTGTATAATAGGATATGTATAAACTTTAATGTGGGGAGGCAGGCGTATGCGGTTCGACGGTTTTGTCGGAAACGAATCCATCAAGAGGCAGTTGGCGGCCGAGATCGACAACCGCCGGTTTCCCCACGCCCTGTTGCTGGAGGGTGCGCCCGGTACCGGACGCCGTACCCTGGCGCGGTTGATCGCCCGGGCGGCTATGTGTCGGTGCGAGGACAGCGCCCAGCGCCCCTGCGGCGTCTGCGCCGCGTGCCAAAAGGAGGTTCCCCCCGATCTGACCGAGCGGGGCGGTGACGGCTCTGCCATTCCGGTGGATACCGTGCGGTGGCTGCGGGACGACGTGTTCCTGATGCCCAACGAGTCCCCCTATCGGGTGATCCTGCTGGCGGACGCTCATCTGATGGGCCCCCCTGCCCAGAACGCCCTGCTGAAGATTCTGGAGGAGCCGCCTGCCCACGCCGTGTTCATCCTCACCTGCGACAGCCGCACCTCTATGCTGCCCACCATCCAGTCCCGTTGTGTGTGCCTGACCCTGTCCCCCGTGGAGTGGGAGCAGGCGGCACCCATCCTCACCGCCCGCCTACCGAATATGGCCGAGGAGGATCTGCGCCGCGCCCACAGTCTGTTCGGCGGCGCCATCGGGCAGGTGCTGGACGGCGTCAGCGACGGCGCCTTCCGTCAGGTGCTGGAGCTGGTGCCCCGTATGGCGCAGGCCATCCTGTCCTCCAGCGAGTGGGATCTGATGGTGCTGTGCGGCCCTCTGGAGAAGGAAAAGGAGCTGTTGACCGGCGTGCTGACCGGTCTGTCCCTGGTGTGCCGTGACGCCCTGGTGCGTCAGCACGGCGGCACCACCCATCTGTCCACCGCTCCCGAGGCGGCGGATCTGCTGGCCACCCGCCTGACCGGCGGACGGCTCACCGCGCTGATACAGCAGCTGGAGCAGCTGCGCGGCTGTCAGCTGCGGAATATGAACAATACGTTGTTACTGACCCGTCTGTGCGCTTGCCTGCGGCAGGCGGCAGGGTATTAAGGAGGCTATTATGGCTATGATCGTCGGCATCCGTTTTAATCAGAACGGAAAGATATACGACTTTGACCCCGGTGCGCTGCAGCTGCTGCCGGGGGAGAAGGTGATGGTGGAGACCTCCCGCGGCATTGAGTGCGGCGAGGTGGCCCGCGCCAATCGGGAGATGAAGGAGCCCCGCGAGGGAATCAAGCCGGTGCTGCGCCGCGCCACCCCCGAGGATCTGGAGCGGGCGGAGAAAAACGCCCAAAAGGCCCGCGAGGCTATGAAGATCTGCCAGGAGCGCATCGAGGCGCATCAGCTGGATATGAAGCTGGTGGACGCGGAGTACGCCTTTGACAATTCCAAGATCACCTTTAATTTCACCGCCGAGGGACGGGTGGATTTCCGCAATCTGGTGAAGGATCTGGCCTCCACCCTCCACACCCGCATCGAGCTGCACCAGATCGGTGTCCGCGACGAGGCGAAGAAGCTGGGCGGCATCGGCATCTGCGGTCAGCCCTTCTGCTGCTCCCGCTTCCTCAAGGATTTCCAGCCGGTGTCCATTAAGATGGCCAAGGAGCAGGGTCTGTCCCTGAACCCCACCAAAATTTCCGGCTCCTGCGGGCGTCTGATGTGCTGTCTGAAGTACGAGCAGGACGCCTATGAGGAGCTGAATAAGCTCAGCCCCAAGGTGGGCGCCACCGTGATGACCCCCCAGGGTCGCGGCGTGGTGACCGAGAGCAACATCCTCACCGGCAAGATCAAGGTGCGGCTGGAGGATTCCGCCGACGCCGCACCGGTGCCGATGCATCGGGACGATCTGAACGCCGCCCGCCGCGCGCCCGCCCCTGCTGAGGAGGATACGGCGCCGCAGGAAAAGACCGCGAAGGAGCCAAAGCCCCAAAAGGAGGAAAAACCTCAGAACAAGCCTCGCAACGACAAGCCGCAGCCTCCTGCGGATAAGCAGGGCGGAAAGTCCGATCACCGTCCCCGCCGCCACCGCCCGCGGAATAAGCGGCAGGGATAATTTCCAACGCAAAAAACTATTGCAATTTTTAAATATTGTGTTATTATTAAGATACAAAGCGACAGGAGGTGTAAACCATGGCTTATGTTATTTCCGATGCTTGCATCGCTTGCGGTGCTTGCGCTGAGGGTTGCCCCGTCGGTGCTATCTCCGAGGGCGACGGCAAGTACGAGATCGATGCCGGTGCCTGCATTGATTGCGGCGCTTGTGCCGATCAGTGCCCCGTTTCTGCTATCGAGCAGGGCTAATGAAACCGTAATGCCGGACAGCGCCGCTGTCCGGCATTTCAATTTTAACGACAGAAAACGAGGTGACGGCACAATGGAATACATCCCTGTCTACGGGGACACGGTGGTGGCGGTGGACGACACCCACCGCTTCGGCACCGACGCCATGCTGCTGTCCCACTTTGCCATGTCCTGTGGGGGCGATACGGTGTGTGAGCTGGGCACCGGCTGTGGAGCGATCGCTCTGCGGCTGGCCGCCGGAGGCAACCCCGCCGCCGTCCACGGCGTGGATATTCAGCCTGCCGCCGTTGCGTTGGCGCAGGCAGGGGCGGACCGCTTTGCGGGGTCGCCCGCACCCACCTTTGCGGTGGGGGACTGGTCTGACCCGCGGGGGATCGCTCCCGCCGGCTCCTTTGACCGCGTGGTGTGCAACCCGCCGTATTTCCCGCAGGGAGCGGGCGGCGTCAATGCCGACGGGGCGGTGCGTCTGGCGCGGCACGAGCAGGCGGACACGCTGGAGCACGTCTGCGGTGCGGCGGCGTGGCTTTTGCACAGCGGCGGACGCTTTTTCCTGTGCCACCGCCCCGAGCGGCTGACCGCCGTATTGGCGGCGCTGACCGCCCATCACCTGGAGCCCAAGCGGCTGCAGCCGGTGCAGAAGCAGGGGGATACCGCCCCCTGGCTGTTCCTGCTGGAGGCGCGCAAGGACGGGCGCCCCGGGCTGTCGTGGCTGCCCCCTCTGGTGCTGTATCACCCCGACGGCACCGTGACCGATACCTATCGCGAGATCTATCGTGAGATCACACCGAAAGCAGGTGACACACAATGAAAGACTGCGGACGACTGACGCTGGTGGGCACCCCCATCGGCAACCTGTCGGATTTTTCTCCCCGCGCCATCAAGGCGTTGCAGAGCTGCGATTTCATCCCCGCCGAGGATACGCGGGTGACGCTGAAGCTGCTCAACCACTTTGGTATTCAGAAGCCGCTGGTTAGCTATCACGAGCACAACAGACGGGAACGGGGCGAGCAGCTGTGTGCCCGCCTGCTGAACGGTGAAAACGGCGTGCTGGTCAGCGATGCGGGTATGCCCGCCATCTCCGACCCGGGCGAGGATCTGGTGGATCTGTGCCACCAAAAGGGCATCCCCGTGGGGGTGGTGCCCGGTCCCACGGCGGTGTGCTCCGCCCTGGCGCTGGCGGGTCTGCCCACCGGTCGCTTCACCTTTGAGGGCTTTCTGGACGTGAATAAAAAACCCCGCCGCGCCCATCTGGACAGCGTGAGGAATGAAACCCGCACAATGGTGTTTTACGAAGCGCCCCATAAGCTGAAGGGGACGCTAGAGGATCTGCTGGACACGCTGGGTGACCGCCGCATCGCGCTGGTGCGGGAGATCACCAAGATACACGAAGAGGTGATCCGCACCACCCTAGCCGAGGCCTGCGCCCGCTATGAACAGGAGGCTCCCCGCGGCGAGTTTGTCATCGTGGTGGAGGGTGCCGCCCCCGTACAGCGGGAGGCGGTGGCGCCGGAGGACGCGGCGGCTGTGGCCCGCGCCTATATGGCGGAGGGGATGGGCCCCTCCGAGGCGGCCAAGACCGCCGCCGCCGAGTGCGGACTGAAAAAGGGCGACATTTATCGTCTGCTGACGAAGGGAGAATAAATTATGAAATGGGAATTACCGATTTTGATTATTGCCGCGGTGGGCTGTTATCTGCTCATCCGCCTGGGCGGCAAGGAGCGCCGCGACGAGAGCCGCGCGGCGAAGCTGATGAAGAAATACGCCACCCTGACCCCCGACCTGCTGGCCGCCTGCCCCGATGAGGAGCTGGTGGAGGCGGTGGTGTGCCACGTGCTGTCCCGGGCGGCGGACACCCGCCGCCCCAATCCCGCAAAGGAGCTGGCGGATATGCCCCAGCCCTTTACGGTGGTGTACAGCATCTGGGCGGTGTGCAAGGAGCTGGCGCACAGCGACTATGCGGGTCTGACCCACACCGCCACCCGCCATCTGGTGGATGCGGCGGTGGACGGACTGCCGGTGATCGGCGCCCCTGCCACCGCGGCGGCGCTGGCGTCCCTGCGGGATGCCCACGCCGAAAAGACCGACCTGCCGGAGGGCGAGCGCGAGTTCCATCGGGCGGTGGAGCAGGAGAGCCCCCTGTCCCTGTGTGTGGTGTACATCCGCGACCACGTGGCGGAGCTGACCGACACCGAGGTGGACGATGAAGAGTGAGTTTCCGCTGAATTCTCTGGGTCTGACCCATCGGTTTATGGCGGATCATATCCACGAAGGTGACGTGTGCATCGACGCCACCGCCGGCGGCGGACGGGATACTCTGTTCCTCTGCCGCTTGGTGGGGGATAGCGGACGGGTGCTGGCGATGGATATACAGCCCCAGGCGGTGACCCGCACCGAGACCCTGCTGCGGCAGGAGGGTGTGGGTCATATTGCCCGCGTGGTGTTGGACTGTCACAGTCACCTGGGCGAGTATGCCCAGCCGGAGTCGGTGGACGGCATTATGTTCAATTTTGGCTGGCTCCCCGGCGGGGATCACACGGTGTTCTCCGCCCCCGATACCAGTATCGCCGCCGTCAGAGCGGGTCTGGAGCTGCTGCGGTCGGGCGGCGTGATGAGTCTATGCATCTACCACGGGCGGGAGAACGGCACGGCGGAGCGGGACGCTCTGCTGGCGTTTCTGCCCACGCTGGACAGCCGCCGCTACACCGTTATCCGTGGGGATTTTGTCAACCGCACGGGGGACGTTCCCATCCCTGTATTTATCATTAAGGAATAATAAAAACCGCCGAGGAAGTCGGAGGCCAAGCGGTCTTAGGAAGACAATG
>JAZQKF010000066.1:0-2927 GCA_045542015.1 Acutalibacteraceae bacterium
GTGATGCCCATGATGCGGGATATCTATGAGAAAATGCTGGAGGACCTGCAAACGGGCAACACCGCCTCCCCCATCTTTACCCACCACATCGACTACGGCAACGGTGCCGGCTGTCCGCGGGACATCCCCTATGAGCAGACCGAGCCCAACCAGCTGGTGGTGGACTATATCGCCAGTATGACCGACGATTATTTCATCGACCTGCACGCCCATCTGTTCCCCGACAGCCCCTGCAAAATCCGCTATAAAGGCTATTTTGATTAAATGTGAGCCCTGTTGGAGGGTCGGCTATGGCCGACCCTCCTTTTTTCTTGTTGCAAATATGAACATAATATGGTATAGTAGTAAGGATAATAGGTTACTATTGCTTTATATAGGAGGCGCCCTATGGATCATACCATCGATACCCCCATCCGTGACATTCAAGACAAAATGCTGAATATTTTAGTGTATTTCGAGCAGTTCTGCCGCGAGAACGGACTGCGGTTTGCCCTGTGCGGCGGCACCGCCCTGGGTGCGGTGCGCCACGGCGGCTTTATCCCCTGGGATGACGACGTGGACGTCTTTATGCTCCGCGAGGACTATGAAAAGCTGCAGGAGCTGTGGGAGAAACACGCCGACACCACCCGCTATGCCTGCGTGCGCTCCAACGAGAGCGTCAACATCCATCACTCCGCCACCGAGATCAAGGATAACAACACCACCTTTATCAACGCCCACAGCGTGGACAGCGATATCCACCACGGACTGATGATCGACGTCATCCCCATCGACGGCGTGCCCGCCTCTAAGTGGCGGCGGTATGCCCAGATGATCGACTCTATGATCTACTGCTGCTTCAACTTCCAGCGGCTGCCCAGCCACAAGAGCAAGCTGGTATACTACGCCACCAAGCTGGCGCTGGGTGTAGTTCGCTCCCAAAAGCTCCGCTATAAGCTATGGAAGGGAGCCGAGCGCCGCATCAGTAAATACGGCACCGAGCACTGTGATCTGGTGGCCTCCTTTGGCGAGGGCGCGACCATTATGAAGATGCGGTTCCCCACGGAGTGGTTCCGTCAGCCCGCCTATATGGACTTTGAGGGGCATCCCATGCCGGTGCCCGCCGACGTGGATCAGTACCTGACCATCTCCTTCGGCGATTATATGCAGCTGCCCCCCACCGAGGAGCAGATCGCCCGCCACAGCGCCGTGTTTGTGGATCTGGAGAACAGCTATACCAAATACAAAGGCATCCATTACTGCGTGGAGAAATAACCCCCCAACAACGAAACGGAGGCTTTCATTATGCCGGATTTTCCCATTGACATCGTAGTCCCTTGGGTGGACGGCTCCGACCCCGCATGGCTGGCCGAGCGCAGTCACTACCGCCCCAATCAGAACAGCGACGGCAACGATTCCCGCTATCGGGAATGGGGACTGTTCCAATACTGGTTCCGTGGCATCGAAACCTATGCCCCCTGGGTGCGCACGGTGCACCTGATCACCTGGGGACATCTGCCCCCCTGGCTGAACGTGAATCATCCTAAATTGCACGTCGTCAACCACAAGGAGTATATCCCCGCCGAATATCTGCCCACCTACAGCTCCCACGTCATTGAGCTGAATATGCACCGCATCCCCGGGCTGGCAGAGCACTTTATCTATTTTAACGACGATGTATACCTCACCGGCCCCACCAAGCCGGAGGATTTCTTCGTAGGCGGCCTGCCCAATGATGCGGCAGTATTCGGCATGGTACGCATTGCGGATAATTTCAGCTTTATGCCCTACATCTACTTAAATATGCTGGGCGAACTGAACATGACTTTTGATAAAAAGCATGCGCTCCGTCAGAATTTCCGTAAATGGTTCAACCTAAAATACGGAAAGGATGTCCTATTTAATTTTTGTCTGTTCCCCGGTAGCGCCATCACCGGCTTTAAGAACTTCCACACCTGTATGCCCTATTGCAAAAAGACGCTGGAGGAGGTGTGGGAGGCTTATCCCGCAGCACTGGAGCGCACCTGCCGCAACCGCTTCCGCAGCCGCGAGGACGTGAACCAGTACCTGTTCCGCTGGTGGCGGCTGCTGAAGGGCGAATTTAACCCACACAAGCCCAACAGCAGCTATCTGACCTTAGGTCAGGACAGCGTGGAAACGGTGGACCGCTATCTGTCCAACCGCAAGCTCAAGGTGGTGTGCGTCAACGACGACCCCATGAGCTGTGATTTCGAGACCGAGCGTCAAAAAGCGGTGGCGGTCTTTGAGAAGCATTATCCCACCGTCAGCGGCTTTGAAATCGCCGCACCGTAACAGTATGAACGGAGGCATCTCTACACAATGAAACTTGCCCGGACGAAAAATGCGTTCCGCAATACGATATGGGGCGCCGCCTATCGGCTGGTCGCCCTGCTGGGCCCCTTTGTGATCAAGACCATCATCATCAAGGCCATCAGTATGGAATACAGCGGTCTGAACACCCTGTTCAACAACATTCTGACGGTGCTGAATCTGGCCAATCTGGGCTTCAGCAGTGCCCTGGTCTATACGATGTATGATGCGGTGGCTAAGGAGGACAACGACGCCATCTGCGCCATGATCAACTTCTTCCGTAAGATCTACCGCATCATCGGTCTGGTGATTCTGGGCGGCGGTATGGCCGTGATGCCCTTCCTGCCCCGTCTGGTGGGCAACGAGTGTCCCCCCGACGCCAACCTGTACGTGATGTTTGCCCTCTATCTGGCGGCCACGGTGATGGATTATATCCTGTTTGGCTACGTCAACGCCATCTTCTCCGCCTATCAGCGGGAGGACACCCGTCTGAAGATCATGACGGTGCGATACATCGTACAGTACGCCCTGCAGATCGTGATTCTGGCGGTGTTTAAAAACTACTATGCCTATCTGGTGACCCTGCCGCTGATGGTGATCCCCAACAGCCTGGCCAA
>JAZQKF010000067.1:0-18498 GCA_045542015.1 Acutalibacteraceae bacterium
CGTGGTGTACGCCAATTCGGTGCTGGGCGCCCGTTGCAACCGCAACAGCGGCATTATGGACATTATGGGCTCCATCGCCGGCTACGTGCCTCACTTCGGTCTGCTGACCGACGAGGGACGTCGCGCCACCTGGATCGTTAACGTGGAGACCACCAAAAAGCCGGAGGCACAGCTTTTAGGCTCTGCCATCGGTATGAAGGTGATGGAGGACGTGCCCTACGTGATGGGTCTGGATACCTGGCTGGGCAACGAGCTGACCGACGAGGCCTGCGCGTATCTTAAGGATTTCGGCGCCGCCACCGCCTCCAACGGCGCGGTGGGTCTGTACCACATCGACGGTCTGACCCCCGAGGCCAAGGCGCAGGGCGAGTCCCTCATCGCCGAGGGAGCGCAGGTGTACGTCATCGACGATGCCGAGCTGCAGCGGGTGCAGGATGAGTATCCCGTGATGTGGAAGAATCCCGATGCCACCCCCAAGCTGTGCTTTGTGGGTTGTCCCCATATGAGCCTGCAGCAGCTGAAGGATTGGACCGAGCGGGTGGAGCAGGGGCTCAAGGAGTCCGGCAATAAGAAGGTGCTGATCCCCACCGTGTTCACCACCGCGCCGGCGGTGAAGGCGGAGTTTGAGAAGACCGAATACGCTGCCCGCCTGGCGGCCACCGGCGTTATTCTGTCCTATATCTGCCCCCTGATGTATATGAACAATCCCCTGTGTAAGAGTATGCCGGTGATGACCAGCAGCAACAAATTGCGCACCTACACCACCGCCCGCTATTACACCGAGGACGAGATCCTGCACAAGATCACGAAGGGAGGCAACTGAGATGAAAGAGTTTAAAGGACGGGTGGTTGCCCCCGGCACCGTCACCGCTGAGGCGGTGGTGTCCCACGGCGGCTTCAACACCCTGGCGTCCCTGCAGGGCGCTCTGCAGTTCGGCGATAAAAAAGCCACCTGCGGCGATCAGAACAACCCCGACCTCCACGGTCGCCAGCTGGCGGGCAAGGCGGTGTGCCTGCCCCAGACCATCGGCTCGACCACCGGCGGTCTGGTGCTGTACTGCGCCTGCGCTATGAACCGTCAGCCCGCCTGTATGCTGTTCTCCCAGCCCATTGACTCGCTGGCGGCGGCAGGCTCCATTCTGGCGTCGGTGTGGCTGCCGGAGGTGCAGATGCCGGTGGTGGACAGTCTGGGTGACGAGTTCCTTGACTACGTCAAGGAGGGTATGACCGTCACCCTGAAGGACGACGGCATCGTCGTGGTAGAGGACTGATAAACAAAAAAAGCCTATGCAACCGTTGGTTGCATAGGCTTTTTGTTATGTACCTTTTACAGCTCGGGGTCCTCCAGGATCTTCTCCGGCGGCTCCTCCAGCAGGGCGGGATTCTTCAGATACTCCTTCATCCGACGGAAGGCGGTGGCGAAGTAATAGCCGCTGGCGATACGCTCGTCCATCACCACGCCCAGAGGCAGGCACTTATCGTGGACGATCTCGCCGGTGCGCAGGCGGCGGGGAACCTCGCGGGCGTTGCCGGCGGCCATCGCCACGCTGGTGGTGCCGAAATCGTATACGTGATGATAGATGTGGTTGGTGCGGATGCTGGCCAGGTTGGTGAATACCGCCGACACGTGGAAGGGGCTGGCGTCGATGATGGCTTTGGGCAGCAGGTTGTGCCAGTCCATCCACACCAGCAGGTTGACGGCGAAGCGCAGCAGACCGGGCAGACCCACCAGGGTCTTGATGATCTTATCGGTGGCGTTCTCGCCCTCTACGTCGCGGTTGTCCGCCACGTATTTCTGGATGCGGTCCTCCACGTCCAGGATGGTGTCCTCGGGCTGCAGATAGATCTTGCCCATGGTTTCGGCGCCGGTGGCTCCGGCACGGAGCACCACCATACCGACGGCGATCTCGTTGCGGGTGTAGACCCGCTTATTGACGATGAAGCGGTTGAGGGCGGGGAATTCGCAGATCGTGCGGTTATAGGCGGCCAGGATCACCGCCATATGGCTCATGGTGCGGCCCTCTTTTTTCTTCTCACGGATGTATTTCTCAATAGGCTCCAACGGGATGTTGATGGTGATGGAGTTCATGGAATCGCTGCGTTTCTTCATGACGTGGGCCACGATGCGATACATGGGGTCGGTGTGGCGCAGCATCTTTCCGTCTGCTCTTCTCATAGGCGTTCCTCCTCAAGGTGAGTTAACAATTTGTTCACAATTAAGGATTATAGCACATTATTCGACAAAAATCAACCCAAAATCTCCACCACGGTGAGAATTCCCTCCGCCACGGTGAAGCGGACGTCGTAGCCGGCAAAGTCCATACCATACACCCGCTCGGGGTCGTTCTGATAGGTGGGGCGGGGGTCGTGCGCCAGCACCGCCAGCAGACGGTGGCGCACGTCCTCGGGCAGGGGAGCCAGCAGGGCGGGGTCGCACTGCACCTGCACCGAGCGGTCGGTGAGCCCCTGGACAAAGCCGCCCACCGCGTCGGCGTGGGCGTCGGTATAGGCGAGATAGGGCTTGATATCAAAGATGGGGGTGCCGTCCATCAGGTCTGCCCCCGCCACCGTGATGACGGGGCCCTCGGGGGTGGCGTAGTCCACCCCCACCAGCTTGACGCTGGACAGCCCGATGGGGTTGGGGCGATAGGGGGAGCGGGTGGCGAACACACCCATGCGGGTGTTGCCCCCCAGACGGGGCGGGCGCACGGTGGGGGCAAACCCCTCCTGTTTCACTTCGGAAAAGTGCCATATCAGCCACAGATGGGAGAAATCCTCCATACCCCGCAGGGCGTCGGGGTTGCGGTATTCCGGCTCAAACACGATGCGGGCGGTCAGCGCCTCCACCACGCCGCTCTGCCGCGGCACGCCGAACTTGGTGCCGAAGTCGGTGCGGATGTGGGCGATGGGTTTTAGGGTCAGATTCATACTTGTTCCTCCCTTGGGAGATTTCCCTCATTATACCATAAAGCGGGGCAGGGGGCAAGTCGGCAAAAATATCTCGTTTTTCCCGTAAAAAAACTTGAAAAATTTGAAATTTTTGGATATACTATGTCTGTATTTAAAATTTATCCATCAGGAGGTATTGTTATGAATCTGAAGGGAACCAAGACCGAGCGCAATCTGGCGGAGGCTTTTGCCGGCGAGAGCCAGGCGCGCAACAAGTACACCTATTTCGCATCCGTCGCCAAGAAGGAGGGCTATCAGCAGATCGCCGCTATCTTCGAGCAGACCGCCAACAACGAGAAGGAGCACGCCAAATTGTGGTTTAAGGCTCTGCAGGGCATCGGCGACACCGCCGCCAACCTGCTGGCCGCCGCCGAGGGTGAGTACTACGAGTGGACCGATATGTACGATCAGTTCGCCAAGGACGCCGAGGAGGAGGGCTTTACCGCTCTGGCCAAGCAGTTCCGTATGGTGGCCGCCATTGAGAAGACCCACGAGGAGCGCTATCGCAAGCTGCTGCAGAACGTAGAGATGCAGCAGGTCTTTGAGAAGGCCGGCGAGACCATGTGGGAGTGCCGCAACTGCGGACACCTGGTTATGGGCAAAAAGGCGCCCGCCGTCTGCCCCGTCTGCGCTCATCCCCAGGCCTATTTCGAGGTCCGCAAGGAGAATTACTAATCCGAAACAAAAAACGCCGATGCGTCAGCATCGGCGTGTTTTTATCTCAGTCAGTAACCCCTTGCCTCTCCCTTTGGGTAGCGAAGCGACATCCCGCGGTAGTGAATGACAGTCCGGTGGACTGTCAGAGCCGCGGGTGGACCGAGCCGCAGCGAGACGGTGGCACGGCGTAGCCGTGACGGAGAGGGTAGTGGAAAGAACAAAGTGATGAGTTTAGAGTTATGAGATTGCCTACGGCAATCGTTATGAGAACCCCTGTGGGGCTCGTTAGTCGAATTTCAGTGCCTCGCGGAAATAGAGGGGGGCGGCGAACCGTCCGCCGCCAAAGGGGCGGGGATGGATGCCCTCGGTGTCCTCTGCTACGGCATAGTAGCGGGTGACCACGCTCAGGGGCACGCAGGGGCAGACCTGCCACAGCATCCCCTCCAGCCGTTGCACCGCGCTGCGCCCGCCCTTGAGGGCGGTTTCCACGGCGGCGTCCACGTCCTTGTTGTTGAGGTTGGACAGATTATTCACCCCGTCGGAGCCGAAGCAGGACAGGTTTTCGGCGGCGGTATTGCCGGTGGGGGTGTGGGTGTACACGGCGGCCTGGTAGTTGCCGCTGAGCACCCGCTTATTCAGCTCCGCCTGGGGC
This sequence comes from Acutalibacteraceae bacterium, assembly GCA_045542015.1. Classification (GTDB taxonomy): domain Bacteria; phylum Bacillota; class Clostridia; order Oscillospirales; family Acutalibacteraceae; genus UBA5905. The sequence continues at coordinate 4,259 of JAZQKF010000067.1, forward strand.
AATAGGGTCAGGGTGGGGTACACCCCCAGATTCTTCTGCCAGGATTGCACCAGATAGCGGGCGATGTCCGCGCTGACGGGGTCGTCCGCCGCCAACAGCTCGAATCGCAGGCTGCCGCTCTCCAGCGTTGCCAGACCCTTGGCCAGCTGTTTTTTGGCGTCTGCGGTGTCGGTGGCATAGGCGAGGGCGTTGTCCGCGGTGCGGTAGCGCTCGGTGCCGCTGACCACCGCCTCGGGGGTGACGTAGCCCTCGGCGGGGGTTTCGTCGCTGATGCCGTCGTACACGCCCCGCAGGGTGTCCCACTCGATGCTGTCCCGCAGACTGCGGCGCACCGCCGCCACCGTAAAGGGGTCACCGGCGGTATTAAACCACAGGCTGCGCAGGGTGTCCTGCAGGGGGTGTAGGGTGGCGCCCTCCGGTGCCGCGGCGGTCTGCTGGGCGGTGAGCAGGGCGGCGTCCAGCCCGCCCTCGGACAGGGCGGTCAGGGGGTCCTCGGTGCCGATGACGTAGCGCACCGCCTCCGGTGCCACCGCCTCGGCATCGTGATAGTCGTTGTGCTTATACATCAGCAGGCTCTCGTTGTGGTTCCACGCCCCCAGCCAGAAGGGACCGTTGGAGATGAGATAATCCTTCTCCAGTCCGTAGCGCCCCTCGGTGTAGTCGAAGAATGCCTGGTTACAGGGCATAAAGGGGGTAGTAGCCAAACGGCTGAGGAAGTGGGGATCCGCCTTGACCAGGGTCACCACCAGCGTTTTGTCGTCTGTCGCCTCCACCCCCAGGGCGCTGACCTTTTGCTTGCCGTGGCGGATGGCGCGGGCGTTTTTAATGGTGTCGAATTCCGCCGCCACCGCGGATTTGGTGGCGGGGTCCACCGCCCGCTGCCACGCGAACACAAAGTCGTGGGCGGTTAGGATGGTGGGGGTGTCAAAGGGGGTTTCCTGCCCCCGCAGGTGCAGGCAGCTCCAGTAGGATTCCCGCAGGGTGAAGGTATAGGTCTTTTGGTCGTCGGACACGGTCCAGTCGGCGGCGCCGGGCACCACCTTACCGTCCTTGTCCAGACGGGTCAGCCCCTCGAACAGGGCGGATATGACCGTGACCGAAGCGGTGTCGGTGGCGGTCTGGGGGTCCAGCGTCACCGGCTCCTCCTCCAGAGGGAAGCGGAAACCGCCGCCGGTGCCGTCGTCGCCGCAGCCGGTGACGCACAGGCACAGTATGCCGACGCATAGCAATAGGCTTATCAGCCGTCGTTTCATTCCGCTTTCCTCCTTTCCGGTGTCAAAATAATCTCTTTTCCTTATTATAACAAAATCCCCGACCGGTTTGCAACCCGTCGGGGATAAAATTCATAAATTCCTTACGTTCGCTCGAAATACCGCTCGATGACGCGGCTGCAGCCCTCGGGGGAATACCGCCAATGGGTCAGCGGACCGCTGGTGATGTAGTATTCCGGCAGGGTGGGGGGTTGGTCGTTGTCGGTGGCGTCGATGAGCGCCAGCTTGATCTTCAGCTTCTCCGGCTGCAGGCTTTTGATGTAGACAGCGGCCTGCTGTCCCACCCGCACGTCGGGGTGCGGCTCTGCCAGACCCGCCAGATTGGGGGACAATTCCACGAAGATGCCGTAGGGCTCCACCGACCGCACGATGCCGCTGACCGTCTCTCCCACGGTAAAGCGGGCGGCGTTCTCCTCCCAGGTGCCCAGCAGCTCCCGATGGGACAGGCAGATGCGCCCCTTATCCAGCGAGCTGACCACCCCCAGTATCTCCATACCCACCGTCAGGCGGTCGGAGGGGTGGAGGATGCGGCTGACCGATATGTCCGCGATGGGCAACAGCGCCGGCAGTCCGCATCCAATATCGCAGAAGGCGCCGAAGGTCTCCAGACGGGTGATGCGGGCGGGGATGACGTCCCCCGGCTGCAGGCGGTCCAGAAATTCCTCCCGACACCGCTGCTGGGCGATGCGGCGGGACAGGATGGGGCGGCAGCCCTCCTCGGTGTGGCGGAATCCCGTCACCACGAAGCAGACCGGCTTGTTGACGCGGGTGATCAGCACAATGTCCTTGGTGACCCCCTCGGCGATGCCCAGCGCCCCCTCGGCGTGGGGGATGATGCCCTCGCCGCAGGGCAGCTTGACGTACAGGTTGTGGTCCACGTCACAGCGCACCGCCCGTCCCTCCAGCAGGCGACCCTCCTCCTTGGCTTGCATCAGGGCGGTGATGGTGGCGGTGGCTTGTTTGTTTTCGGGGGAGTTGATGAGATCCCCCTCCGGCAGATAGCGGGTACAAAAGTCTGTCATACGTACCGTTCCTTTCCTTTGACATAGTGAATTATATGCGTCCTTCCCACACATAATACCCCATCAAAGGCACAAAAAAAGGAGATTTTTGCGATGGCAAAAATCTCCTTTTTCACAACGTCAGCGTTAACTGAACAGCGCCATCAGCGATCCCAGCAGACCGTAGGACACGAAGGACATGATCACGGTGGCGATGACGATACCCACCAGAATGGCGGGGATGGACTTTTTCTTAGGGATGTCCAGCAGGGCGGCGATGAGAGAGCCGGTCCAGGCGCCGGTACCCGGCAGGGGGATGCCGACGAACAACGCCAGACCCCAGAAATAGCCTTTTTCAATTTTATCCGCCTTGCTCATAGCCTTCTTTTCCAGCTTCTCCACCAGAGGACGGAACAATTTTGTTTTCTTCATCCAGCTGAAGACAGGGGTGATAAACCACAGAATAAAGGGGATGGGGATGATGTTACCGATGACGCACAGGGGGATGGCGGTGAGGATATCCACGTTCATCAGCGACGCCGCCAGCAGACCGCCGCGCAGCTCCAGAATCGGCACCATCGAGATGATAAAGGCCACCCACTCACCGGACAGACCGTCCAGCGCCTCGATAAACCATTGTACCAAACCTTCCATAGAGGTTCCTCCGTTACTAAATAGTCGTTTCGGTTCATTTTATCATATCCTACCGAAAAAATCCACCGTTTTTTGCAGATAATAAAAAACTCTTTTCATCGGTGGAAAAGTGTGGTAAACTATCTGTATGAATGCGAGGTGTTCTTTATGAGAATGTACGATATTATCCGACATAAGCGGATGGGTCAGGCTCTGACCGAGCAGGAGATCCGTCATATGATCGCGGGCTATACCGCCGGCGATATTCCGGACTATCAGATGTCCGCGCTGGCGATGGCGGTGTGCCTCAACGGTATGACCCCACAGGAGACCGCCATCCTCACCGACGCTATGATGCACTCCGGCGACACGGTGGATCTGTCCCGCTTCGGCACCCTGTCGGTGGATAAGCATTCCACCGGCGGCGTGGGGGATAAGACCAGCCTGATCGTGGGTCCCATCGTGGCTGCTCTGGGCGGCAAGGTGGCGAAGATGTCCGGCCGCGGACTGGGTCACACCGGCGGCACGGTGGATAAGTTGGAGTCCATCCCCGGCTTCCACACCGAGCTGAGCGCCGAGGATTTCCTGGCGCAGGTGGAGCGGGTGGGTCTGGCCATCATCGGTCAGTCCGGCAATCTCGCCCCCGCGGACAAAAAACTGTACGCCCTGCGGGACGTGACCGCCACGGTGGACAGCGTGCCGCTGATCGCCTCCAGCATTATGAGCAAGAAGCTGGCGGCGGGCTCCCACTCCATCGTTTTGGACGTTAAGGTGGGTAGCGGCGCATTTATGAAGACCCAACAGGACGGCGAGGCGTTGGCTCGTCAGATGGTGGATATTGCCGCCGCCTGCGGACGGCAGGCCGCCGCCCTGGTGACCAATATGGATCTGCCTCTGGGCGAGGCGGTGGGCAACGCCCTGGAGGTGCAGGAGGCTGTCAGCATCCTGCAGGGCGGCGGAGACCGCCGTCTGCGCACCCTGTGCGAGGCGCTGGCTACTGAGATGCTGTGTCTGTGTCGCGGCTGGAGCTCCGAGGAGGCCGCCGCCCGCGTCACCGAGGCGGTGGACAGCGGTGCGGCCTTTAAGCAGATGTGCCTGTGGGTAGAGGCTCAGGGCGGCGACCCGTCCTACCTCACCGACATGACCAAATTCCCCGCCGCCCCTGCCTATACCGTCACCGCCAAGCAGAGCGGCTACATCAGCGGTATGGACGCCGAGGCCATCGGCGTGGCGGCGGTCACCCTGGGCGCCGGACGCGCCACCAAGGAGGATGCCATCGACCACGCGGCGGGCATCCGCATCGGTCGCACCGTAGGGGATTACGTGGCGGCAGGCGACCCCGTGGCCACCATCTACACCAACCGTCCTCAGGCGGTGTCCTCTGCCACCGACGCCTATCTGGCGGCGCTGACCATCACCGATACCGCTCCCGCCCCGCAGGAGCTGATCTATTCCGTGGTACGATAATCAAAAAGGTCCTATGCAACCGTTGGTTGCATAGGACCTTTTTTGTGAGTGTCCCTCCGCCCCTACAGTACCGGGCAACGTGAGATAGAATCTGTAGGGGAGGGGTTCCATCCCCTCCCGCGCAGAGGACGGCGCTTTCCTCACGTTTTCTCCTTGGATTTGCCCACCAGGGCCGCCAGCAGACCCAGCGTCAGCGCGGCGGTGATGCCACCGGCGGTGGCGGTGAGGCCGCCGGTCAGAGCCCCTACCAGACCCTGCTCATCCACCGCCTGACGGACCCCCTCCGCCAGCGAATACCCGAATCCGGTCAAGGGCACGGCGGCACCTCCGCCCGCAAAATCGGCCAGAGGTCCGTACAGCCCCACCGCGGTGAGCGCCACCCCCGCCACCACGTAGCCGGTGAGGATCCGCGCCGGCGTCAGCGCCGTGCAGTCGATGAGCAGCTGTCCCACCACGCAGATGGCGCCGCCTACCGCAAAGGCCTTGAGTATCATCATATAGTCCATAGTTTCACCCTCCTTTTGCTGTAGATAGCGTTTCCCGTCCCTACCGAAAATATCCCGTCTGCAAATAATACTGGACTTTTACGGGGTTTTCTGCTATGATGGTGGCGGCAATAGCCGTAATTTTTAAAAAACAAGGAGTGTTTCACACAAAATGGACCCTGATAGTAGCACGTTGCTTACCGTCAATATGGCGCCGAACGACATCGGCGCGATCATCACGATGCTGGTACTGGTAATTCTGTCGGCGTATTTCTCCGCCACCGAGACCGCCTTTTCTACCTTTAACCGTATCCGCCTGAAGAATATGGCGGAGAACGGGAGCAAGCGGGCGGCGCTGGTGCTGCGTATGACCGAGGATTACGATAAACTGCTGTCCACCATCCTGGTGGGCAATAACATGGTCAACATTCTGTTGACCACCATCGCCACCACCTCGTTTATTCGGTGGGTGGGCGAGGGCAACGGTCCTGCGGCGGCCATGGCGGTGACCACGGTGGTGGTGCTGATCTTCGGTGAGATCAGCCCCAAGAGCTTGGCAAAGCAGCACGCGGACAAGTTCACGCTGAACACCGTGCGCCTGCTGCGTCTGGTGACCTGGCTGCTGTATCCCGTTAATTTCATTTTCTCATTGTGGAAGAAGCTGCTGCGTCTGGTGTTTAAGGACACCGACGAGCAGACCGTCACCGAGGAGGAGATCCTCACCATCGTGGACGAGGCGGAGCAGGGAGGCTCCCTGGACGAGCAGGAGAGCGAGATGATCCGCTCGGTCATCGCCTTTAACGACCGCGAGGCGGTGGACATCCTCATCCCCCGCGTAGACGTGGCGGCGGTGCCGGTGGACGCCACCTCCGCTCAACTGGCAGAGGCGTTTCTGGAGACCGGCTTCTCCCGCCTGCCGGTGTATGACGACACCATCGACCGGGTGGTGGGCGTGGTGTATCACAAGGACTATTATCGCCTGCAATCCAAAAAGCCTACCCCCGCCAAGCTGATGAAGCCGGCGGTGTTCGTGCCCCCCACGGTGAAGATTCGTCTGCTGCTCAAGCAGCTGCAGGAGGCCCAGTCCCACATCGCCATCGTCACCGATGAGTACGGCGGCACGCTGGGCATCGTCACCATGGAGGACATTCTGGAGGAGCTGGTGGGCGAGATCTGGGACGAGCACGACGACGTGGTGCAGAACATCCTGCCCCAGTCGGACGGCAGTGCGGTGGTGCTGTGCTCCACCGAGCTTATTGACCTGATGGATCACTTTGGCACCGAGACCGAGTGCGACGCCACCACCGTCAGCGGTTGGGTGATGGAGGCCATGGGCTGCATTCCGCTGGTGGGGGACGTGTTTGACGCCGACGGTCTGTCGGTGAGGGTCACCCGCGTGGAGAAGACCCGCCCCGATGAGATTCTGGTGTGGAAGCTACCCGAAACCGAAGAGGGATAAAAAAAGACCCGAGGCATAGCCAAGTGTCCTTAAGGACACTTGGCTAGTTTTATTCGCCTTACGGCGAGTTGTATTGCTACGCAGTTATATTCGGCTAATGCCGAGTGGTATTGCCTTCGGCAGTTTTGGGCGAATAAAATATCACTAAAACCGCAAGGTTTTAATATCACTTTGCCGTTAGGCAAAATATAACTGTGAGACCCGTCTCACAATATCACTTTCTTTTGAGATAGGTGAAAGAGTTTTAGGTTCTCCTAACAAGTGGCATTTGGTGCCAAAATGTCCTGCTTGCTACGGTATAAGACAAAACAAAAAGAAGCACGAAATTTTCGTGCTTCTTTTTTCTGTCCTTAACTGTGCGACCCATCGCCTCGGGTCTTTTGCTGTTATTTAGTCCTCGTGGGGGTTCATAAAGCCCAGGCCGCGCACCTCATCGGTGGACAGCAGCATCAGGAAGGCGTCGGGATCGATCTCGAACACCGTCTGCCGCAGGCGGAATACCTCGTCCTTGCGCACGGCGCACAGGATCATGTTCTGATCCATGCCGGAATAGCCGCCCTGCGCCTTCAGCAGGGTGACGCCGCGGTTGACCCGCTGCATAATGGCGGCGGAGATCTCCGGCTGTTTCTGGGAGGAGATGAGCACCATCTTGCCGGAGCGACCGCCGTATACCACGCGGTCGATGATCTGGGAGCCCACGAACACGAAGATGACCGCGTACATGGCGTTGGCGATGTTGCCGTATACCACGGCGGACAGGGTGATGACCACCGCGTCCACCACCAGAATCAGAGTGCCCACCGACATGTGGGGGTACTTTTTCTCCAGCAGGCGGGCCATCACCTCGCTACCGCCGGTGGTACCGCCGCGGCGCATGATCAGACCCACGCCCAGACCCAGGATGGCACCGCCGAAGATGCAGACCAGCAGGGGGTTAGCGTTTTCGTCGGCGGGGTACACCGACTTGAGCCAGGGCTCCATCACGTCCACCATCACGCTGGACAGCAGGATGCCCCACATGGTGCGGATGGCCAACGAGCGGCTCAGCACGAACCAGGCGGCGAGAATCAGCGGCACGTTCATCACGATGGTGGCCACGCCGATGGGGATCCAGTCGAACATATAGTTCAGCAGGATGGCCACACCGGACAGACCGCCGGGAGCGATGTGGTGGGGGTCGCTGAAGGCACCGATGGCAAAAGCGTAGCAGACGCTTCCCACAAAAATCATCACAAAGTCAAGAGCCAAGGATTTCCAGTTCGTCTTTTTCATCATGGTCATTCCTCCACACAAAGGGCGAACAGCTCCCGCACGCGGTCAATGCGTCCGTCCAGATACAGATAGCCAAACAGCGCCTCCAGACCGGTGGCGCGGTGATAGTCGGCGCCGGAGCGGGCGGTGTGGGCGTTGCGCCCCCGCTTAAATACCGCCTCTTCCTCCTCGGTCAGGTGCTCCATAATGCGTCCCATGGCCGCCGCCTGCGCCTCGGCGCGCACGTCCCGCACCGACTGGCGGTGCAGGTCGTTGACGGGGCGGTTGGCCTCGCACAGCAGGCGCTCCCGCACCATCAGGCTGTACACACCGTCCCCCACAAAGGCCAGCGCCAGCGGGCTGAGGGTGTGCAGATCAATGTCTTGGGGGTATAAGCGTTCCATTGGCAAACACTCCGTTTAATCAATAAAGTCAAATTCAAAATCGTAGATGCTGACGGTATCGCCCTCACCGCAGCCGGCAGCGCGCAGGGCATCAATGACGCCGGCACCGTTGAGCACCCGTTCAAAGTACGCCAACCCCTCGGGGTCGTCGAAGCGGACACCCCGCATCACACGGAGCAGCCAGTTGGCCTCTACGAAGTAGACGCCGTCGCGGTTTTGCACCTGCACCGAGTGGTCACGCAGCTCTTCCGGCGTGGGCAGGGTGGGTGCCTCCGCCTCGAATCGGCGGATGGGGGGCAGCTTTTGCAGCAGCTCGCCGCACCGCTTGGCGATGGTGTCGGTGCCGTGGGCGATGGGAGCCATCATGGGATAGTATTCGTACCCCCGCTTTTCCATCTCGGCGGCAAAGGCCTCCAGCTGCTGGTCGGTGGCCAGGTCGCACTTGTTGCCCGCCACGATCATGGGGCGGGAGGCCAGCTCGGGGTTGAATTTCTGCAATTCGTCGTTGATGGTGTCGAAGTCGGCGATGGGGTCCCGGCCCTCGCTGCCGGACACATCCACCACGTGCACCAGCAGGCGACAGCGCTCCACGTGCCGCAGGAAATCGTGACCCAGACCCACCCCCTCGCTGGCGCCCTCGATGACGCCGGGGATGTCCGCCATCACGTAGGACACACCCGCCACGGGGCGCACCACGCCCAGCACGGGGGTGATGGTGGTGAAGTGGTAGTTGGCGATCTGGGGCTTGGCCTCGCTGACCACCGATATGAGGGTGGACTTACCCACGTTGGGGAATCCCACCAGACCCACGTCTGCCAGCAGCTTTAATTCCAGCCGCAGTTCGTACTCCTCGCCGGGCACGCCGGGCTTGGAGAAGCGGGGCACCTGACGGGTGGCGGTGGCGAAGTGGTTGTTGCCCCATCCGCCGCGACCGCCCTTGGCGGCCACGAAGTCCTCGTCGTCGGACATATCCGCCATCAGGCGACCGGTCTCGTTGTCGTAGATGAGGGTGCCGCGGGGCACGCGGACGATGGTGTCCTCGCCGGACTTACCGGTTTTGCGGTTGGTCTGTCCGTTTTCGCCGTGGGGGGCGGTGTATTTCCGCTGATAGCGAAAGTCGGACAGGGTGTTCATCCCGTCGTCGGGGCGGAACACGATGCTGCCGCCGCGACCGCCGTCGCCGCCGTCGGGACCGCCCGCCGCCACGAATTTTTCACGGTGAAAGGATACGGCTCCGTCGCCGCCGTTGCCGGCGCGCACCTTGATAATGGCTTTATCCACAAACATATTGTCATTCCTCCTTCTCTGAGAGGGTTAATAAGCACATACACCTTTATTATATAATAAGTTGTCACGCTTGGCAAGAAAAAATACACCCGTACAGGGGGACAAAACAAAAAAATCCCACCTGCACAGCAGGTGGGATTTTCGTTAGCAATTACTGCTCCTTGGCGTAGACGCTGACGCGCTTACGATCCTTGCCCCAGCGCTCGAAGCGGACGATGCCGTCTGCCTTGGCGAACAGGGTGTCGTCAGAGCCGATGCCCACGTTGTTACCGGGGTGGATGTGGGTACCACGCTGACGGACCAGGATGTTGCCGGCCAGAACGAACTGACCGTCGGCACGCTTCACGCCGAGGCGCTTGGACTCGGAATCACGGCCGTTCTTGGTGGAGCCAACGCCCTTCTTGTGGGCGAACAGCTGCAGGTTCAGTCTTAACATAGGAATTACACCTCCGAATTGATTAGTTGAGCTGTATCCGCGTGGGATACTCTTCTGTCATTGCCTGTAGATGGAGTCGAAAACCGGATAATACCTCCTGGCATTCCTTAATGCGCTGGGTGACCGTCAGATCCATATAGCCGTCGTCGACGGTGATGGTGGCGGTGGCGCCCACGATCTCGGTGACCGTATTGGCGGTCATATACGCCGCAGAGGAAACTGCCGCACACACGATGTCCTCGCCGTATTCACCCGCGCCGGCGTGACCGGAGAGGGAGAAGCCGATGATGGCACCGTCGGCGGTTTTAAACCGGACGCGAATCATAATCAGGCGTTGATGGTGTCGATCTGCACCTTGGTATAGGGCTGACGGTGACCCAGCTTGCGGGCCTTGCCCTTCTTCGGCTTATAGGTGAAGACGGTGATCTTCTTACCCTTGCCGTTCTTCAGCACATGAGCGGTGACGGTAGCACCCTTCACATAGGGGGCGCCCACCTTCAGCTTCGCATCGTCGTGCAGAGCGATCACCTTGTCGAAGGTGACGGTGTCTTCCTCAGCCGCATTCAGCTTTTCAATGAACAGAGTGTCGCCATTCTGAACCTTGTACTGCTTGCCGCCGGTTTCAATGATTGCGTACATAGGCGTACCTACCTTTTCTATAGACTCGCTGCGCAGGGCGGAGATGCCTCACTTGTGCCGTAAAATACGGCGCCCGTTACATGCGGCAACAGCCATTTTATCACACCGATTCGCCTCTGTCAATACTTTTTTATATTATTATATAGGCGAGCGGAAAATTGCCGTTAAAATTTCACCACTTGTGTAATGAGATGGGATGGTGTATAATATACTGGCAATACACGCGTAAAGGAGCGTTAACCCATGGCGAAGATTCGACGCAAGAGAAGAAACCCGCTGTTGCCGCTGGTGATCGTGCTGGCGGTGGCGGTTGTGGCGCTGGCGGTGCTGCTGGTGGTGCTGAACGGCGGTTCCGACCCCGACCCGACGCCGGATGCGGACCTGTCCACCACCACATCCACCACCACGACCACTGCCGCTCCCGTGCCCCAGGCGGGTACGTACGTGACCACCGACGTGCTGAACGTGCGCCGCGGTCCCGGCACCACCTTCGAGGTGCTGAAGACGTTGCCCGCCAATACGGAGGTGAAGGTGCTGGAGTATAAGGATGGTTGGTGGCGCATCGACCTGCAGGGGGAGGAGGCGTATATCAGCGCCGATTACGTGGTCCCCGTGAACGCCGCGTCTGCCGATAAAACGATCACCACCTCTACCACCAAGAAGACGACCACCACCTCCACCACCGCCAAGGGCGGCACCGTCACCAGCCCTCAATACAAGGATCGCTATATTGACGAAGAGGGTATGCTGCAGTTTAATGCGGGGGATAACTACGTGCAGAAAAAGTCTGCCACCCGCACCACCCCGTGGTATCTGCTGCTGGTCAACGACTGGAATCCTATGGATAAGGGCTACGACACCAAGGTGACGATGAAAAAGGTGGATCGCTATGCCGTCAACGGCAACCAAAAGGTGGACGCGCGGATGTACGACGACCTGATGGCGATGCTGGCGGCGGGAAAGGCGTACAACATCGGCGTCCAGTCCTCCTATCGTCCCTACAGCAAGCAGGAGCAGCTGTACTGGAACAAGGTGGACAGTATGCGGGGCACCTATTCCGACCCGGTGGTGATGCAGACCAAGGCCGGCGAGGTGGTCAAGCGCCCGGGCTTTTCGGAGCACAACACCGGTCTGGCGGTGGATCTGTACGGCAGCGGCGATTATTCCCTGACCGCCTCCTTTGCCAAGACCAACGCCTATAAGTGGCTGATGGAGAATTGCGCCGATTACGGCTTTATTCTCCGCTTCCCCAAGGGGAAGGAGTCGGTCACCGGCGTGATCTATGAGGCGTGGCATTTCCGCTACGTGGGGGACCCCGAGATCGCCCATAAAATCATGGATTCCGGCCTGTGTCTGGAGGAGTATCTGGCGCAGACCAAACAGTAAGTTTGCAAAAAAAGGTTGACAAACGGGTAGCTTTCCAATAATATGGAGTGGTAGAGGATGCCCTCTGCTATTCGAAAAGACCGGTGTGCTTCCCGGCCCCGGACGGATTTTTGAAGGGAGAATAATTATGGTATTCGATAAAGTGAAAGAGATTCTGAGCAGCCAGTTTGAGGTTGACGCCGACAGCATCACCACCGAGACCGATATCGTTGACGATCTGGGCGCGGATTCCTTGGATCTGGTGGATATGCTGATGTCCCTGGAGGATGAGTTCAGCATCGGCGAGGTTCCGGACGAGATGGTGGAGAAGATCCGCACCGTCGGTCAGCTGGTGGCCTACATCGAGGAGAATATCTGATTGTTTGCACGTCGACAGGGGCAGAGATTTCTCTGCCCCTGTTTTTGTAGAGAGGATAGAGATGCTACCCTGCAATCTGTTTTAAGAAAGCGCCTTTCGGCTTATGCGTCGTTAAAATGCTCGTGAACCCACAAAGGGTTCACTCCGCTTTTGCCTAGCCTAAGCAAAAGGCGTCTTCCTTAAAATCTGCGACCACACAGCTGCGCTGTGTGGCAGATTTCGGGTACCACTCTACCCTCTAAAGTGTATTGCTTTAGAGCTTTTCTACACGGAGGTGAAACCATGCGTATCCTGCCTATGAGCGCAGAGCATATTGACGCCGTGGCGGCGCTGGAGCGGGCGTGCTTTTCCACCCCGTGGTCGGCGACCTCTCTGCGGGAGGAGCTGGACAACCCCTGCGCGGTATTCGCCGTAGCGGTGGGGGAGGACGGCGCCCTGCTGGGGTACGTGGGTATGCACCACCCGGCGGACGAGGGCTTTATCACCAACGTGGCGGTGGCGCCGAGCGCCCGCCGCCAGGGGGTGGCGCAGGCACTTTTGCGTCACCTGTCCGATTACGGTGCCGCCCACGGTCTGTACCGCATCACGCTGGAGGTGCGGGTGTCCAATACTCCCGCCATCGCCCTGTACGAGGGGATGGGCTACGTCCGCGACGGGGTGCGCCCCGGCTTTTACCGCCAGCCCACCGAGGACGCGGCGATTTATTCGCTGTATTTTTGAGTAAAAAGGCCCCCTTGCCTAAAGGGGGCTGCCGAGCGTATGCGAGGCTGGGGGATTCAAAAACCGCAGGGCGGTTTTTCCGTGCTTTGCACGGTATCCCTCCGTCTTTTTCTGTGGTTGGCACCACAGAAAAATCCACCTCCCTTTAGGCAAGGGAGGCGTTATCCTATCCAAATGAGGTAATCACTATGTTAATTCTTGGTATTGAATCCAGTTGCGACGAAACGGCGGCAGCGGTCGTCGAGGACGGACGGCGGGTGCTGTCCAACGTCATCGCCTCGCAGGTGGAGGAGCATCGCAAATACGGCGGCGTGGTGCCGGAGATTGCCTCCCGCCGTCACGCCGAGGCCATCTCGGGGGTGGTGCAGCAGGCGTTGGAGGATGCGGGGGTGACCCTGCAGGACATCGACGGCATCGCGGTCACCTACGCCCCCGGTCTCATCGGCGCTCTGCTGGTGGGCGTCAGCTTCGCCAAGGGGTTGGCGCTGGCCACCGGCAAGCCGCTGATTCCCGTCCATCACCTGCGCTCTCATATTGCCGCCAACTATCTGGCGCACCCCGACCTGAAGCCGCCGTTTTTGTGTCTGGTGGTGTCCGGCGGACACAGCCACATCGTGCGGGTGGAGGATTACACCCGCTTTGAGGTGATCGGTCGCACCCGGGACGACGCGGCGGGTGAATGCTACGATAAGGCCGCCCGCGCTATGGGTATGCCGTACCCCGGCGGCGTGGCGCTGGATAAATTGGCCCACGAGGGCGACCCCACCGCCTATCCCTTGCCCCGTCCCCGCGTGGAGGGCAGCGAATACGATTTCTCCTTCTCGGGACTGAAGACGGCGGTGATCAACCGCCTGCACAACGCCCAGCAGAAGGGGGAGGAGATCAACAAGGCGAATCTGTGCGCCTCCTTCCAGCACACCGTCACGGAATTGCTGGTGGGCAATACGATGAAGGCCGCCGCCGATCTGGGGGCGGATACCATCGTGCTGGCGGGCGGCGTGTCCGCCAACAGCGGTCTGCGGGCGGGTATGGAAGCCGCCTGCGCCGAGCGCGGCTACGGGCTGTATGCCCCGCCCCTGTCCCTGTGCGGGGATAACGGCGCCATGGTGGCGGCGCAGGGGTATTACGAGCTGCTGTCCGGTCACACCGCCGGTATGGAACTCAACGCCATCGCCAGCCTGCCCATCACGGAATAACAAAAACAGCCCGGGCAACCATCGGTTGCTCGGGCTGTTTAACTTTGTTTAGTGGGTCGATGTGGGCATCGACCCCTACATTTTCGCCCCACCTCGGGCAGAGCCCGTAGGGGCGGATGCCCACATCCGCCCAACATCTTAAATCTTCTCCTCGCGGAAGCCGTCCGGCCAGAGGAAGTCGGAGGCCAAGCGGTCTTAGGAAGACAATGTCATAAATCAACTCCTTGGCTCACAGAACGACATGGCT